>CAJKQK010000047.1 GCA_905202055.1 uncultured Oxalobacter sp.
CCTGCTTTTCGAAGAACCCAAAAACAAAAAAGCAGGAAAACTCCCGCCTCTTTGTTACAAACAGGAAATCATTTCTGTTTCTTTTCGGCTTTTTCGGCCATGTCTTTCCAGTATCGGGATTCAGTCTCATTCTTTTGAACGCCATGCAGTCCTATGCTATAAATCCGTGATAATTCTTTCATAGCATTCAGATTGCCATTTTGAGCCGCTTCCGTATACCACTGTAAAGCTTTCTCATTATTCTGTTGGATGCCTCTGCCCAAAGCATATGCCTTTCCCAAAAAGGCCTGTGACCTGGCATCTCCTTTTTGAGCACCCATAATGTAATACTGGACTGCACGGTCAGCATCTTTTTTGACACCATTGCCCAAAGTATAGAAAAGTCCGATTTCTGCATACGCTCCGACATCACCATGTTCAGCAGCGCGTTGATACCAATGCAAGGCTTGTTTGTAATCTTTTTTGATGCCTGTTCCTGTTACGGTCAAATAACCCATTTTCATTTCAGCGTCAGGATCATATTGTTCTGCCGCTTTTTTAAACCATTTGACTGCTTCATCAATATTTTTTTGTACGCCTTTGCCTTGTTCATAAGTGAGCCCAAGATTGAATTGCGCAACTGACAAACCGGCTTCAGCTGACCTGCGATACCATTTATAGGCTTCTGCCTGATTTTCCTTGACTCCTTGTCCCCTGTAATACATGTTAGCAATACGATTCATGACACGTGGATTTTTGATTGCATCCGGTTTCAAATAGTACGTCATGGCTTCGGGATACTTTTTGGCTTCATAAAGCCTGTTTCCTTCTTTAACGTTATCAGCCATTACATAAGATGAGCTTAAAAGGAAAAAGAAAAACAAAAAGAGGGGTTTTAAAAATATATTCATCATTTTGTGATTGGCAAACAAGGCCAGCCTATTATGGCTAGCCTTGTTTGGATGGGTCAAGGCAATCTTGTCATGGCGTGGGATTTTTACGATCTTGCTTGAGATTTTCGTATTGATCAACAACCAGATTCCCTCCCACCTCCTGAGCCTGAGACACCCCGAAATCGGAGAGAACAGACGTGACCCATTTCTTCAGTTCTTCAGGACTCCTGACCTGCGCAGGTGGCTGGAAAGGGATGTTCAATAAAGACAGCATTCCCAGTGGTATGCCGTACATCAGCGATTCTCCCACATGGGCCTGCCCGGTCTTGTCCAGCAGTCTGGCGTGCAGGTTGGCCGATACATTCGCCGCCGACATGCCTGTCAAGGTCGCCAGACTGTCGACTTTTCCCAGGAGCGCGGTTACCGGGATTTTGACGAGCTGGTTCCCGAGGTTCTGGTACAGGTAATCCGTCACGTTTTGCAGGGTCTTTTCCGGATGGTCGGGGTCGACTATTTTATCGATTGTCATGGGGTGCATGGCGTCCATTTGCCGCTGGTATTCCTTTAATGTCCCTTGCAAGGCTCTCAGGAATTTGGAGTCGCCTCCGGTAACGCCATAGACCATTTCTCCCAGCAGGGACGCGAAGGAGTAGAAGGCGGTTTTGGCTTCGAGGGGGGCCATTTTCATGCCTTTTTCGAAGGAACAGGCTTGCCGACTGCCATGTCTGGCATCATAGGTGTAGCCCTGTGCTTCGTTATATTCCTGTATGGCCCGGCCGACAGTTTCGTTGTCCATGTTCCGGAAAATGGCCGGGATCAGTTTGCCGGTTGTCTGGTCGGGTTCGCTAACGGGGCGGCTGCCGTCTTCGCCGTGGACGGGGTTTTTCGGGGCAAGCGCCTTGTTGACGTAGCCGGTAACGGCTCTCCCGGCCCGTTTCTCCGCTTCGGCATAACTTTCATCCCGGGTTCCAGCCATCCGGTTTCCGTCTTTTCCGTGGATGTCGCTGTCTTTGCCCAGTCCTTTGTTGATGTAGCCGCTGACATTGTTCCCGAAAAAGCGCAAGAGTTCACTCATGTCCAAATCTGGCGGATCATACACATGCGCTGTCCTTTCGAGGATGTTTCCGGTTTTCACGTCTTTTGCCGGTTCACTGGCATATTGAATGGCATTCCGGATTGACGGTACTCCATCGCGTTTTCGGCGGTCATCTGCGGGTCGCATTCCGTTTGAACGGGGGGTTTGTTCGTACAGCCGCAGTTCAAGTGTTGTGCCTCCTTCCTGTTGTTTTTGTCCAAGCTGGCTTTCCAGTTCAATCCGTTGTTTGAAAACAGGGTCATGTCTGGCGTTCAGTATGAAGCTGATATCTTTCTGATCCTGTGTCATCTCACTGACCCTGTTTTTCCAGCTCTGGATGTAGCCATCTCTTTCCGGGCCGATCAAGGGGCGGCCCAGTGGGCTTTTGGGGCCGTTTCCTGCGCTAAAACGATTCATGAGCATGTCGTTTCGTCTGCTTGCGTCCAGTCCCTTGTAGGGGTCGTCGGGGGCAATTTTGAAGACGGGGGCCGGTTTAGTGCTGTCGATGTCAACTGCCTGTGGAGTCGTTTGCCGGAGGGTTTTTTGCAGTTCGGCCTGCGCGGCCTGCTGTTCACGCAAAATTCTGGCCTGTTCTTTTTCATGTTCGCGCCGTTTTTTCCCGGCTTCCCTCTCCCATGCACGGTTTTTTTCTTCCGTGTTCCGGCTTCCGGAATTCATGTTTCCTGTGGAGCTGAAGTAATCATCTTCTTCTACGCTCATGTTTTTCTCCTGTTTATGAAAAAAGCCTTCCGATTCATGACATGAATGATGGAAGGCTTCTGAAATAAAAAAAGCCTTTCCAATGGAAAGGCCTGAAAACAGGGCGCATGTCGCCCGTCTCTTTATTTATACAGGATAAACACTCTTCGGTCAGCTATGGCCTGAGCATGTTGCCATCATTCTGTCTGCACAGGCGACCCGGAAAGGGCGAAAAGCAGCACCACGGCAATCCCGAAAAGGGCGCAGAACGCCCCGGTCGCAAAAACCGAAGGATACCCCAGAGCTGTCGCCAGAAATCCCGTTACCGGGCCGGTCGCCGCATAGGCCACGTCCTGAAACGCGGCATATCCCCCAACTGCCGTGCCACGCACCTGAATGGGCACCCGCTTGACGACTTCCACCCCGAGCGCGGGGAACATGAGTGAACAGCCGCAACCGGCCACCATCGCCCCTGCCAGTGCCATCCACGGCCCTGTCGCCACCCAGATAATCATCAGCCCGACCGATTCGACCAGAAGCGATACCATCGCTACCTTTATGCCTCCGATTTTGTCCGGCAAGTGCCCGAACAACACCCGCACTCCCACGAACGCCACACCGAAACATGAAAGCGTCAGCCCGGCATGCGCCCACCCGTACGAGGCGAACAACAGCGACATGAAGGTACCGATCACAGCGAATCCCGCACCCTGCAAGGCCAGTGCCAGCCCCGGCTGCCACACCAGTTTTGCCACGGAAAGAAGCGACACCTTCGAGCCGCCCGTCGTTTCGATCGGCCGGATACGCCAGTCCAGCAGAAAAGCCAGAAGCGGCAGGACAAGGGTCGACACCCCCAGCGCGACAAAGCCGAAATGATGGTTCAGCAGGAGGCCGAGAGGCGCACCCGCCGCCAGCGAACCGTAAATCGCCATGCCGTTCCATGACATGATCTTGCCTGACTTCGTTGTCCCGATCAGGCCGAGCGCCCAGGCGAAATTGCCCGAAATGAGCAGGGACTCGCCCAGCCCGAGAAAAAGCCGCCCGACAATCAGGATGCCATAACGCATCATATCCGGCACCGGCAAAAGCGCCGACAGGAGATAAGCGAGGCCTGCCATCGAACAGATCAGCATACCCTTCAAGGTCGTGCGTTTGGCGCCGACACTGTCGGCCTGACGGCCTGCATACGCCCTTGACAGGACAGTCGCGAAAAACTGGCAGCCGACCGCGACGCCGACCAGCGTATTGGACAGGTTCAGCCCGTTATAGACGAAAAGCGGAATGACGGGCAGCGGAAGCCCGACAGTCAGATAGGTCAGGAAAATGGCGAATGTGAGGGAACCGAGATAGCGGTTCTCTTCGGAGACACGAATGGATTTGTCGAAAAACATGATCGTAAAAGAAGAAAAACAGCTTATCCAAAACCGGGAACGACCAACGCGATGGATGTGTGCCCGGCGCGTCCCAATCTGTCAAACAGCATTTCTTTCTTCCCGTTTCCCTGTCGGTTCCATCCGGAAGAAGCCGTTATGCCATCATTATAATTCAGCTTCCACCCAAAAATCCATGCCTCTCCGAGGGCAGCCGAAAATCGGAAATCCTCTCCTGCCCAACATACTTACCCTTTGGCAAACCGGCATTCTCATCTGAAAAAAACCCATTCGACAATCCACATCGACTCCTTCCCTTATCGACCAGACAGACTGGCCGGTTACCTGAAGCCGCAAACCATTTCTTCTCTGTTCAATATGAAAAAACCGCTTCCATGAAACCACGATAACGGATTTGAAAACCTCTCATATATCAAAAATCACTTGAATATATCGCCTGACGTTTAACGTTTTATCATTAACACATGATTCAATCGTTTACATGCCCGGATAAACAAGACCTGTTTGCCGGAAAAACCGTTCCGCGGTTTGTCAACATCCAGTCAGTGGGGGAACGCAAACTCCAGATGATTCACAGGGCTAGCCGCCTGGACGATTCAGGAGTTTCACCCGATAACCGCCTTGAAGCATTAAAAGGCGATAGAAAAGGTCAGTACCGCACAAGAATCAATGACCAGTGGCGCATTTGTCTTACTTTCGATAACGGACATGCTTTTAATGTTTCGATTGTCGATTACCACTGAAAGGATTAAAGATGGACAACATTATTAATGGCATGAGGCCAATACATCCGGGCGAAATTCCCAGAGAAGAATTTCTGTCTCCGATGAACCTGTCTTCCAATGCACTGGCAATTGAACTGCACGTTCCTGCGCCACGGATAAATGAAATTGTCCGTGAACGCAGAAGCATCACAGCTGATACCGCTTTACGTCTTGCCCGTTATTTTGGGACAAGTGCTGAATTCTGGATGGGCTTGCAGGATGATGACGATCTGAAAACCTGCCAGACCAAACTGGATGAAACCCCTGGCCGGATTATTCCGCGCCAATGACAGCCTGATTTTTCGCCCCCCTCATAATAATGGCCTGCCCAAAAGATGGACACTCGCCAGCCACTTGTCCCCAGAGCTCAATACGTCGGTAACAAACAAAAAAGCCTGTCTGCATCAGACAGACGCACTGTCAACGCACGTTTTCGGACAAACGCCTGGACTATTCTTTTTTCAATACCCGGAGCCTGCACCTGCACCGGGCCGCTCGTGCTCCCCTTTCACGCATACCGGTATTTTTTATCAAAAGTCCCGTCCCTTTCCGTTATCTGACGACAATTTTTTCCGGTTGCAGGCAATAAAAAAGGCGGCAAACGCCGCCTTTTATCACTCATCCTGCCATCACAATCAGAACTTGTGCGTGATACCGAACTGGACGCCGGTCATCGAATCATTGGCTGCACCATTGCTGTTATATACCGAACCGACATACTCGTTACTGCTGTCGACATACACGACATTGGCGTAAAGCTGGGTGCGTTTGGACAGATCGTAGCCATAACCCAGCGCATACTTGTTGGCATGGCCGTCATGCGGTGAATTATCCAGCTTGCCGCGGTTATACGACGCGATCAGCAGATTCGGCCCGATCCGGTATTGCAGGCCGGTCAGCCATTCTTTCTGGTTACCGCGCACGCTATAAAAGTCTCCCAGCGACTTGAACGTGCTTTGTTCGTAACCGAGGAACAATTTCAGATCGCCGATCCTGACTGTCCCGCCTGCATTCCAGACGAAAGACCGGTTCGAATCGGCCTTCAGCTCGTAATTGGCCAGCAAAAGCAACGCTCCGTTGTCAAACATGAGATTGACGGCATACCCGTCATTGCCGTACTGGCTGGCGAACTGCTTCAACAGCGTATCGCCGTGATCGTCACTGCCAAGTGTATAGGTCAGCCCGACAGTCGCGCCGGAAAAGGACGGGCTGTCGTACCGGACGGTATTGCCCGTATACATGGAATACAGATAATTGTAGACCGAAAAGGAAGAAACGATACCGTTCTGGTCGAAAGGGTCCAGCATCGTGAACGAATTGGCCGACATATTCGGCACACGTCCAAGACGGACATGGCCCCAGTTGCCTTTCAGGCCGACGTCGGCCATCCCTGTCCATTCCGTCCTGCTTTTATCGCCCAGACTCTGGCGCAATCCCTGATCCCAGCTGTAATTGCCGGTCAGGGTACCGTCATTGATTTTGAAACGTTGCAGCAATTCGAAAGTCGCCTTCATGCCGCCGCCAAGGTCTTCCGTTCCGGAAAGGCCGATCCGGCTCATCGTGAAGCTGCCCATTCTGGCATCCGATCCGGATTCCTTGATGATCCCTGTATCCGCAATACCGTAAAGCTGAATGTGCGTCTGTGCCATCGCGGCACCGGAAAAGAGCCCGGAAATCATCAGGGCGGCAAGTAATTTTTTCATGTCCTGTCTAAAGAAGAGAATGGAAAAGAGTGATTGCAAAAGCAGCGATTTTAACAGAACCCGACCGGAAAACCCCTCAAATGTGGCTCATCCGGCGAAAAATCACGCCAGTCCGTGTCGCATCCGCACCAATGTCATGCCCGTCTCGTCATGTGGTTTTGTTCAATCCGGCATCTCGCCACCAAACTCGTGAAAAAGACTATAAAAACGGCGTTTACCGCATTCGAAACGATAAACGCCGGAAATCTTCACAAAAATTTATCATCCGGCCTGAAACCGGAAGGCATTCATCATGCCCCTTTCAGCCGCAAGAACTCTCACCCGATATCAGAATTTGTGCACAATACCCATCTGGATACGCGACATGGATTCGCTTGCCCGTTCAGTGTCGTTATAGAGTTCCCTGCCCCCGGCATTGCTGCTCTCGATATAAACCAGACTGGCATACAGGCGTGTCCGTCCGGACTTGTCATATCCGTACCCCAGCGCGACCTTCCGCAAGGCCGCTTTCAATCGTCGATGAATCAATTTTCGCCCGGTCGATGGAACCCGGAATGGAATGCTGCCCCATCTGGTATTTCTTGCCAGCCAGAAATTCCTTCTAATCGCCCGTGTGGCGCAAGGAAGCAGAGTCACCCCGGAGTGCCTTGAAAACAGTCTGTTCATATCCGGCATACAACTTGAGATTGCCGAAATCATACGTGGCACCCGGATCCCATACCCATGACTTGTTTGAGTCCGGCTATCTGCTCACCAGACCGAAAAGCACGAGGGATCCCTGATCGTATTTCGCAAGAGACGCAAATCCGTCATTGCCGTTTTTCCGGATAAACCGGGCCAGCTCTGACTCCCATGACTGTCGGAACCCGGCGAACAGGTCGCGGCAAAACCGGGCCCCCTGAATGTCGGGCTGTCGTAACGGATCGAATTGCTCCGGTACTTGTGGACGACCAGATTATGGACCGCAAACGAGGCGACAATGCCGTTCTGTTCGAACGGGTCGATTGTCGTGAACGTTTCCACGGCAATACCGTGAATCCGTCCGGGCCGGACAGGTCCCCACTCGTTATTGGCAAACCCCACGACTGCCTCGCCGTTAAAAAGCATCGGCCTGTCATCGCCCGGTTCCCTGCGCAGGTTCGGGTCCCGGCGGAAATTGCCGGATTTCGTGCCATTGATGTTGAAACGTTTTTCCGGCAAACATGTCGCCTTGTTGCCATTGCCGGGATCTTCCTGCCCGATGGATTTCAGGCGGGGAGCCATGAAACTGCCCATCGAGACATCCGATCCGGATTCCCTGACAAATCCGGCATCGGGATTGCCGCGGAGCTGGACAAAAGACTGTGCCGGAGCGGCACCGGAAAAAAGCCCGGATGCGATCAGGGCGGCAAGCGTTTTTTCATATGGGTGCCAAAAGGGGAAATGCAAACAAAATGTATAAAAAATGGCTGCAATTTTTACAAAAATGTATCTCCCCCGGCAATTGTTTTTTGCCTTTCAGCAATAAATGAAACAGGAAATTGACAAAAGGAATGTCCGAAGTTGATTTCAGGCAAAAAGAAACGAACCGGACAAAAAAGCTGGCGGATGGAAAAACAAAAAAGGATACCGTTTTCCCGACGGTATCCCTGATGGTCCGATTCAACCTTTGTTTCGACAGGCCTAGCCCCGGAAAATCTCCCGGCCGGTAATCGTGCCCTGTTCCAGATACGGATCGTCCTGCATCATGTAATTTTTGACATAATCGGCCACCCCCTCTTCAAGGGAATGGAACGGCACATCGCATTTCAGCCGGTCCAGCCAGCCCATATCCGCCTGGGTGAAATACTGGTACTTGCCCTTTAGCGCTTCCGGCATCTCGAAATATTCGATCACCGGATCTTTCCCCATTGCGGCATAGACGGCACGCGCCAGATCGTTCCAGGTACGGGCCTTTCCCGAACCGATATTCAGGATGCCGTTGGCCTGCGGATTTTGCAAAAGCCAGTAAAGGACGTTGACACAATCCTTCACGTAAACAAAGTCACGTGTCGATTCGCCATCCCTGTATTCCGGACGGTCGGATTTGAAAAGGCGGATCGGCAAGCCTTTTGTGATGTCGCCGTACACCTTGGCAATGACACTCTTCATATCGCCCTTGTGATACTCGTTCGGGCCATACACATTAAAGAACTTCACACTGGCGATACTGTCGAGCCGACGTTCACGGTAAGCCCACAAATCGAAAAGCTGCTTGGAATACCCGTACGCATTCAGGGGTTTCAACCGGACGGTCGTGCTGATATCGTCGGAAAAGCCGAGCGAGCCGTCCCCGTAGGTCGCGGCACTGCTGGCATTGATGAAACGGATGCCCCTGTCCATCGCGCAACGGCACAGCAATTCACTGTACTTCACGTTGTTTTGCATCAGGAAATCGACGTTCCGTTCAGTGGTGGCCGAACACGCGCCCATATGGATAATGCCCTCTACCCTGGGAGGCAGGCGGTTCGCTTCCAGCATCTTGCGGAATTCGTCGCGATGCAGGTAATCGGTATAACGGCGATTGACCAGATTCCGCCATTTTTCACTCGACGCCAGATTATCGACCACCAGAATATCGTCGATATTTTCTTCATTCAGCTTCCAGATCATGGCACTGCCGATAAAACCGGCGCCGCCCGTTACGATATACATACAATTTCTCCAGACAATGAAAACGCACCAGAATGCCCTATCCACCCCGATCCCGTCAGGTGAAAAGGGCAAGAGGAACCTGTCAGGCTATTTTAACCCTGAATAACCCCAAAAAATCGCCGGCAAATGAAATCCGCAACCGGAATATTGAAAAGAATGCCTCCAGTCAACAAACGGAAAGCGCACTCTGCATCGAAAAGAAAATGACATTACAATTAAAAGCCGTTCCGTTTCATGAAAAAGGAACTCGAAACTTGTGGAGTCGCTTGCCTGTCAAAAGGCTGCATTCCCCTGCGGAAAACGAAACCGTTTCCACAAGTGAATTTTTATGGGACATTCCATTCAGATACAAACAGTCAATCACCTACGGAAAGGAAACACCATGATCAAGAAATTCGTCTCCACCACCCTCGGCGTCACAGGTCTTGCCGTCCTGATCGGTGCCTCCGGCATCATGTGCGCATTGAATACCGCCCAGGCACAATACGTCGGTCCTGTCGAGATGCAGAGTTACAAAAACGTCGCTGAAATTCTGAAAAACCCGGTTGACGATACCATCGTTACCCTTCGCGGAAATATCACCAAACAGACAGGACACGATATGTACCGGTTCTCGGATGGTTCGGGCACCATCAACGCGAAGATCGGCCAAAAAGAATTTGCCGGACAGCAGGTTGGAGCCAATACCCGGATCGAAATCTGGGGTGAAGTCGACACCAGCCGTGACAAACCCGTCAAAATCGACGTCAAACGCCTGACTGTCGTCAAGTAAATTCATTTTCGGAACGGCAGGGCGGTTCTGCCGTTTCAGCCCATCCTTGTATCAGCAGGCAACCGGGCATATCGGCGCTTCGGCATTTTGCCCGCCCTGCCACTGGCATCTGCCTTTCCTGACCACATTACATCACCCCTGAATCACTCGTGCCGATTGCCAGGCCGCCCTTTTTCAGCTACATTGCCGCGTTGTCCTGAATTCCAGGGCATAAACGTTAAAAAACCCCGTCACAAACCGGCACTATTGTGAGACCTTCCCTATATTACGACGCCCGACTGAAAGGCGTCATCCTGACCGCCAGCGGTGACCGTTTCGTCATCGAATACCAGGGCAAAGAACTTTTTCTTCCCGCCGATTCCGCCAACGCGGCATACTATGACAAGCTTCTGAAACAAAGCGAAAAAGAAGAAACAGGCCTGATCGGGCTCGTCAGCCAGGTCAGAAAGAAAAACAACGGCGGCCATTCCCGTCCACGCGGCTTTTACCGTTTCGACGCCTATCCCGACCAGACGCTTGTGCGCGCATTCGAACTCGACGATTTCGACTACTTCGGAGAAGACCACAATATGAACTCCATCGGATGGCGCAACGAGGCCAATCCCAACGGATTTCTGGCCGCCCGCGGCATCATTCCCGGCAAGGAAGGCCGTTTCATCTCCGACAGCACCACACCCTATACCGTCAATATCCCGTTCGAATTCGTCGAAATCGCAACCCGCCTGAAACAGGACCCCGTCGTCATGCTGAAAAACTTCATGGCCGACGTCTGCCAGCTTCACAGCACCGACGAATTGCCACGGGCGGACGGATTGAACAGCAAGGGGACTGAAGCGGAAAAGAAAGCCCGCGAATACCTGAAACAGGCATACCGCCTGAAAAAAGACATCCTCTGATCCAACCGGCTGCCGGGCAGATGCCTGTCCGGCAAAACCGGGATGATCCGTCACCTGACATTCTTTCAACGGCCATCCCGTAAAAGCAAGAGAATCCTCCTCCATCCAGCCCCGTTGAGTGTCCAGCCGGAAAAACATTTCCGGCACCGATCCCGCTGAACCAGAAAAATGACCGGTCATACCGGGATTATGGCTTCCGTCATCGCGCAAAAGCGGATGTCGCCTTAAACTGCAAGAACCGTAACAGAAGCGTCATGCTGTTCGACCGATAAACAGGCACCCCCCTGATTGGCAATTTCACCTGAAATACAAACAAACGAAGGAGCTTCTCATGATATCGAAAAAACTGGTCACCGGCCTTCTCGCAGCAGGCCTGTCCATCGGAATGCTGGCCGTATCGTCCACCGCAAGCGCCCAGTACATCGGCCCCACCCGCGTCGCGCCGACCACCGTCAACAAAGTCCTCAAAAGCCCTGTCGACGACCAGTACGTCCTGCTCTCCGGGAAAATCACTTCCCAGGTCAGCAAGGACAAATACATGTTCACCGACAAGACCGGATCGATCGTCGTGGAAATCGACAACGAAGTCTTCGCAGGGCGTCAGGTCGGCCCTGACACACAGGTCGAAATCTGGGGTAAAGTCGACAAGGACATGTTCAGGGACCCGAAAATCGACGTCAAACGTCTGGGCATTCCAAATCAAACAAAATAAGCGATTCGCAAAAACGCTTGAATTTTTTCAAATGATCGTGGTCCAACCAGTCCTTGGAGTGATACTGGAAAGGAGAACATCATGATCAAAAAAGGTTTGGGCGCGGCCTTTGCCGTCGCATTTGCCGCCCTGCTGGTCGCGTCCGGCGTCGTGTGTGCCATCAACGCCACCACTTCGCCGTACGTCACCGGCGCGCCACAAATGAAAGTCCTGTAAACGCCTTGTCTGGGACACAGCCGGAACAGGCGGAAAAGCCGAACGGTGCCAGACGGCAAACGGCGGCCATCGACAGAACAGCCGTCTGATTTTCGGGCACACTACTTATGGAACGGCAATGCCGTTCCATTTTCCGTTGTGAAGCCAGACAACTCTCACCAAAACAAAGGGCACAAACGTGCCCTTGTTTTTCATTTGACAGGAGAGGTATGGATAAGGCCGGTTCATCACACACAATCAGTCATCCAGCTTCACCCCGAAAAACCTCAGGCGACGTCTCGCATCGGGATCGCCCTCTCCATTCTGTTTGCGGATTGCAATGGCCTTTTCCACCATTTCTCCTGCTTTTTTCCTGTCCTTTTTCTGGCCCAGCTGTTCGTTGGCATACACACTGCCTAACGCATCATAGGCATCGGCACTCCCGTTTTCTGCCGCCTTCCTGTACCAGTAAAGCGAGCGCTCATCGTCGTTTTTGATGCCCCGGCCGTAACGGTAGGCTTCCGCCAGCAAAAACTGTGCCCTGACGTTTCCTTTTTCCGCCCCCATGATGTAATACTGGACAGCATGGGTCTTGTCCTTTTTGACGCCAAAACCTTCCTCATACATGATACCGAGCTCCGGGATGGCATGTATGTTGCCATGCTCTACAGCACGCCGGTACCATTGCATGGCCTGTTTGAAATCCTGTTTGACGCCTTTCCCGGTTACGGCCAGATAACCCATTTTGGCTTCAGCTGCGGCATGTTCCTGTTCTGCGGCCTTGAGATACCATTTAGCAGCTTCGGATATGTCCTTTTTAGTTCCCAAAGCATACTCATAGCATAATCCAAGATTGAATTGAGCTCTTGCCAACCCTTTTTCTGCTGCCTTTCGATACCATTCAATGCCGGTTCTTTCATTCTTTTCCACACCCAAACCGTGGTTATACATAAACCCCAGATAGTTCAAAATGACAGGATTATTTTGCGCATCAGACTGCATGAAATAATTTAAAGCCTGTTTATAATTTTTCGCCTTATATAACCGTATTCCCTCCGTAACGTTATTTGCCAATAGCGGACTCATAAAGAATAACAGGACGAATGCCAGGAAAGATTTACGAAATATTTTCATATCATTTTGAAATCGGATGAACCTTTTCAATTATGTTCAGGCTCATCCTGAGGGTCAAGTTTATTGAACAAATGGTTATGCGATTATTCGTCCTCTTGTTCCGATTTTTGTGATTTAAATCTATTAACAGCCATATCCTTGCTGACATCCCGAACCTTATGCACAGCGACACTGGAAACCATCGATGCCACATAGTCCATCGCTTCCTTTGGTCCCTTGAATTTGATCGCCTCTCTCATAGGCCAGAGCATCCCGCTCAGCAGGCCAAGCGGCACAGCGTACATCACCGATTTTCCGACATGGCTTTCCCCCGTTTCCTTGCGAAAATCGGCATGTAGCTGCGCGGTCATGACCGCGCTTGAAATACCTGTCAGCCGGGCAATCGACTCCAGTTTTCCCAGAAAGAAATACGCCGGTACCCTGACCAGCTGGTTCCCCAGTTCCTGATACATATATTGGGTCACGTTTTGCATGGTCTTTTCAGGATCGCCTTCCACATAGATTTCTTTCAGTTCAAGCGGTTTCCTTTTTTGTGCTTCAAGCTGGCAGTCATCGAGCAATTTCTGTGTTTTCTGAAGAGATGTCGGATCGCCCCCGACAAGGTCGTACAAGGTTTTCCCGACGACAACCGAACCTGAAAGGAACAGGATTTGCGCATCGCTGGCGCCTTTCTTAACCCCGTCAGTGACGATTTCGAGAGGCTTGTTCCGGCTTTCTTCCGTATTCCAGTTGCTCCAGTAACTCATGTTCGGGTGCCCAACCACCTCCCGCCCCCTTCCGGTGACGGCACTGTTCATCCCCATGTTTTCAGAGACGCTCCCTATGGCATTGCCATAGCTCTCGTCAGAGTGTCCGACGATACGGTTTTTATCTTCCCCCTGAATTTTGCTGTCACTGCCCATCGCCTTGTTGACGTATCCGGTGACCGCTTTCCCGGCCTGTCTTTCCGCTTCGGCATAGCTCGAATCCGGATGCCCTGCCGGATTGTTTTTCCACGACTCGTTGCCTTCCATCGGGGCAATAGCGTTGTCGTTCAGGTAGTCGTATGCACGGCCCATGCTCTGATCTTGTGGAATATTCACACTCATGATCTGTGTAAGCAAATTGTTATTCGCCTTCACGACTTTTACCGGTTCATCCGCATATTGAATCGCGTTCTGTATTGACGGCATCCCATCGCGTTCAGGACGGTATTCAAGAGTGCGATAAGCGTTTGACGGATTGTCTTTATCATCCAGCCGGAGTTCAAGTGTTTGCGCTTTGGGTTGGGGAAGCCATTCCTGGAATTGCCGTTTGGCCTGTTCGACTTCTTCCCTGATTTCCGGATGCCGGTTCATGTTCAGCTGCAGCATGACGTCCCTGACCCCATCGGAATATCCCCTGACATCTTTTTTCCACCCCTCGACATACTCTTGGCGTCGATCCGGTGAGAGTCGTTGACCCAGATAATCGTTCGGATGACGATTATCGTTATCGTATTTGTGTAGCAGGATGTCGGTTCGTTTCTCATCCGGTACGCCATCAAGCGGATCGTCGGGGTCGGGTTTCGAAACGAATGCCGGTTGATTGTTGTCGATGACAACAGGTAGGGGCGGAGCTTGCTGAAGCGACTTGTGAAATTCGGCTTGAACGGCCTGTTGTTCCCTCAATATTCTGGCCTGTTCCCGTTCCTGTTCGCGCCGCCGTTTCCCGGCTTCCCGCTCCAGTGTACGGTTTTGTTCTTCCGGGTTGTAACTTCCCGAATACATTTCTCCTATGGAGCTGAAGTAGTCGTCGTCTTCTACGCTCATGGTTTTCTCCTGTACATAAAAAAAGCTTTCCGGTTCATGAGGTGATGGCGGAAAGCTTTAAAAATAAAAAAACCTCCATTCGGAGGCATGAAATAAAAAAGGCCTCTCCCGACCGGAGAAGCCCTGACACATCAAAAACGGGCGCAATACGCCCCATCCCTTTCTTTTTACACGCTTTTTCCTTTTCTGTCAGCTATGCGCAACGTGTGATGGGGCATATTCCCCACTTCACTGCACCACAAGTGCCATTTGCGTGCAAAGCCATCCGATATCGGACACTTCCTGTTATGATCCAGACAAGTTATTGACCTTTGACTCAAAGTAAAATCGTAAAATCATGGCACTCCCTTCTTTCCTCTCATCCCCTTTCATCAAATGGTTTTCCCGTATGGCGCTCGTCTGTTTCATCCTGCCTGCGATGCCCCTGCCTGCCGAAGCGGAAGACCGGAGTCAGGGCGTGAAACTTTACTATAACCAGCAATACAAGAAGGCCGCGCCCCTGCTGATGAAAGAAGCCCGAAAAGGCAATGCCAGGGCGCAGGTCTGCCTCGGGATGATGTATCAGGAAGGCCTTGGCGTGAAACAGGACTACACGCTTGCCAGACGCTGGTATGAAAAATCGGCGGGAAAAAACCGGGCGGACGCACAAACCTTCCTCGGCATGCTCTACAGTCAGGGCCTTGGTGTCCCGAAAGATTTCGAAAAAGCCAAATTCTGGTTCGACAAGGCTGCCGGACAGGGCTTTGCCCCTGCGCAAACGCTTGTCGGCCTGATGTACGCCAAAGGCGTCGGCACGCCAAAAAGCATGTCGCAGGTCGAAAAATGGTTGAGGC
>CAJKQK010000048.1 GCA_905202055.1 uncultured Oxalobacter sp.
TGAATACCAGAGATCCCTTATTACTGAAGACAATTATAACTGGCTTTGTCAGTTACCTCATTTTATAATCAAAGATAATCTATTTATGGTGCATGGTGGTTTATATAATCCAATAGATGAGTATCTGGTGCCATCCGAAGAGTATTTTTTGCCTATTGATACAAAGTATTTTGTGTCCGGCCATACCCATGTACAAAGGGTGGAAGTATTCAATGACAAAATTTATTGCAATCCGGGATCTGTCGGCCAGCCGCGCGATAATAACCCGGATGCGGCGTTTGCTGTTTTTGACGGCCACGAATTCAAAACTTTCAGAGTTCCCTATGATATTGAAAGAGTCGGATATCTTATGGATAAAGCTGGATTTTCTGGCTATTATTATGGATGTCTGAGAACGGGTGCAAAGAATTTAACCTGGTAAGGTTTTTTGTATTGATGATGAATTTTTGTTATGAGTGACAGTGAATTTTCATCGATATGATCTGGTTTCTTCCCGGTATGAAGAATCTGGTATCGCTAAAAAATGACATGAATCACTATTTTCTTATATTCCCGCCCCTTCGTTTTTTGAAAATAATATCAAAAGCGCCAATTAAATTACATTTTTTCTCTTCATCAGACTATCACACTGAAATAGATGTTTAAAAATTTAAAAAATTCGCCCTTCGTCATCAACTATCGCCGTATGTGGCCGTTCGTGAAACCTTATTGGGTTCGGGCCTTGATTGCGATGACTTTGTGTATTCCTATCGGCTCTTTGGATGCCGTGATAGCCTGGTGTATGAAGCCTTATATGAATATGGTGCTTGTTGAAAAGTCGACAGGACCAACAGAATGGTTTGTCCCTCTGTTCATTATTGGCTTTACCATTTGTAGCGGTGGGCTGAATTATGCTGCAACCTATCTGAATGTTTGGGTAGGAACACGTATTACCAATGATTTGAAGGCGGCTTTGTATGCAAAACTGCTTTCATTTGAAACAGCTTTTTTTGATCGTCAGAATTCGGGTGATATCGTTTTCAGGTTTAATACCGATGCAGAAATGGCTTCTGCAGGTCTGTTAAATAACCTGAAAGTTTTTCTTTCCAGATTTTTCTCATCTCTTTCGCTCATCGGCGTTCTTTTTTATAACTCATGGCAGCTTTCTCTTATTGCACTGCTGGTTTTAGGGTGTACTTTCTATCCCATGGCAAAAGTCCGGAAGATGATAGAAAGCCTTATGAATGAAACCATTATCTCCGGTTCCCGGGTCATCACTGCCTATAATGAAACATTTGCTGGTAACAAAACCATTATGGCTTATAACTACCAGCAGACGCAAAAAGCCAAATTTCAGGAGATTTTGAATTCGCTTTTCAGATTAAGCATTAAAATGACCCAGCGCTCATCCTGGTTGACTCCCATGATGCACATTATGGTTTCTATCGGAATTGCCGCTACCATAACGTATGGTTCTCATCTGATTGTTACCCATCAACTTTCTCCGGGTGGTTTTGTTTCGTTTATTACGGCTTTGTTAATGCTTTATACCCCTATCAAGAATATGGGTAGTAACTACACTGCTGTCCAGCTTTCATTTTTGGCAATTGAGCGTGTTTTCGCTCTCGTAGACAGTAATCCCGGTATCCAGAATAAACCGGATGCGAAAGAGTTAGGTTCCATCCGCAACCGGATTCAATTTCAAAATGTGCATTTTCAATATGTTCCGGATGCGCCCATTCTGAACAATATATGTCTCGATATTAAAGTTGGAGAATGTATCGCCCTAGTTGGAAATTCAGGAGGCGGGAAGACAACTATCGTCAATTTATTGCCACGTTTTTACGATATTCAGTCGGGCCAGATTCTGATAGACGGTACGGATATCCGCGATTACACATTGGATAGCCTGAGAAAAAATATCGCTATCGTTTTTCAGGATAATTTTCTTTTTTCGGGGACGATTCGGGATAACGTTAAAGTGGGCAGACCCGACGCAACTGATGAAGAGATACGCCGTGCTCTCGATTTGGCTTATCTGACAGAATTTGTCAATTCGCTTAAAGATGGATTGGATACTTTCATTGGTGAAAGAGGTATTTTGTTATCCGGTGGTCAAAAACAACGGATAGCGATTGCCCGGGCTTTTATCAAGGATTCTCCAATTATTATCCTGGATGAAGCGACCTCTGCGCTGGATAATAAATCCGAAGCAACCGTTCAGAAGGCGATTGATAATCTGATGAAGGACAGAACTGTTTTCGTGATTGCACACCGCCTGTCTACTGTTCGTAATGCGGACAAGATTGTGGTGATCAATCAGGGAGAGATCGTCGAGATCGGTACTCACGATGAGCTGATCGGCAGGGAGGGGGGGCACTATAAAGCCCTGTATGACGCTCAATTCAAAACACAGCTCAGCTAGTAATGATTTTTTGGCTGTCTCACGTTTTTCCACTCGCTTTTTTAATGGAATGATGATTTTTCATCATTTTCAATACTTTGACCGGACTGACAGGTAAAGATTTTCTTCGCAGGTATGTTCTATTTGAAGAAGTCCAGATCGATTGCAGGTGCTATTGTAACGGTTTTAAAAAATGATGCTGTCAAAACCATTTTTTACTTCATCCGATACCTCGTTACAAATAGCAATGATCGTCTGTGCAGATTCCTTTTTTTCCTTCCTATAAGAAAGTGCTGAGAATAGGGCCGCACAAAACCCGGGAAAATGTGTACAAGAGTGGTTCAGGCAGGGAATATCCACGAGAAGAGCAGTTTTATAACGATAAAACCACTTGTTTTCGGCAGTAGTGCCACTGCTGGTCGGTAACAGAATTGAAAAATGATCAAATAACAAGAAAAACGAGAAGAAGGATCAGCAATATATTTATCAAGATAAGAATTTTTGATATTTTTTTATACTTTGTATACTTCTTATGTATTCTGGTTTCTTGTGAATTGACATTGGCAAACATTAAATCAAAAAATTCAGAATATCGTGAGTTGATAAGACTTAATTCGTGAAATCGTTTGTTCTTGTAATAAGCATTGACTATCGTGCAGAAATTTTCAAAAAAGATATCAAAATATTTTTCAGAAAATTGGGTGATATTCTTGTAAACATTGTAATAAAAGTTGATTATCTTCATCCCATATTGCAGATGTAATTTTTCAGGATTTTCACTGGCAAGCCACCACATTCCCCCTCGGTGTCTACGGTAAACTGTCATTACATCAGGAAGAAAGCCGATTTTACCGGTTTGCGCATGTAATAAATGCATATACCAATCGCCCGGTATGATATCTTCCGGGAAATAGTCAAGAAGATGTTTGTCCTGCTTAAATCTCCAGCGGTACATACACGAGTTGGTTTGAATGAAATTACTTTTTACCAATTCGTTTGTTGTTAGTAATGCTTTGTTATCTCTATATTTTGGTTCCGGGAAGATATAATCCTGATTACTTTTATCTTCCCATATAACTTTCACAGGATGAAAGCAAATGGAGTATTCGGGATGGCTATCAAGAAAATCCACTTGTTTTTGTAACTTTAACGGATCCGAGAAGTAATCATCACCTTCATTGTTTATTACGTATTCTCCCTGAATCTGCTTATATGCACTTAAAGTGTTTTGATAAGGGCCAACATTATTTTTCTGAAAAACCGGTTTAATGATATCAGGATAATTGCGTGCATATTGCCTTACTATCTCGGTTGTTCTGTCGCTTGAACAATCTTCTCCAACAATAACTTCAAAGGGAAAGTCTGTTTTTTGCATTAAAAAACTATCGAGTGCCTCAGCGATAAATTTTTCATGATTATAGGTTATACAGATAATCGTTACTTTTGGTTTCATTTGAGCGGCTACTGATAAAGTTTGTTTTTACCGAAAATGTTTTTCACGTAAATCTGTCATATTATTTTCGGGGAATTTTGTATTATATTTATCGTAAATTATTTGTTTGAGAAATGGCTAATTTGCAGGACATCTCTGATGATTTTCATTTATTGAAGTAAGTAATTTCCCTTCGTATTCTGGATGATAAAAATAGAATACTTTTTATTTGTTCAGGTACAAATGATACAGGCAAACACTTCATATCAGAAAGTATTTCTCACAGTCATGAAATTGAAAAACTCATAACAATGATATTAAAAGTATGATGACAGGAAAATTTTACTTCCGGATGAGCGTGGGGGTGCGGATGATTGTCAAAAAAGCCCAATCATTTCTGATTGGGCTTTTTTATATTCTGGTGGCCCGGGGCGGAATCGAACCACCGACACAAGGATTTTCAGTCCTCTGCTCTACCAACTGAGCTACCAGGCCAAGACTTGTAATTATAACAAACTCATCCGGATAATCACAAGGACTGCCTGCTATAACTGTCTTATTTGGTGGTGATAGGTGGACTTGAACCACCGACCCCAGCATTATGAGTGCTGTGCTCTAACCAGCTGAGCTATATCACCAAGTAGCCTGCTATTCTGATGGTTTCAGAGAGAATTGTCAAGGAAGTTTTTGCGGATTTTTGCTGGAGTGTTGGAAATATTCCAGCGCCTTGCTCATCCGTTTTCAAAGGCTTCTCTCGACGTGTGTCATGATATTTTTCAAGGCATTTGGCGAGAGGCAATCGATGGAGATGCGTTCGGGCATGGAACGGAGCCAGGTGAGCTGGCGCTTGGCAAGCTGGCGGGTGGCGGCGATGCCTTTTTCACGCAATGTTTTTCTGTCGAATTTACCGTCCAGGTATTCCCATGTCTGGCGATAGCCCACACAGCGCATGGATGGCATACCGGGGTGAAGGTCGCCACGTTTGCGCAGTTTGATGACTTCTTCGATCAACTGGTCGTCTTTGAGCATCTGGTCGAAGCGCAGCGCAATGCGTTCGTGCAGTTTGCTCCTGTCAGACGGTTCCAGTGCAATCGGGATAATGTTGAAGGGAAGGGCTTGCGCCGACTGGCCGGAATGCAGTTCGGAAAGAGGCTTGCCGGTCAATTCGATGATTTCAAGGGCGCGTTGTATGCGCTGGGCATCATTGGGTTTCAGTCTGTCGGCTGTGACGGGGTCGAGGTTCGCCAGTCTGGCGTGCATGCCCGGCCATCCGATTTGTGCGGCTTCTTCATCGAGTTTCGCGCGGATTTCCGGATTGGCGCCGGGCAGGTCGTCCAGACCACTGGTCAAGCCCCTGAAATAGAGCATGGTGCCACCGACCAGCAGGGGGAGTTTGCCTCTTTTACGGATATCGGCGACCAGACGAAGGGTATCTTCACAGAACTGGGCGACTGAATACGTTTCGGCCGGATCCATGATGTCGATCAGGTGATGGGAAACGCTTGCCCGTTCTTCCTGTGAGGGTTTGGCGGTACCGATATCCATTTCACGATACACGAGGGCGGAATCGACAGAAATGATCTCGGAAGGGATTTTTTGCGCGATGTCGAGTGCCGCAGCGGTTTTTCCCGAAGCGGTCGGCCCCATGATGGCGATGATAGATGGTCTGGTATCTGTCATGTTATGAAAACAAAAGAATCATTGAAGGGAAATGATCGGGAGGTACAGATTATTCATATGTTTTTTCATTGATGGCAATATGATATCTCCAATATCTGTTTTTCCGCTTGTGCCGGAGAAAAAAGGGTTTTTCCATCAAAAAAGCCGTCAATATCGTTCATGACGGCTTTTTTCTGATGAACATCGGTATTCTTTCCGTTCGTTTTTTATTTCTGGAAAAGGTTTTTCAGCGCTTTGCCTGTTTCCATCAGCTGTTCCGATTTTTCCGGCGAGATCAGCAGGTTCGAAAACGTGTTTTTCGTCTGGGATTTCAGCTGGTCTGCGATCATTCGGGAACTGAGTGCCACGACAGCGTCCTGTAGACCGCTTGACGATTCATGCAGTGCCACTTGTGTGGCTTGTTTGCTGCAGGAAGTGGCGACCAGTCGGGTGACCAGTTTTTGAGCCTGCTGGTCAACTGCATTTGTTTTTGCGGCAGGAATGGTGACGATTGATTTTGCCGCACCGGTTTTGCCAAGAGACACGAATGCCCATTGTGTCAATGTCGTCTTGTCCGCAGCGTTTGTGTTGTCATAGAGGCATTTCCCGAGCGCGGTGGCATATTCGCCTGCGAAAGCTGAGCCGGAAAGCAGGCATCCTGCCAGCATGGCGGTCATGATTTTTGTTTTCATTGCTATTTTCTTTTCACGTATGGTTGGGACAAGTGTTATTTTTTCGATTCCGCTTTTCCATCCTGTCATTGTCCACGCAAGAAGAGGGCGTCCAGTTCAGACAGGCCCAGTTGTGTCCATGTTGGCCGTCCGTGGTTGCACTGGTCGGCACGTTCAGTCTGTTCCATCTGGCGCAAGAGGGCATTCATTTCGGGAATGGTCAATGAACGGTTGGCACGGACAGCGTTGTGACAGGCAACTGTTGCCAGCAGTTCGTTCCGTTTTTCTTTTGCAATGGAAGAGGTACCGTATTCGTGCATATCGCGCAGGATGTTGCGGATGGCGTTTGCCGTATCGGCTTCACGCAGTAATGTCGGCACGGTTCTGACAGCGATGGTTTCAGGAGTCAGGGCAGAGATGTCGAATCCCAGTTCCTTCAGGGTTTCCCTGTTTTCAAGAGCGGTTCCCGCTTCGACTTCAGAAACTCTCAACGTAACGGGGATCAGCAATGTCTGGGTCTGAAGCGTTTTTTCATCCAGGGCGGTTTTGAGCTTTTCGTAAACGATCCGTTCATGGGCCGCATGCATGTCAACCAGCACGAGTCCGTGCCTGTTCTGGGCAAGAATGTAGATGTCGTGTAACTGGGCCAGCGCAAAGCCGAGGGGGAAGTCTTCTTCCGGTTTTTCACCGGTTTTGAAAAGATCGGACAATTCCGTCGTCGGCATGGGAAGCGGGCTGGGATTCCCTTCTTCCTGTTCACGGGATTGCCTGAACAAGGCACCGTAGGTTGCCGTTTTCTGTTCGACCCGCCAGGAAACGGGAGAAGGTGGCGTGCTGTGCCAGGATACCGGGCTTCTGGCAGGTGTTTCGGCACTGGCAAACGAATCATCCGTCGTTGACTGTGGTTCCATCGTTTGAGCCAGGGTACGGCTGACGGACTGATGGATGAAATGGTGGATTGAACGGCTGTCGCGGAACCGGACTTCGATTTTGGCAGGATGAACGTTGACGTCCACGAGCGATGGATCGAGTGTCAGGTAAAGCAGGTAAGCAGGGTACCGGTTTCCATGAAGGACGTCTTCATAGGCGGCGCGCACAGCGTGGGTCAGGAGACGGTCGCGCACGAAACGGCCGTTGACGTAAAAGTATTGCATGTCTGCGCGGGTTCTGGACGTTGTGGGCTGGCCGATGAAACCGTGCAGTCTCAGGCTGCTCGTTCCTTCACCGACGGTAATGTCGAGGGGGAACTGGCTTTGTGCGAATTGCTCACCCAGTACCTGATTGCATCGCTGTGACAGGTTGTGGGCATTCCATTGTGCTGTCGCCTTGCCGTTATGTATAAGGGTAAAGTGGATGCCGGGTTGTGCCAGGGCGATGCGCCGGACGACTTCCGCACAGTGACCGTATTCGGTTTGCTCGGATTTCAGAAACTTCCGCCGGGCGGGGGTATTGGAATAAAGTTCATGGACATCGACAGTCGTGCCTAAACCACCGGAACAGGGAGTCAGGGTACCTGTCGGATCATTTCCCCTCATTTGCCATGCATGGGATTCTTCAGCCGTTCGTGATTGCAGGGTCAGGTCGGCGACGGAGGCAATGGACGCGAGCGCCTCGCCGCGAAATCCCAGTGTCGCAACGTTTTCAAGATCGTTCAGCGATGCGATTTTCGAGGTGGCGTGACGGGTCAGTGCCAGCCTGAGCTGGTCGGGTGGGATGCCGCAGCCATTGTCGATGATGGCTATGCGCCTGATGCCGCCGTTTTCGAGCCTGACCTCGATCCGGGTGGAGCCGGCATCCACTGCGTTCTCGAGCAGTTCCTTGACGACTGCGGAAGGTCTTTCGACCACTTCACCTGCCGCAATCTGGGAAATCAGCGTGTCGGATAGCAGTTGTATCGACGGGCTACGGTAAACGGAATGATCGGTTTGTACAGTATCGTTTGTCATGAGAGGGATTATAAAGTATTCACCGGACAATAAAGAAATAAGGTTTATCGATATCCATGCATAAGGATATAGTGCGGGACAGGATTGTCTGGCACTGAAATTTCATTTCAAGTCGCTTCCCGTGATGTCATTGCCCATAAAATAATCAGAAATTTTGCGGTTTTTTCATTTGTTTGGCGCGCTTTTCTTCTATACTTCACAGTTACGGATTTAAATTCATTTCTTTTTCTGGCCACTCATGGATATCATGCAATTTCTCGACATCATCCTGAATGTCGATAAAGTCTTGGGAACGATTATTGCGCAATACGGTACCTGGGTTTATGTGATCCTGTTTGCGATTATTTTTTGCGAGACGGGTCTGGTTGTCGCGCCTTTTCTTCCGGGAGACACCTTGCTGTTCATCGGAGGGGCTTTTTGCGCGACCGGAGCGATGAGTGTGGAATTGCTGATAGTGCTGCTGATTGTCGCGGCAGTCACGGGTGACAATCTGAATTACTTTATCGGGAGAAAGATCGGCAGGGCGGTTTTCACGAAAAACTACAAATGGATCGATCAAAAGGCCTTGATGATGACGCAGGTCTTTTTCGAAAAACACGGTGGCAAAACGATTACGATGTGCCGCTTTGTCCCGCTTGTCAGGACGTTTGCGCCTTTCGTAGCCGGTGTTTCGGAAATGCATCTGTTAAAATTCCAGATTTACAATGTAGTCGGTGCGATTGTCTGGGTGGTCGGTCTCGTTCTGGGCGGATATTTTTTCGGCAATATTCCGATTATCCGCGACCATTTGAATACGATTGTTCTGCTCGGTATTGCCGCGGCGGTCGTTCCGCTTTTGCTTGGCGGTCTCTGGAAATTTTACAAAAAGGCTGTTCGCTCCAGCTGAATGGATGGGTTATGCGTATTTCATGTAAAGTTCTTGTTCTTTTTTCATTTGTCTTGCTGGCGGCCTGTTCGAAGCCGCGACAGATCGCCATTGGTGGCGCTCCCCTGAACCAGCCTTCCGAAACGGCGATTCTTCAGGAAGGTTCGCTTTTTTTCCGCAGTCTGGACGGCAAACATATCGATCTGGCCGATACGCCGAATCCTTATGAAAATGTTGTGTATGTCCTGACGTCGGGCAAGCATGTCATCGGTGCCATGAACATCCAGGGCGGCCATATCGTTTATCCTGAAGACTTGCGTTGTTACAGGATCGAGGCCGATCTCGCTCCGGGTCTGGAATACATGATTGCGGAAGACAAGGACAACCAGATTGCCTATGTCAAACGCAAGGACAACGATGAACGCATCGCAGTCGCCAAACCTTTTGAAAAACAGACTGCTTATAGTGGCGGTTGCAACTGGAAGTAATGGGCGTTGTCATAAAAAGGGCGGATGAGTCGCAGCTGCGCGACCTTGTTCGATTGACCGCAGAATTCTGGAATGAAGTGGCGTCCTGTGCCAGTCTGGACGGTTTTGAAGCCGATCCGGAAAAAATCGGGGAAGAGCTGATCCGGTTTCTCGATATGCCCGATTATGCCGTTTTGATGGCGACGACCCCGAAAGGCCATCCGCTGGGGTTTGTTTCGGTTTTCCAGATGCCCGTCCAGTTGCGTGAGGAACCTTATGCCATTCTCGACAAGTTGTATGTCCGCCCCGGGTACCGTCGCCGCAAAATCGGGCATCAGCTCGTGGAAGACGCGAAGTTTTTTGCAAGGTCGCGCAAGTGCAAACGCTTGCAATCGACTTTTCCCGCGCATTTCGAGTTGCCCGATGCGCTGGCTTTTTTCAGGGCGGAACGTTTTTATGAAACAGGTGGCCGAAAGCACAAGGTTGCCATCTGATTTTGTCATCATTCGTCATTGGAGCCGGAGATTGAAAAAGCCATCATGAATGTCATGATGGCTTTTTGATGTATGGACATTGTGTCGATCAGCTGGTAACCCGAATGTTTTTGAATTGCCAGGGATCACTCATATCGACATCTTCTTCAAATGGCCAGTTCCGGTTTTCCAGCGGTGTCCATTTTCCGTAAGACCCGACGATTTCGCCGAGAAAAGGGCGGGCGATTTCAAGCATGTGCTCATGGTCGATGTCGTCCGGTTCGATCACGCCCATGTCGGGATTGTCGATAGCCCAGACAACACCGGCGAGGACGCCTGCCGCCACCTGAAGGCTGGTGGCATTGTTGTGTGGCGTGCTTTCTCTGGCCTGATCGATGGTCAGGTGCGATCCGAGCCAGTAAACGCCTTTTTTATTGCCCATCAGCAATACACCCAGTTCATCGAAGCCTTCCTCGATTTCGTCACGCATCAGGCGCTTGACGGGCTGTTCCTGCCAGTTTTTTCCGGCCAGTTCGTGCATGGACAATACGGCGTCGTCGCATGGATGGTAGGCATAGTGTACGGTCGGACGATAAACGATTTTGCCGTTCTCACGGACGGTCAGGTAATCGGCGATCGAGATCGATTCGGAATGGGTGATCAGAAAACCATGATACGCGCCTTCAAGCGGTGTCCAGCTGCGTACCTTGACGCCTGCGCCGGGTGTGTTGAGGTAAATTGCGGCCTTGCATCCGGAGGCATGTTCACCGGCATCGGCCGGCCAGTGTTTTTCATGTGTTCCCCAGCCGAGTTCGGCCGGCTGCAATCCTTCGCCGATGAAACCGTCGATAGACCAGGTATTGACGAATTCATTCCGTTTTTTGCGCACGGATGTATTTTGGGTATCGCGCTCGGCGACATGGATAACCCTGATTCCCAGTCGGCGGGCAAGATTTGCCCACTGTTCTTTTGTCGCCGGTTTTTCCTGAATGCCGTTGTCTTTGGCGACGTCAAGCAGGGCCTGTTTCAGGAAGCCGGAAACGAGGCCGGGGTTGGCACCCTGACAGACGACGGCAGTCGGACCGCCTTTCATGGATCGTCCCAGTTCAAGCGCTTCTTCACGCAGGGCATAATTGGAACGGTCTGATGCCGATGCGCTGGTATCGGTGTAGCCGCCTTCCCAGGGTTCGATGGAGGTATCGATGTAGAGTGCCCCTTTTTCCCGGCATAGTTTGATTAATGCCAGACTGGAGACGAACACGGAAAGATTGACGAGAAAGTCGCCTTTGTGAAGAAGCGGCTCGAGTATGGAACGGTGATTTTCCTGTGTCAGCCGGATTTCCCGATATTCAATGCCGTATTTTTCAGCGATTTTTTCACGGTCGGGATCAGCTGCGACAACCTTGATTCGATCCGGGGTTACCGGGAGGTGTCGCAAAAATAACGGGAGAACACCCTTGGCGATGCTGCCGAATCCGACAAAAACGATATTTCCCGTGAAGTTTGCGAGTTTTTTTTCCAATTTATTTCCTTCGTGCGGTTTTTCCCACAGACAACGTCCATGAAAAAAAGGGGTTGAACAAAATGGCCGTAAAAATGGCACTTTTGCCACTCATGTCGCTTTGTGAGGACATGAAAGCAAAAGAAGGTGGGATGCGTTATTTTAAGTCAATTTTGAAGTAAATTGATGTGTCAGGTGAATCTTCCTGCCATTTATGGTGAAATAGTGGGGCATTTTTGAAAACTAAACCGGTTTATTGATGGGTCTTTATGAAAATTCTGCTTCTGGGTTCGGATAAATCTTCAGTTATGAAACTGGCCAGTCCGCTGGAAGCGACCGGGTTCGATTGTGAAAAAATGTTTACGCAAAAGCGAATAGTGGAGTTTTTGTCGGGGATGAACACTTATGAATTCCCGGGAGTGGTGATTCTGGGAGAGAATGTATCCGGCAAGTTGAGATCGTCTTTTCTGGAACAGGTTCGGGAAAAAGATTTTCCTTTTCCTGTTTTGTATGTGGTGCGACCTGATGCGTTCGAGACGGTTTTCAGTGAAAGGGTACCGGATACGACAGATTACGTTTGCCTTCCAGTGCGCCCGAAAGAACTGGTGACACGTGTGGGAATACTGATCAGGAAGTCTTATCCGGAAATAGTTGAAGCGCAAACGCTTCGTTACGGGTCTTTTGTTTTTTCGCGCTATCCCGACCGGGTGAGTTTCAGGGGGCGCCATATCGCCCTGACCGCAAAGGAATACGATCTTGGACGGTTTTTTTTCGGCCATATCGGAAAACCCCTGTCGCGAATGGCTCTGAGTGAAGCGATCTGGAATTCGGAGGAAGACGAATTCAGCCGGACAATCGATACGCATGTATCCAGAGTGCGCAACAAGCTGGGCCTGAATGAAAAGAACGGGTTTTCGCTGAAACAGGTTTATGGGTTCGGCTATCAGTTAACGGCTCTTTAGCTTCTGTTTGTTTGCCGAAACCGTATTTAATCGGACTTGCCGTTTAATGGATGGGTACTGTTCATTTATAATGTCCGCTTATTCCGATTGCCGTACCTGGAGCGACTTTTTTCAATGACAATGAAACCATCAATGCTGGCCAGACTGGAGCAGCTGGCAAACCGCCTGACAGAAATCGATGAATTGCTGATGCAACCCGATGTGGCGTCTGATCAGGACAATTACCGGAAACTCTCCAAAGAACACGCCGAACTGGGACCTGTCGTGGCCTTGTACAATGATTTTGTTCAGGTTCAGCGGGATGTGGAGGCAGCGCAGGAAATGCTGGCCGATCCTGAAATGAAGGAATTCGCACAGGAAGAGATATCGGCGGCGGAAGGAAAGATGACGGCGATCGAGGATAATTTGCAGCTCATGCTTTTGCCGAAAGACCCCAATGACGACAAGAATATTTTTCTTGAAATCCGTGCCGGGACGGGCGGGGATGAATCGGCCCTGTTCGCAGCAGACCTGCTCCGTATGTACACCCGTTTTGCCGAAAAGAACCGCTGGAAGGTCGAGATCGTTTCAGCGTCTGAATCGGAACTGGGCGGTTATCGTGAAGTGATCGTTCGCCTGATCGGCAACGACGTTTATTCAAGATTGAAATTCGAATCGGGCGGCCATCGTGTACAGCGTGTTCCGGTGACGGAAACGCAGGGACGTATCCATACGTCGGCCTGTACGGTTGCCGTGATGCCGGAGGCGGATGACGTCAGTGACGTACACATCAATCCTGCCGATATCCGGATCGACACTTTCCGGGCTTCCGGTGCGGGCGGGCAGCATATCAACAAGACGGATTCGGCGATCCGGATCACACATTTTCCCACGGGGATCGTTGTCGAGTGCCAGGATGACCGCAGCCAGCACAAGAACAAGGCCCAGGCCATGCAGGTTCTTGCCGCGCGCATCAAGGACAGGCAGATGCAGGAACAGCATGCGAAGGAAGCGGCCACCCGCAAAAGCCTGATCGGTTCGGGAGACCGCAGTGAACGTATCCGGACTTACAATTACCCGCAGGGACGCGTTACCGACCATCGCATCAATCTGACTCTGTACAAGCTCGAGTTCATTATGGACGGGGATATGGATGAACTGGTGAATGCGCTGGCGGCGGAACATCGTGCCGAGCTGCTGGCGGAGATGGCGGAAGGCGCCTGATTTTTGCCTGAAATCAAGCTCTTTTGACTTATTTGAAAAAAAGCGGACGAAGCGGTTGCCCGGTCATGCATTGGGTAGTATAAGTCTGATCATGATGAGATCCCGACATATTTTCATTGCCATTTCTTTTCTGTGCATCGGATTCATTCTGTTTGCGCTTTATCTCCAGCTTGTCTGGAAGGTACTGCCGTGTCCGATGTGCGTCTTGCAACGCTATGCCTTTCTTGGTGTGGCCATCTGCTGTGTGGCGGGATTGCTGGCGAAAAAATTGCGTTTTACCGCTTTTCTCGCGTTTATTGTTTCCCTGATCGGAATGGGGCTGGCGATTTACCAGTTATGGGTTGTCAATCATCCGGATATCCAGTGCGGTCGCGATCCACTGGAACAGGCAATCAATAATTTGTGGACAGCGAAGGCAATGCCGGTTCTCTTTCGCTCCGAAAGCCTTTGCAGCGATTTTGTGGAGCCGATTATCGGCCTGACGCCGCCGCAATGGTCGCTTGTCTGGTTCTTTATCTTTGCCGTAGTCTTTGTCCGGATCATGCGCAAGGGATAATGTTTTATGTCTTCCGAAATTCCTGCCGCGAACGCTGAACATATGCCCGACATTGAAGCGGGCATGACGGTCCGGTCGCTTTTTTCCATTGTGCCGCTCGATCCGCTGGAATTGAGAATTCTGCTGGAACATGCCATCGGTTTTTCACGGGTCAAACTGATTACCCATTCGGATCACCTCTTGACTCCCGAACAGTCGAAAGCCCTCTCTGACGTTGTTTCAAGACGGATGAAAGGGGAACCGGTTGCCTACATCACGGGAAGGCGCGAATTTTTCGGCTTGTCTTTCGCCGTCAGCCCGGACGTCCTGATTCCACGGCCCGAGACTGAATTGCTGGTCGAGCTGGCTCTGGAACGGCTGCCCGATGGCGGGAAAGTCGTGGATATGGGAACGGGGTCTGGAGCGATAGCGATTGCCATTGCCAGCGAGCGGCCGGATGCATATGTCTTTGCGACGGATATCTCGGACAGGGCACTGAATATGGCGACACATAATGCGCTGGCTTTATTGAAAGGAAAGCAGACTGTCCGGTTCAGTGCGGGAAGCTGGTTCGATGCCCTGGGAAACAGGAATGAAACCTTCGATGTGATTGTGTCCAATCCGCCTTATATCGATTCGACGGACGATCATCTTCAAAAAGGGGATTTGCGTTTTGAACCGGTTGGCGCATTGACGGATCGTGCTGACGGTTTGTCTGCCTTGCGGATTCTGGTCTCAGGCGCTCCCGGTTTTTTGAATGAAAACGGCTGGCTGCTGATGGAACACGGTTATGATCAGTCAGAA
>CAJKQK010000049.1 GCA_905202055.1 uncultured Oxalobacter sp.
CCCGTCCGTATCGGAGTTAACTGGGGGAGTATCGATCAGGCTTTGCTGGAGCGCATCAGAAACGAGAATGCGAAACGGGATGAACCCTGGCCGATTCAGGGCGTCATGTATGAGGCGCTGATTTGTTCCGCTATTGAAAGTGCCGACCGCGCCGTCGAACTGGGCTTGCCGGCTGAGCGCATCGTTTTGTCCTGTAAAGTATCGCAGGTTCAGGATCTGATTGCCGTCTATCGTGAACTGTCGAGCCGTTGCCCATACGCTTTGCATCTGGGCCTGACGGAGGCTGGTGTCGGAAGCAAGGGAATTGTGGCATCCGTCGCGGCGCTGTCCGTGTTGTTACAGGAAGGAATTGGCGATACAATCCGCATTTCCTTAACGCCCGAGCCCGGCGAAGCCAGGACAAGGGAGGTGATTGTCGCACAGGAGTTGCTTCAGACAACGGGTTTGCGCAATTTCGTTCCGCTGGTGACATCGTGTCCGGGATGTGGGCGTACCTCTTCGAGCCTGTTTCAGGAACTGGCAACGAGTACGCAGAACTATTTGCGCAATCAGATGCCGGAATGGAAAGAACGGTATCCCGGCGTGGAAACGATGAGTGTCGCCGTGATGGGGTGCATTGTGAACGGACCGGGGGAGTCCCGCCACGCCAATATCGGGATCAGTCTGCCGGGCAACGGAGAGTCGCCTGCCGTCCCGGTATTTGAAGACGGCCAGAAAAAAACGACTTTGCGCGGCGACGATATAGACAAACAGTTTCAGAAAATCATTCTGGAATATGTCCAGTCCCATTATGGCGCAAAAGCACTGACAGATTGAAAACCAAACAAGAACGTGAATGAACATGTCTGAAGAAAACAAGACAAAGAAGGTAAAGAAAATTCTGGGCATCAAGGGAATGAACGATATTCTTCCGGAAGACGCGCCTGTGTGGGAACTGCTGGAAAATACCGTTGAATCCGTTTTGAAGAGTTACGGATACGAGAGAATCCGCACCCCGATTGTAGAAGAAACCGGTCTTTTTGCCAGAGGCCTCGGTGCCGTTACCGATATCGTCGAAAAGGAAATGTATTCTTTCGAGGATTCCTTGAATGGCGACCAGTTGACCTTGAGACCTGAAAGCACAGCCGGTGTCGTTCGTGCCGTCGTTGAACACAATCTGACGTATAACGGGCCGAAGCGCCTGTGGTATTCCGGTCCCATGTTCCGTCATGAACGCCCGCAGCGGGGACGTTATCGCCAGTTTCACCAGATCGGTGCCGAAGCCGTCGGTTTTCCCGGACCCGACATCGATGCCGAACTGATCCTGCTATGCCAGCGCCTGTGGGATGATCTGGGACTGCAAAATATCCGTCTTGAACTCAATTCGATCGGCAACGCACAGGAACGCAATCGCCATCGTGCCGATCTGATCGCCTGGTTCGAACAGCACAAGGATTTGCTTGATGCCGATGCACAACGCCGTCTGTATAGCAATCCTCTGCGTATTCTGGACACGAAAAACCCTGAAATGCAGGCGATGGTCAATGCCGCGCCGAAACTGCTCGATTATCTGGAAAAAGATTCTCTCGATCATTTCGAGGGAGTCCAGCGTATTTTGAAGCGCAACAATATTCCCTACACGATCAATCCCCGTCTCGTCCGGGGAATGGATTATTACAACCGTACCGTTTTCGAATGGATCAGCGAAGAACTGGGGTCTCAGGGTACGGTTTGCGGAGGGGGCCGTTATGATCCCCTGTTTGAAATGTTCGGCGGCAAACCGACACCGTCCTGTGGATTCGCGCTGGGAATGGAACGCCTGATCGAATTGTTGAAAACACAGGGTGACATCAACACGACCAGCAAAGCTGACGTTTTTATCGCACATCAGGGAGAAGATGCTTTACCGGAAGCGTTTGTTCTGGCAGAGTCACTGAGAAATACGGGACTGGATGTGATTGTCTATTGTACTGCCGCCAATTCCGGAGGCAGTTTCAAGGCGCAGATGAAACGCGCGGATGAAAGTGGCGCTGCTTTTGCCGTCCTGATCGGAGAAGACGAAGTCAAAAGCGGAAGCGCGAGCGTCAAGGCTTTGCGTTCGGACAATGCGACGGACAAGCAATTGAGTGTACCGTTTGAAAAAGTTGCCGATTATCTGGTTGACCAGATCGTTGGCGAGTGCGGGTGCGGAGAAGATCATCATTCCTCGCATGATTGTTGTTCTCATTAATATATTTTGATATGGCATACGATTTAGAAGAACAGGAACAGTTGGATTCCCTGAAAGCATGGTGGAAAAGGCACGGTAACTGGATTACCTGGGTTTTGATCGTCGTCCTGGCGGGGTATGCTGCTTATGCATATTGGGGTTATTACCAGCGCAAACAGGCTGCGCAGGCGTCCCAGCTTTACTATGAAATGCAGAATGCCGTCGTGGCCGGTGATAATGAAAGAGCGCAGCGCATCGCAAAAGATACGCAGGACAAGTTCGGCAGAACCGCTTATGCGCCCATGATCAGTCTGGTTGCCGCCAAAATGGCCTATGACGCCCGGGACATCGAAGAGGCCAAGTCACAATTGAAATGGGTCATCGATAACGGCAGCCTGGACGGTTACAAGGCCATGGCACGAGTCCGTCTCGCCGGGATTTATCTGGAAGAAAAAGCCTATGACGAAGGCATGAAAATCATGTCCGGCAATTTTCCCGAGCCGTTCGTCAGTCTCGCAGAAGATCGCAAGGGCGATTTGCTGGTAGCGCAGGACAGGTTCGAAGAAGCGAGAAAGGCCTATCAGACCGCTCTGGACAAGGCTTCTCCTGACGATCCCGGAAAACAGTTGATTGAACTGAAACTGGAAGAAATTGGTGGATCATCTGCTACAAAAGGATAAAGTGTGAATAAACGGTTACGATTGGCATTCGCTCTTGCTGGCGCATCTTTGTTGCTACTCTCGGGGTGCAGTATGTTCAGCTGGTTTTCAAAACCGGCTCCACGGCACCCTCCTGCAGAACTGGTCCAGTTCACGCCGTCCAGGACGCCCCAGCGTGTCTGGTCAGTCAAGGTGGGATCGGCGGATAACTACACATTTACTCCGGCCTATACTTTCGACGCCATTTATGCGGCGGCAGCTGACGGGACGGTGGTCAAGGTCGATCCGGCGACCGGTGGGGAAATCTGGCGTAAAAATGTCGGCATGAATCTGACGGCCGGTGTTGCCAGTGATGGCCATACTGTCGTGGTCGGCGGGGAAAAAGGCAATCTGATCGCGCTGGATTCCGACGGAAATGAAAAATGGAAATCGCCTGTTTCGACTGAAATACTGACGGCACCTGTCATTGCACAGGATATGGTCGTCATCCGGAGCATGGACAACCAGATCGCCGGATATGACGCCAATACCGGAGAACGTCGCTGGATGGTGCCTTATCGTGCGCCTGCCCTGATGTTGCGTTCCTCGCCGGGTATCGCGACCATCGGGCCTACCGCTATCGTCGCCTTGCCGGGTGGCAGAATGATTTCCATGATGTTGAACAACGGTGCCATCCGTTGGGAAGTGCCGGTCGGTGAACCTCGCGGTGCGACGGAACTTGAAAGAATCGCCGATGTGTCTGGCGTGCCTGCCATTTACGGTCAGGGGGTTTGTGCCACGGCTTATCAGGGACGTATGGGTTGTTTCGATGTCGTGAACGGTTCGGTTTACTGGGTCAAGGATTTTTCCAGCAAGGTCGGAGTCAGTATCGATGAAAGCCTTGTTTATGCCGTCGATACGGCGGACAAGGTTTATGCCTTTTCCAATTTGAGAGGGCAGAGTGTCTGGCGCAATGACAAAATGACGTATCGGGACCTGACGACACCGGCTCCGTATCGTTCCACCGTCGCTGTCGGCGATGCAAAAGGATTTATCCATTTCCTCTCGGCATATGACGGGTCGTTCAAGGCCCGGATTGAAACGGATGGTTCGGCGATAAGTGCCACGCCGCTGGTAGCAGCCGACAGGCTGGTTGTGCAAACACGTGCCGGTTCCCTGCAGGCATTTACACTGGATTAAAAGATTATAAAATGAAGCCTGTTATTGCTTTGGTCGGACGACCGAATGTCGGGAAGTCGACTTTATTCAATCGCCTGACGCGCTCGAGAGCCGCACTGGTCGCCGATTATCCCGGCCTGACCCGCGACCGCCACTATGGTGAAGGCCGAATGGGGGATCGCCCTTTTCTGGTCATCGATACCGGCGGATTCGAGCCGGTCGTCAAGGAAGGCGTCATGCAGGAGATGGCGAAGCAGACGAAACAGGCTGTCGCCGAAGCGGATGTCGTCGTTTTCATTGTCGATGGCCGTCAGGGCATTACGCCTCACGACAAGGCGATCACAGACTATCTGCGCAAATCCGGCCGACCGGTCATTCTGGCTGTCAACAAGGCAGAAGGCATGAAATATACCGCTGTCGTGGCGGATTTTTATGAACTCGGTCTGGGTGATCCCCTGGTTATTTCCTCGGCACATGGAGACGGCGTTCATACTTTGCTGGATGAAGCCCTGAAAACCGTTCCGTTTTCCCCGGCTGAAACCGAAGATGAAATCGAGCCCGGGAACAAACATATCAAGCTGGCCATTGTCGGACGTCCGAATGTCGGAAAATCGACCATGATCAACGCTCTTCTCGGTGAGGAACGAGTGATCGCTTTCGACTTGCCGGGAACGACGCGTGATGCAATCGAGATTCCTTTCGAGAGGGATGGAAAGCAATATACCCTGGTCGATACGGCCGGTTTGAGAAAACGTGGAAAGGTGTTTCAGGCGATCGAAAAATTCTCCGTCGTCAAAACCCTGCAGGCCATTTCGGAAGCCAATGTCGTCCTGTTGCTTATGGATGCCCGGCAGGACATTTCCGAACAGGATGCCCACATTGCCGGTTTCGTACTGGAAAGTGGCAGGGCACTTGTAGTCGGCATCAACAAATGGGATGGCCTCGATCAGGACAAGCGCAAGGAAGTCAAATCCGAAGTGGAACGAAAACTCCATTTCCTGTCGTTTGCCAAGTTTCATTACGTTTCGGCTCTCAAATCGACCGGTATCAGTGCATTGATGCGTTCCATCGATTCCGCCTATGCCGCAGCGATGGCCAAATTGTCCACGCCCCGCCTGACGCGTGTTCTGGAAGAGGCAGTGGAACATCAGCAGCCGCCACGCAAACAGGGAGGAACCCGTCCGAAATTGCGTTATGCGCATCAGGGGGGACAAAATCCACCGATTATCGTTATCCACGGCAACAGCCTCGACGCGATCAGCGACGATTACAAACGCTATCTGGAAAAACATTTCAGGGATGCCTTTTCATTGACGGGAACGCCGCTGAGAATAGAATTCCGCTCCGGCAAGAATCCGTTTGCGAAATAATATGGTCCGAAAATGAAGCAGGTCATATCAATCCCGGGCAAATAGGGTATAGTTAATCTGTTTTTGTTATTCATTATTGCGACATAACAATCCGGTTTTTCGTCTCCACTATTCACAATTAAAACTATTATTCAATGGAGTCAAACATGAGTGCCAACAAAGGACAAATGCTGCAGGATCCCTTTCTGAACATCCTGCGCAAGGAACATATCCCGGTTTCAATCTATCTGATCAACGGCATCAAATTGCAGGGTCAGGTGGAATCTTTCGACCAATATGTCGTGCTGTTGCGTAACAGCGTGACCCAAATGGTATACAAACACGCCATTTCCACTGTCGTGCCTTCGCGTGCCATCAATATGAATTTCGACGAGGACAATGCCTGATGTTTTCCGGAATGGGTCGTTGATATGCCAAAAGCCATTCTTGTCGGAGTCGATTTCGGAAAAGGTGATTTTTCAGGAAGTCTCGAAGAACTGATGTTGCTTGCCAAATCGGCAGGCGCAGAACCCGTTTTGAATGTGACAGGCAAAAGAGCGAGTCCGGATGCCGCGTTTTACGTGGGAAGCGGGAAGGTCGACGAAATCATTGCCGCAGTTCATTTGTACAAGGCCGATGTCGTTATTTTCAATCATGCCCTCTCGCCTGCGCAGCAGCGCAATCTTGAAAAACGCCTCGAAGTCAATGTCGTGGACCGGACAAGCCTGATCCTCGACATTTTCGCACAGCGGGCCAAGAGTCATGAAGGGAAGGTCCAGGTCGAGCTGGCCCAGTTGCAGCATCTTATGACGAGACTGGTCAGGGGCTGGACCCATCTGGAACGTCAAAAAGGGGGTATCGGCCTTCGCGGGCCGGGAGAAACACAGCTCGAAACGGACAGGCGCCTGATCGGTGCGCGTGTGCGAATGCTGCGTTCGAAACTCGAAAAGCTTCAGCGCCAGCGGGAAACGCAACGTCGTTCCCGAAACCGCAATCACGTCTTTTCCGTGTCGCTGGTCGGCTATACCAATGCCGGGAAGTCGACCCTGTTCAATGCCATGACAAAAGCGGGAACCTATGTCGCCGATCAATTGTTCGCGACACTGGATACGACTTCGCGCAGGATCTATATTGAAGAAACCGGTAATGTCGTCATATCCGACACGGTCGGATTCGTTCGCGAATTGCCGCATCAGCTGGTCGCCGCGTTCAGAGCCACACTGGAAGAAACCGTTCATGCCGATTTGCTCGTGCATGTCGTCGATGCCGCCAATCCGATGAGAAAGGAACAGATCGAACAGGTCAATCTGGTCCTGAAGGAAATCGGTGCGGAAAACGTGCCGCAATTGCTGGTCTGGAACAAGATCGATCTTGCCGGTCTCGAGCCCGGTCTGGAACGGGATGAGTATGGTAGAATTTCCCGTGTATTTGTCAGTGCCGGTACCGGCGCAGGCCTTGATTTGTTGCGGGATGCAATTGCAGAGTATGCGAAGGAAGACAAGACTTCCCGAATGAGTGACATGGATGAAGGAAACGGATCCGACCATTATTCCGACCTTGCCAGCCATTGATTTGAACCATTTCACATTATTGAAGAAATGCAGCCTTTTCCTTTAAACGATCCTGAAAAAATCGACCCGCTCCGGGACGATATGTTCGGTCACGGCGGTGGTTATGACCGGGAAAAACCGCCTGATCTCGACAAGATGTGGAAGGATTTCAACAACCGCATCAACCGTCTTTTCCGATGGAAGAAAAAAAAGGGCAATGATCCCGGGAAGCCGGATGATGAGGACGATGATCCGTACAACGACAAGGTAAACGGGACCAAGGGGCTGAAAATGGCTCTTTGCATCCTGTTCGGTATTGCCGCTGCCTTCTGGCTGGCTACCGGCTTTTTTGTCGTTCAGGAAGGACAGACCGGGATCGTCATGACATTCGGTCGTTTCAGCCATTTTGCCGCTCCGGGTTTCAACTGGAGAAAGCCCTGGCCTGTCCAGAGCCATGAAGTCGTCAATGTCTCGCAGGTACGTACCGTTGAAGTCGGTTATCGCACGACCCTGAAAAACAAGCGGCTTGAAGAAGCGCTGATGCTGACCAACGATGAAAACATCGTCGATATCCAGTTTGCCGTCCAGTACAAGCTGAAAGACGCTTCGGACTGGGTCTTCAATAACCGTGATCAGGAAGATATGGTTCGCCAGGTGGCGGAAACCGCCATCCGTGAAGTGGTCGGCGGCAAGAAAATGGATTTTGTCCTGTATGAAGGGCGCGACCAGATTGCATCCGAAGCCCAGAAACTGATGCAGCAAATCTTCGATCAGTATCATGCCGGTGTTCTCGTGACCAGCGTCACCATGCAGGGCGTACAGCCTCCGGAAGAGGTTCAGGCAGCCTTTGACGATGCCGTCAAGGCAGGGCAGGATCGCGAGCGTCTCAAAAATGAAGGGCAGGCTTATGCCAACGAAGTCGTTCCACGTGCGAAAGGTGCCGCTGCCCGTTTGAAGGAAGAAGCGGAAGGTTACAGGCAGCGTGTTATCGCCAACGCCGAAGGGGATACTTCCCGTTTCAAACAGATCGTCAGTGAATACCAGAAAGCGCCGGCCGTAACAAGAGACAGGATGTATCTCGAGACGATGCAGGAGATTTTCTCCAATACCACCAAACTGATGGTCGATTCCAAGAAAGGCAACCAGCTTCTTTATTTGCCACTGGATAAACTCATTTCGCAAACAGGTGGTGAATCATCAGGTAACAGTGCCCCGAAAGCGGCGTCGGAAATGTCCGGTTCGGAGAGCAATCATGAAAGTTCACGCGTTCGTGAAGACCGGTCGAGAGGAGGACGATAATGCGATACGTGATTGGCCTTCTTGTTGTTCTGTTTGGAGTGCTGATGGTCAGTACCGGCATGTTCGTAGTCGACCAGCGCCAGTCCGCCATCATTTTCGGTATGGGGGAAATGAAAGACGTGATTGAAGAACCGGGCCTGTATTTCAAGTTGCCCGCTCCCTTGCAGAATGTCCTGTTTCTGGACAAGCGTATCCAGTCGACGGAAACGCATGAGTCCGACAGGATCATCACGGCAGAAAAAATGAATATTCTGGTCGATTCCTTCGTCAAGTGGCGCATTGTCGATCCAAGACTGTTTTATATCAGTTTCGGTGGCGACGAACAGAGGGCACAGGACAGGATGGAACAGATCATCAAGGCGGCATTGAATGACGAAATCACCAAGAAAACGGTCGCCCAGGTTATCTCCGGAGACCGTACCGAATTGATGGAAGCCATCAAAAAACGGATTTCTGCCGAAACCGAACATATCGGTGTGCAGATTGTCGATGTCCGTTTGAAACGTGTCCGGTATGTTGACCAGATCAACAGCTCGGTTTTCGAGCGGATGAAGTCGGAGCGGACACGGGTGGCCAACGAACTCCGGTCAACGGGTGAGGCGGAATCGGAAAAAATCCGTGCCGATGCCGAAAAGCAACGGACGGTGATACTGGCTGAAGCGTTCAGGGATGCGGAAAAAATCAAGGGCGAAGGCGATGCGAAAGCGTCAGGTATCTATGCGCAGGCTTTCAGTAAAAATCCTGAATTTTACCGCTTTTACCGGAGTCTTCAGGCCTATCGCGAAAGCTTCAAGGACAAGAAAGATGTTCTTGTCGTCGACCCGTCGTCGGAATTTTTCCGTTACATGAAAAACCCGAAAGGCGCAAAATAATGTTTTTTGCCGCTTGACGGCGCAACTCTGTATTATCATTTAACTTTTTTGCCGAATTAAAATCATGCCTAACTGGCTTTTACCGGAATTTATTGCTGACGTTCTTCCCGCTGAAGCGAGAAAAATGGAAGAAATCAGACGTAAAGTCCTCGACGCATTTCGTTCATACGGATATGAACTGGTTGTCCCGCCCATGCTGGAGTATCTGGAATCTCTCCTGACAGGTGTCGGGCAGGATACGGAAATTTATACCTTCAAGCTGATCGACCAGTTATCCGGCCGCACAATGGGTATCCGTGCCGATATGACGACACAGGTCGCCCGTATCGATGCCCATCTTCTGAACCGCAATGCGGTCACCCGCCTGTGTTATGCAGGCAGTATTTTGCATACCCGTCCATCAGGATTGCAGGCTACCCGTGAACCTTTGCAGATCGGTGCCGAAATTTTCGGCTATCCGGGCATCGAAGCCGACGCTGAAATTCAGGATCTGGTACTGACCTCCCTGAAAGTCGCCAACATTACCGGTGTCTGTCTGGATCTTAGCCACGTCGGTGTCCTGAAGGCCCTGATCGCGACTGATCCACTTGCACAGATATTCGAGGCGCAATTGTTCGACCTGCTGGAAACCAAGGATATGCCGGGATTGACCGAGCTGACAAAAGGTTTTCATGAAGATACCCGCAACGCCCTGCTGGCATTGCCGGATATGTATGGCGACATCCATGTGCTGAAAGAAGCCAGAAAAGCCCTTCCGGAGAACGAGGGAATTGAAAAAGCCCTGAATGAACTGGAATATCTGGCTGGTCAGGCAGACTGCGGTCGGGTTACAATCGATCTGGCGGACATGCATGGTTACCATTATCACAGTGGTGTCATGTTTGCCGCTTATGTTCAGGGATTGCCGAATGCGCTCGCGCGTGGCGGCCGTTACGATCATGTTGCCGAAGCCTTCGGGCGTTCCCGTCCGGCAACCGGTTTTTCCATGGATTTGCGTGAACTGGCAAGATTGTTGCCGACGCCAGAAAAAAGGCGTGCCATTCTCGCTCCCTGGAACAACGATGAAAAGTGCCGTGAGGCAATCAGGGAATTGAGAAAATCGGGTGAACTGGTCGTTTTCGAACTGCCGGGCGCCAAATCCGAACATGACGAATTCGTTTGCGATCGCGAGCTGGTTTGCGAAGCCGGGAACGGAAACTGGATTGTGAAAACTGACAGTAAAGATGAGTAAATAGATATGGCCAGAAACGTAATAGTAGTCGGTACTCAATGGGGTGATGAAGGAAAAGGCAAGGTCGTCGACTGGTTGACCGACCATGCACAAGGTGTTGTCCGCTTTCAGGGTGGCCATAATGCCGGACATACACTGGTCATCGGTGGACAGAAAACGGCATTGCAGCTGATCCCGTCCGGCATCATGCGTCCCGGCGTCGCCTGTTACATTGGCAACGGCTGTGTCCTTTCCCTTCCCGACCTGTTAAGAGAAATCGACAAACTGGAAGCCGTCGGCATCGAAGTCACCTCCCGACTGAAAATTTCCGACGCATGTCCGGTGATTCTTCCTTACCACGTCGCTCTGGATCTGGCCCGTGAACTGAGACGGGGTGATGCCAGGATCGGCACTACCGGCAAGGGTATCGGCCCGGCTTACGAAGACAAGGTCGCACGTCGCGCCATCCGTGTTGCCGATCTGCTGAATCCGGAAGTCTTTGCGGAAAAACTGAAACAGAATATGGATTATCATAATTTTGTTCTGGAAAATTACCTCAAGGTCGAACCGGTCAGCTACCAGAAAACACTCAACGACACGCTGGCTGTCATCCCGCGTATCAAACCGTTGATCGCCGATGTATCGACTGCACTGAACCGCGCTTATGAATCCGGTTCAAACCTTCTCTTTGAAGGTGCCCAGGGCAGCCTGCTGGACGTCGATCACGGTACCTATCCCTACGTTACTTCCAGCAACTGCGTGGCAGGCAATGCCGCGGCAGGCGCCGGTATCGGGCCCGGTATGCTGAACTACATTCTGGGCATTACCAAGGTTTATACGACCCGTGTCGGTTCCGGCCCATTCCCGTCGGAACTGTCGACAGATGAAGGCGTCGGCAAACACCTCTCCGTTGTCGGTATGGAATTCGGAACGGTGACTGGCCGTCCTCGCCGTTGCGGCTGGTTCGATGCAGCCTTGTTGCGCCGTTCCGCCCAGTTGAATGGATTGAGCGGCTTGTGCCTGACCAAGCTGGATGTTCTGGACGGTCTGGAAGCGATCAAAATCTGTGTCGGTTACAAGATGGATGGCAAGGAAATCCCGATTTTCCCGTCCAACGGTGAAGACGCTTCCCGTTGCGAACCGATCTATGAGGAAATGCCGGGCTGGACAGAAAACACCATCGGTACCAGATCGATGGATGCCCTGCCAGCCAATGCACAGGCCTATATCAAACGGATTGAAGAGCTGGTTGGCAAACCGGTCGATATGGTTTCAACGGGTCCCGACCGCGAAGAAACACTGGTTCTGCGCCATCCGTTCAAAGACTGATTGCCAGCTGCGGACACGAAACAAAAAAGTCGGCTTGCAAGTCGGCTTTTTTGTTTTATTTACAGGATTTTTCAGACGTTCGGTTCGCTTCGTGCCAGCTGCTGATCGATGGAAGGCTGCTGTTGGGTCAGCCAGTTGCGGATTCGCTGGGCGTCTGCAATACGGGAACCTTTGCCTTTCGAGTCGAGGAACACCATGACAATGGGACGGCCGTCGATAATCGCTTTCATGACCAGACATTGCCCGGCTTCCGAAATGTAGCCGGTTTTCTGTAACTGGATTTGCCAGTTCGGGTTATGGACAAGCGCATTGGTTGAACCGTACTGGAGCTGGTGCAATCCATCGTCGACCGAATAATGGGTATCGGTTGAATATTTCCGCAGGATGGGATACTGGGATGCGGCCATGACCAGTTTGGCCAGATCACGGGCGCTGGCGACGTTTCCGCTGGACAACCCGCTGGAATCGACGTAATAGGAATCCGACATGCCCAGAACCTGGGCCTTGATATTCATCGCGGAGACGAAGCCTTTCAGTCCACCCGGATAATTACGTCCCAATGCGGCCGCAGCGCGATTTTCCGAGCTCATCAATGCCAGATGAAGCAGATTGCCACGGCTCATGCGGGTTCCGACTTTGAGGCGTGAACCGGTATGCTTGAGCGTATCGACGTCTTCCTGGGTGATTTCTAGAATTTCATTCATGTCCTGCATCGATTCCACGACAACGAGTGCCGTCATCAGTTTGGTGACGGATGCCATCGGCAGGGCGATATTCGAATTTTTCTCGAAAAGGATTTCCAGTTTCGATTCATCCACGATCAGCGCGGCGTTCGATCTCAGGGCGAGCGGGTCAGGCGTGTTTTTCAGGCCGGCCAGATCGCCTGCCGAAAAACGGGTGATGACAGGAGGAGCAGGTCTGAGCGAAACACGTCTTATAAAAGCTTTTCCATGAGAGCTTCGCCGATCGTGCATAACCAGTTTTTTTGAAACGATCTTGCCTGAGCGGGCCGTCACGATTTTTTTGTTTTTGCTGTTTCTGGCTTCTTTGACGCTGGCCTTTTGTTTTGTCAGCGCTTTCTGGCCGGATTTCTGTTTTACGACAGGAGCAGCCTTGCCTTTTGTCCTGGCTGGGGCGACCTTGGTGGCAGCCGTTTTCTTTGGAGCCCTGGTGACCTTTTTGGCAGCAGCAAACCCGAGTGGTGCAATGCAGACGCAGAAAATAACGAGTGATAGCAGTCCACTTTTGATTTTATGCATGGCGTACTCCTTTGAAAATGTGTGACCAGTATACAAAAAAAGTGTGTTTTCCTGAATTAAAAAATTGAAAAAAACTGCGTAAAGGCAAATAGTTAAGATTGATTGTTTAATTTGAATGCGAAGTTTGGGTTTTTAAGGAAAATATGGGTCAAAAGGCATACTATTTGTTTCGATTCATGTCGGGGTCGTATCGTCCGAATGTTATGATGTCGTCTTTAACGGAGAAAGACTTTTATCTGTGCAATTAACGGCCATTAAATTGTCGGGTTTCAAGTCGTTTGTCGATCCCACAACGATCCGGGTCAATGGAAAACTGGTCGGTGTTGTCGGGCCGAACGGCTGTGGCAAATCGAATATCATCGACGCAGTCCGCTGGGTGCTCGGAGAATCGCGCGCTTCGGAATTGCGGGGTGAATCGATGCACGACGTCATTTTCAATGGCACCACGCAACGCAAGCCGGCGGGGCGTGCGTCGGTTGAACTCATTTTCGACAACACGGATGGACGAATGGCAGGCCAGTGGGGCCAATACGGTGAACTGGCGGTCAAGCGCGTCCTGACGCGGGAAGGCGGATCGACCTATTTCATCAATAACGTTGCCGTGCGCCGCCGGGATATCCAGGATATTTTTCTGGGCACCGGACTGGGCCCAAGAGCCTATGCCATTATCGGGCAGGGCATGATAGCGCGCATCATCGAGGCGCGTCCGGAAGAACTTCGCACCTTTCTGGAAGAAGCGGCGGGCGTCTCCAAATACCGGGAGCGTCGCCGGGAGACCGAAAACCGTCTTTTCGATACCCGGGAAAACCTGAATCGCGTATCGGACATTCTGCACGAACTGGAGCAGAGTCTTGAAAAACTGACCGTTCAGGCAGATCTTGCCGAGCGATATCACCGTTTGAAGGAAACCCGGGAAAAGCAACAGAAATTGTTGTGGCTTTTGCAGAAGAAAAACGCATTGAAAGAACAGTCCGAGCTGGCCTTTGAAATCGAAAAGGAACAGACCGTTCTGGAAATGCTGTCCGCCGATATGTTCAAACACGAAGCGGAACTTGAAAAACTGAGACAGATTCATGATTTCGCCAACGAGAGCGTACACAAGGCGCAAGGCGATTTGTACCAGACGAATTCCGAAATCGGCAGCCTCGAAGCACAGATCCGTTATGTCATCGAGTCCAGAAAACGCTTGCAGGCGCAGATTGTTTCTTACACTGAACAGAAGGATCAATGGTCGAAACAGATCCGCTCTTTTGTCGACGAAGTGACTGAAGGAAAAGAAAATCTTGTCGAACTTTCGCAGCAAAAGGAAATTGCCCATGAGTTTTTCCTGCAACAGCAGGAAGAAATGCCAGCCCTTGAGAATGAACTGGATATTCTCAAGGAACAGGCACAGGAAATGCATGACCGTGTTGTGCAGATCCGTCAGCAGATTGCCGTGGCTTCAACCAATCATAAAAACCTGACGGCAAGCCTGTTTGACTGCCAGTCTCGGCGGGAAAAGCTGCTTTCCCAAAAAGAACAGATTGACGTTCCCGATATGGAAGAACTGGCTTTCCTTCGGCAGGAAAAGGCTGAGGCTGAACAACTGCTTGAAGAGCTGCGATTCACTGAAGAATCACAACGCGATCTCTTGCCTGAATTTGAAGAAATTTGCCTTGAAACCGAAAAGCGTCTTGAAGAATGTAATGCCATCTGTATTCAGGAAGAAGCACGGCTTTTAGCACTGAAGCAGGTTCAGGAAAAAACGCAGGGAACCGGAAAAGCCCAGGACTGGTTAAGTAAACATGGATTAGCCGATTTT
>CAJKQK010000050.1 GCA_905202055.1 uncultured Oxalobacter sp.
AACATGCGTAAAGGGCAGCTGGTCAACCGCATACAAGCCGGGAGCGACTGCAAACCTGACATTATCGGCCAGAATCAGTGCGCCGAAACGATCTGAAATCGCTTCCATCAACTCTGGCGAGAGCGTTCCGGAAGGAATGAAAAAACGTGTCCATGCAAGAATCGGAATAGCGACCAGCAAAACATGATATTCCTTATCATCCACCTGAATGACAGCTGACTCACTCAAGGCTTCAACCACTTCAAGCAGACAGTTATAGGCATCCATATCCGATGAAAACAGATATTCGATAGCATCGTTCAAAACAGACTGTTTTTTCGCATGCAACAATCTGGAAACGAGCGATTCCATTTTTTTTCGGCAAAATTCACTCTCCAGAAGACTGGAAGCATGAAACATTTCCAAAGCCAGTGATACAAGACGCTGGCTATCTGCACAAAGTCTGGAAGATCCGGTTCGAGATAAACGACGCATGATATTTACATTGAGGCGAAAGAACTTGTTATTGTAGTGGATTTTTCACGGCCTATCACCCTGAACAGTACAGGGAATACCAGTTAAGTGCCCGATGAACACGCAATCGGGCCATCAGAAACGAACACCGGGGAAAAAGGAATGAAAAGATGGCATCTCCAAGGGGATTCGAACCCCTGTTCCCACCGTGAAAGGGTGGTGTCCTAGGCCTCTAGACGATGGAGACACAATCTTCAGTCTGCTTTACTTCATTTGGTGGAGGTAAGCGGGATCGAACCGCTGACCTCTTGCATGCCATGCAAGCGCTCTCCCAGCTGAGCTATACCCCCAATGCAGAAAAAAGATTATAGCAAATTTTTTTATAGTTTGACAATCCTAATTATAAAACCCGGAAGTGTCAGCTATGCACAACATTCCGGGAAAACAAAACCGGTACCAAGGCTTTCAGCCAATGAAAAGGGAACCGGAAGAAATGCTCCGATTCCCGTATATGCACAGCGCGAGATACTGCTTACAAATTTTTCAAACGTGACAAAACCGTTTCTCTTCCAAAAAGACAAACGACCGCATCGATAGAAGGCGTATGCAACTGTCCGGTCAGAAACAGGCGCAAAGGCATCGCAACCTGAGGCATTTTGAGCTTGTTCTCCTTCAAAATCCCCTTCATCATGACTTTAAGAGCTTCCCTGTCCCATTCGATCGTTTCGATATTGGCAGCATATTCTTTCAGGGCGGCACGAGCTTCATCCGTCAAATGTTCTTTGACCAGTTCCGGATCCGGATCGGGTTCCATATAAAACATCAGTGATGCATTCGCCAACTCATTAACCGTATTGACTCGATCTTTCATCAGGCCGATCACATCCTGCAATGCCGGGCCCCGATCAAGCCTGACACCCATTTTTTCCAGCTGTGGGCGAACCAGCGCTTCCAGTCGGGTATTGTCCGCTTCCCGAATATAGTGATTATTCAGCCAGTTCAGTTTTTCCGTATTGAACTGGGCAGCGGAAGACGAAAGATGATCGAAATCAAACCATTCACAAAATTGATCCATCGAAAAAACTTCATCGTCACCGTGACTCCACCCCAGACGGGCGAGATAATTCAACATGGCTTCCGGCAGATAACCGGCAGCAGGATATTCCATAACCGAAACCGCACCATGCCGCTTGGAAAGCTTTTCGCCGTCGTCGCCCAGAATCATCGGCAAATGAGCGTACTCAGGCAGAGGCGCATTCAATGCTTTCAGGATATTGATCTGGCGAGGCGTATTGTTTACGTGGTCGTCACCACGGATCACGTGCGTGATTTTCATGTCCCAATCGTCGACCACCACGCAGAAATTATACGTTGGCGTCCCGTCGGAACGGGCAATGATCAGGTCGTCCAGCTGACTGTTGGAAATCGTGATTTCGCCTTTGACGCGGTCGTTCCAGGTAACATTGCCTTCCTTTGGATTTTTGAAACGTACGACAGGATTTCTGCCCTCTGGTATAGCAGGAAGCGTCTTGCCGGGTTCAGGCCGCCATGTTCCGTCATAACGGGGGCTTTCGCCAGCTGCCTTCTGTTTTTCCCGCATGGCTTCGAGTTCTTCATGGGAACAATAACAATAATAAGCAGTCCCGTCTTTTAACATCCGATCGATAACTTCACGGTAACGATCCATGCGTTTCATTTGATAGAAAGGCCCCTCATCATGCTGCAGGCCCAGCCATTCCATTCCATCAATAATCGCTTGCACCGCCTCTGGCGTGGATCGCTCCACATCAGTATCTTCAATCCTCAAAACAAACTGGCCGCCATGATGGCGAGCGTAGGCCCAGGAGTATAAAGCCGTACGGGCACCGCCCAGATGCAGGAAACCGGTCGGACTTGGTGCAAAACGAGTTCTTACAGTCATGATGAAAAGATAAAAATAGAACGAAAGGCTTATTTTACCGCGTCAGCGGCATCATGAGCGAGTATTGTTCGTATGCATTCCTCAAATTAGCAAACGAGACGAATCCATTGTCAGCAGAAGGGACAGTAAAGCCACATTCGGAACAAAAGATAAAACAGTTTGAAACGGGATAATTTTTTCAAAAGTCTGTTTTCGGTCTTTTTCCGGATGACCTTCGCCCTTTTCCTGTCTCAGAAAAACCGGATTGTCTTTGTAAACTGAAACTGTGTGCATGTCCGGGTCTGGAAATAAAACATCCGCATGGCTTTCGCACATGCGGATGTCTGTTCGGTCGTAGCCTTGAAGGCTACATTCTGCCGATCAGGAGAACATCTTGATCGTTTGCAGAGCTGTCTGGTAAACACCCCAGATCAGAGGAATACCAACGATCAGCCAACAGATGATCATGGTGCCTGCAGAAGTCGGAGTTGCTTTAGGCACAACACCGGAAGCCTGAGCGGCCATAACCTTGTCTTCCAGTTCGGCTTTCGCAGCCTTGACTTCTTCTTCAGTCATGTAGTACTTGCTGTTGACCGGGCGGATAGCCAGGGCAAAGAAGAATTCAATGATCAGGAAACAAGCCATGATGTACAGGGTAACGGAATATGCCTGAGCTTTGGCAACACCGGCATTCAACTGTACGTCACGGATGATGTTGATGAGCAATGGGGACAGCAAACCGGCAGCAGACCATGCAGTCAGCAGACGGCCGTGAATGGCACCGACGAACTGGGTACCGAACAGGTCGGCCAGGTATGCAGGAATGGTCGAGAAGCCACCACCGTAGAAAGAGATACAGATACAAACTGCACACAGGAACAACAACAGGTTCAGGGAAGAAGCCAGTGTTGGAATGGAAGCGTACAGGATCGCGCCAACGATGGAGTAGATGAAATAAACCGTTTTACGACCCAGTTTATCGGACAGGGATGCCCAGACAACACGACCACCGATGTTGAACAGTGAAAGCAGACCGGTGAAACCGGCAGCGATCATCGCAACCTGACCTTTTTGTGCATCGGTCAACTGGTCGAATGGAACGCCAGGCATATGAATCAGGTTACCTGCAAACACTTCCTGCAGCAGCGGGGAAGCCATGGACAGAACACCGATACCGGCAGCAACGTTCAGGAAAAGCATGAACCAGCAGCACCAGAACTGAGGCGTTCTGACCGCTTTGCTGGTGTTGACGTTAAAGGCAGAAGCTTCAATCAGGCCACCGTGACCGTCGTCAACCATATTGCCGGTATTGACAGGAACGTAACCGGCCGGTTTGTAGCCCGGAGGGGAAACACGGATGGTGAAGCAGCCCAACAGCATCATGATCGTATAGCAGATCGCCATGATGAAGAAAGCCTGTGTCAGGCCGACAGAGGTAGGGGTAGCGAAAACAGCCATCAGTTTCTGTGCCAGAGGAGCGCCAACCATAGCGCCGCCACCGAAACCGCCGACAGCCATACCCGTTGCCATACCGACACGGTCAGGGAACCATTTGATCAGAGTCGAAACAGGGGTGATGTAACCGAGGCCAAGACCGATACCGCCGATGACTGCGGAAAGCCATGCGATCCACAACTGGTGAGTTGCGGTGGCAACGGACATCATGAAGAAGAAGAAGCAGAAACATACGCAGGAAGCGAGACCGCATTTGCGTGGACCGACATGTTCCAGCCAGTTACCGAGAATAGCGGTTGTCGTACCGAGCATGAAGAACAGAATGCCGAACACAACGCTACACATGACGACTTTCCAGTCGCATTCAGTGGTAAACAATTGAGCGAAGAAACTCATGTCCGCAGGACATGCCAGAGATTTACCGAGACCCTGAGATACGCCAACCAGCTTGGACATTGGCAGCCAGAAAACCGACATACCATAGCCCATACCGACGCACAGATGGATCATCAACGCGGAAGTAGGCACAAGCCAGCGATTAAAACCTTCGCCAGCAACCGTGTACTCCTTCCCGAGCGATTTCAATAAAGACATACTCTACTCTCCTAGAAAAAAAACTGAAATCTTTAATTCGCGGGGTTACACGCAGTCAAAATACCGGTTTGAAATACTTGTTGTGGAAATACTCCCCCCCGGTTAACAAACAAGTTCCGACGCAGCATAATACCATTGCAAAAAGAGGTAGGCTATAAGCAATTTTTTGCATATATTTCCTCTCGATCTAGGTTACAATATCTCTATGTATAAAGTTTCGATAGAACCTCACTGGCGAATTGCTCGCGGCAAAAAGCCCTCAATGGACACAGCCATGCTGCTGCGCCTGCTGGGAGCCATTCAGTCTGAAGGCGCTATCTTGCAGGCAGCCCGGAATCTGGGCCTGTCCTATCGCCATGCATGGGGTCTGTTGCGTGAGGCCGAATCCCTCTTCGGGGCGCCTCTTTTGGAAAAACACCGTGGACGTGGTACAACACTTACCCATTTTGCAACAACTTTATTGTGGGCTGAACGGCGAATTGCCGCCCGTCTGTCCCCGACACTGGAAAGCCTTTCTTCCGAACTCGAAACCGAACTTTCCAAAAGCGTACTGGGAAACAACCGTTCCATGCGTTTGTGCGCCAGCCACGGTTTTGCCGTGTCAACCCTGATGGAAAGCATCAATCACGCCGAATTGCCTATCGAACTGCGCTACCAGAACAGCATGGAATCGATTGCGGCACTGGCACAGGGTGATTGTGAAATAGCCGGTTTCCATTTGCCCGTCGGTGTGTATGAAGACAGTGTCCTGCAACTGTATTTGCGTTTTCTGTCGCATGAAGACCACTGTCTGATTCATCTTGCCAATCTCAAACAGGGTTTGATGATCGCCCGGGGCAACCCGAAAAGAATCCTCTCGTTTCAGGATCTGACCCGACCTGACGTCCGTTTCGTCAACCGCCAGATCGGTTCCAGTACGCGGCGTGTACTGGAAATCCTGCTGCAAAAAAACAGGATCGATTCCGGCGACATCAACGGTTTTGAAACGGCCGAGTTCACCCATGCCGCTGTCGCGGCCTATATTGCCAGCAATATGGCTGACGTAGGATTTGGTGTCGAAACAGCCGCACACCGGTTTGGTCTGGATTTTGTTCCGCTGGTGGAAGAACGCTATTTCTTTGCTGTTGCAAAAGAAACACTGGAAAGCAATACACTGAAAGAAATGCTCGGCATCATCCGCAGTGAAGAATACATGCACGAAGTCAACCAGCTCGGCGGGTATGACGCCACCGAAACCGGTGAAATCCTGACAGTCGACGAAGTCTTCAAACTCGCCGACGCCTGATCAATTTTTATTCTGTCTTGACGATCGGCGGGAACAGCCCTGACGTATCCTTCGGTTTCAGGGCCACTTTCGCTGCCAGCCTGCAGGCAATATCCCTGAATATCCCTGCCATCAAGCCATCCGGGTCGGCGGCGACAACCGGTTTGCCGTTGTCTGTCTGTTCCCTGACAGCAATATTCAGCGGAATTTCTCCGAGAGAATCGACGCCATACGCTTCGCTCATCAGTTTGCCGCCATCCTTGCCGAAGATATGCTCGACTTGTCCGCAATGTGAACAGACATACGAACTCATGTTTTCTACGATCCCCAACACATCGACGTTCATTTTCTGGAACATCATCAAACCTTTTTTGGCATCGAGAACCGCCACATCCTGTGGGGTCGTCACTACAATCGCCCCGGTCAAAGGCGCTTTTTGCGACAGGGTCAGCTGAATGTCTCCCGTTCCGGGAGGCATGTCGATCAACAGGTAATCCAGATCCTGCCATTTCGTCTGCTGCAAGAGCTGCATCACGGCCTGGGTAATCATTGGCGCACGCCAGGCCAGTGGCTGGACCGAATCCATCATGAAACCGATCGACATCAGTTGCAACCCATACTGGATGATCGGGTCCATATTTTTGCCATCGGACGAAACCGGTTTTTCGGATATTCCCATCAGGCTCGGCTGTGACGGCCCGTAAATATCGGCATCCAGAATGCCGACACGGGCACCTTCAGCTCTGAGCGCCAATGCAAGATTGGCCGTTGTAGTCGATTTGCCTACCCCCCCTTTTCCCGACGACACGGCAATAATGTTTTTGATGCCCGCCAGCGGTTTGACGCCCCGTTGTACTTCATGCGTGAGAATTTTTGTCGCAATGTCGACATGAACGCTGCCGATCCCATCGATTTTCCGCAATGCAGCCGTGACACGATTTACGATGAATTCGTGCAGGCTTTTCGCGGGATAACCCATCTCGATTGTCAGTGAGACGTCATTTCCATCGATTATGACGTTTTTAAGATATTTTGCGCTGACGTAATCCATCTTGAGATTGTCGTCGACCACCGTTGAAATGGCCTGATTGATAGCTTCTGGCGTAATGGACATTTTTTCCCCTTTCTTTTGCACAGGAAGTCTAACGCAATTACACAAAAGATGCCCGTTTCCGGCATCAAGACTGGTAAAATGATCTTTTACCGTTCATTTTCACGAATTTATCATGTCACGAAAGCTGTTTGTCACTACTGCCCTGCCTTACGCCAACGCACCGTTTCATATCGGACACATCATGGAATATATCCAGGCCGACATCTGGGTTCGTTTCCAGCGAATGCAAAAGGACGACGGGAAACAACGTGAAGTCCATTTCGTCGGTGCTGATGACGTTCACGGAGCACCGATCATGATTGCCGCAGAAAAAGCCGGTAAAACACCTCAGGAATTCGTTGCCGAAATCGCTGCCGGAAGAAAAGCGCCTTTAAACGGGTTTCTGATCAGTTTCGACAACTGGCACTCGACCGACGGCCCTGAAAACTACGAATTGTCCCGCGAAATCTATCGCCGCCTGAAAACAAAAGGCCTGATCGTTTCCCGCACCATCGAACAATTCTTCGATCCGGTCAAGGAAATGTTTCTTCCGGACCGTTACATCAAGGGAGAATGTCCAAAATGCGGTGCAAAAGACCAGTACGGCGATACCTGCGAAGTCTGCAGCACGGTTTATGCCCCGACCGAACTGAAAAATCCCTATTCCATCCTGACCGGTGCCACGCCGGTCATGAAACAGTCGGAACATTTTTTCTTCCGGCTTTCCGACCCGCAATGTACTGAATTCCTGAAAGAATGGACATTGGGCGACGTGGACGGACACCCTCGCCTGCAACCCGAAGTCGCCAACAAGGCCCGGGAATGGCTGCAAGGCACAGATGGAGAGGAAAATGCCCTATCCGACTGGGATATCAGTCGCGACGCGCCATACTTCGGTATTGAAATTCCGGATGCGCCGGGCAAATATTTTTATGTCTGGCTGGATGCGCCAGTCGGATATCTTGCCTCGCTGAAAAACTATTTCAACAAAAACGGCGGCGATTATGACGCATTCATGGCCGATCCGGAAACCGAGCAATACCATTTCATCGGCAAGGACATCATTTATTTCCATACCCTGTTCTGGCCTGCCATGCTCCATTTTGCCGACATGCGTGTCCCGAACAATGTATACGTTCACGGTTTTATCACTGTCGGCGGTGAAAAAATGTCCAAATCGCGCGGAACCGGCATCTCGCCATTACGCTATCTGGACATCGGCATGAATCCGGAATGGCTGCGTTACTACCTCGCCGCCAAACTGTCCGACCGTGTTGAAGACCTCGATTTTACCGGCGAGGATTTCATTGCCCGCGTCAATGCCGACCTGATCGGCAAATACGTCAATATCGCCAGCCGTGCGGCCGGGTTCATTACCAAACGCTTCGGAGGAAAACTGGCATCCGGATGGGCATCAAAAGACACACCTGTACTCGACAATCTCCGTGCGGCCGCGCCCGGAATCGCAGAATTGTACGAAGCACGCGAATTCGGCAAGGCCTTGCGCCAAATCATGCATCTGGCTGATGAAGTCAATGCCTACGTCGATGAAAACAAACCCTGGGTCCTGGCAAAAGATCCGGAAAAAACCGAAGAATTGCACCAGGTTTGTACGCGCATGCTCGAATCGTTCCGACTCCTGACCATTTACCTGAAGCCGGTTCTGCCTGCCGTCGCCGAAAAGGTGGAAGCGTTTTTGAACCTTCCTCCTCTTGAATGGTCTGATGTCACGAAACCGTTAAACGATGGACATGCCATCAACCCGTACGAACATCTGATGCAACGCGTCGACGAAAAAATGCTCGAAGCCCTTTTTGATGCGCCACAACCGGCAAACGAAGAAGCAGGGGCAGATGAAAAATCCGCTTCTGATATCGAACCCCTTGCGGACCAGATCACGATCGACGATTTCGCCAAAGTCGATATGCGTATTGCCAAAATCGTCGATTGCGGTCTTGTCGAAGGCGCAGACAAGCTGCTGCGTCTGTCAGTCGATGTCGGTGAAGGCAAACTGCGCAATATCTTTGCCGGTATCCGTTCCGCCTACAAACCGGAAGACCTGGTGGGCAAACTGACAGTCGTCGTCGCCAATCTGGCGCCGCGCAAAATGAAGTTCGGTATTTCCGAGGGTATGGTCATAGCCGCTTCCGGAAAAGACGATTCCGGCATTTACATCCTGCAGCCCTGGCCTGGCGCCAAACCGGGCATGCGATTGCGATAAGGGAGCATATGAAAATCGTCGTCAGGGAAGCTTCTATCGAAGATGCCCGTTTAATCGCCGATTTGACGAGAAAATCCTGGGCGGGAAAATGTCCGCCCACTGCACAAGGCCACCGGGATACCTGGGTCAACGTCAATGAAGATTTGCATGCTGGCGGTGCTTTTATCCTGATGGTTGACGATATGCCTGCCGGTTCTCTGCGCTGGGCTCCACTGGATGAAGACGACCATATCTGGAAAATCAGGCGGCTGGGTCTGATTCCCGCTTTTTGCGGCCAGAAACTCTCCCAGCACCTGATCGAGGCTATCATTCACCATGCCCAGCTTTGTGAAATAAACGAATTGCGTCTTTATCTGCACCTTTATCTCGAACCACTGACCAGCCTGTACGAGGCTTACGGTTTCGAGCTGGCGCCGGAAATTGAGTTTTCCACACGCAATACACTGGAACCTCCTCCGGTCATGATGAGGAAAATCCTTGATATTTGAACAGATGTGACAGGGCAAACCCTGCTTTAATGACACCATCCGACGATAAAACGCCAACCTTCTTTTACGGACATGTCCATTTAAACAAATAGCACGATACAATGATTCAATTCAGGCTCTTGACCAATTATTTATCCGAACTGGATGCACAAATGAAAGACTGGCAGATCAAAAACCCGGTTCTGCCTGAAACAGAAAAAAAAGTGGAATTGTCGGTTCTGCGAAAAATTCCTGCGAACCGTCTTCCTTTCCAGCTGAAAAAGGGACGCAACAAACCCTTACCCAAATCTTCGCACTGATTATCAAGCGGTTTTATGGCAGATTCTTCACTAGACGACATGGCAGCATCCCCACCGGATAATCCTGTTTCGTTTGGCCGTCCGGGAAATAATGACGCCATAGCCCGTCTCTATGGTGAGTCCGTGCTGGAAATGCCGAATGATCTGTACATCCCTCCGGAAGCACTGGAAGTCTTTCTCGACGCATTTGAAGGCCCTCTGGACTTTTTGCTCTACCTTATCCGGAAGCAGAACTTCAATATCCTCGACATCCCGATGGCCCAGCTGACGTTGCAATACCTCCAATACGTCGACCGTATCCGTTCCCAGAAGCTCGAACTGGCTGCGGAATACCTGCTGATGGCCGCTTTGCTCGTTGAAATCAAATCGCGTCTTTTGCTGCCGAAGGTCAAAACCATTTCAGATGAGGAACCGGAAGATCCCCGTGCCGAACTGGTCAGGCGGCTGCTGGAATATGAAAGAATGAAACTGGCTGCCCAGACTCTGGATCAGCTACCCAAACTGGGTAATGATTTTTTCCTGGCACAGGCCTCCGTTGCAAAAAATACAGAACGGCAATGGCCAACTGTTTCCGTCAGTGAATTGCAGGAAGCATTCGCCGAAATTATCCGTCGCGCCAAACTGACGACGAAACATACCGTTTCCAAACAGGAATTGTCTGTCCGGGCTCATATGTCAGCCATCCTTCGCCAGTTGCGCGATGTCCGGTTCGTTGAATTTTACGATCTGTTCGAGACATCGGAAGGTGTTGCCGTCGTCATCGTACACTTTCTGGCCCTTCTGGAACTGGCAAAAGAGACATTAATTGAAATAACCCAGGTGGAATCAGGCGCACCGATCTATATAAGGTTGACCCAGTACCACGATTGAGATCAGAATAATACTTTTGCCGTTGGCAAACACTTTTTTTACTTTTTCCATTAACCATTTTCCGGACTGCCGGCACATCATGAAAGTTGTTACCACCATAGAAGAGCTCCGCAACCAGTTACGCGGACAATTGCGCACCGCCTTCGTTCCCACCATGGGAAATCTGCATGACGGTCACCTGTCACTGATGCGACTTGCCAAAAAACATGGCGATCCTGTCGTCGCTTCCATCTTCGTCAACCGCCTGCAATTCGGTCCGAACGAAGATTTCGACACATATCCCCGTACATTCAAGGCAGACATCGAAAAACTGGAAAAAGAAGGCGTGTACGTTCTTTTCGCTCCGACGGAAAAAGACATGTATCCCGTTCCACAGGAATTCCGCGTCCAGCCGCCACAGGAACTGGCCGACATTCTGGAAGGCAAATCCCGTCCGGGCTTCTTCCACGGCGTGACGACCGTATTGCTGAAACTCTTTTCCTGCGTCAATCCGGCAGTAGCCATCTTCGGCAAGAAGGATTACCAGCAACTGATGGTCGTTCGCAACATGGCCCAGCAATTCGCATTGCCGACCAAAATCATCGCTGCCGAAACATGGCGTGCAGATGACGGTCTTGCCTTGTCCTCGCGGAATACCTATCTGTCAAAAGAACAGCGTCAGGAAGCGCCGAACTTGTACAAGACCCTTCAGCACATCGCCGAAAAAATGCGCGGCGGTTATCTGGACATTTATAAACTGGAAAAACACGCCAAGGAAGAACTGGCTCAACGTGGCTGGGTTCCCGATTATATTTCCATCAGAAAACAATTCAACCTTCAACCTCCCACAGCAGGCGAACTGGCGGAAAAAGAACCACTGGTCGTACTGGCGGCAGCCAAACTGGGAGAAACTCGCCTGATCGACAATCTGGAAATCTGAACCGGATAAAAACGATGTCAGTTCATCAAAAAGGCAGAGTAATCTGCCTTTTTGATGTCTGAACGCTTCAAAAACCTTTACGTCTTAACGGAAATTCCGCATATTTTTCCGGCTTTCGTCGAGCTTTTTGCAAAGCGTTTCCGTCCCGGACAGCATCCTTGGGCCGGCCCGGTCCATCCAGTCGGAATTGATGCCGAAGAGATTCCCGTACCTTACCGCATCAACCGTCCTGAAGCGTTTCCACATCGACAAGCCGCTTGTCGTGCCGAGACCTTTGGAGCTGATAATCGCTTCGGGATTTTTGGCGATAACGGATTCAATACTGACATTGGGTGCAATAATGGACAGATCGGCAAAAACGTTCGTGCCGCCGCAAAGTGAAATCGCCTCGTTAACGATATGTTTCCCGTTCAGGGTAAACAGTGGCGAATTCGACACCTGATAAAAAACCCGCACTGTTGACCGTTTGCCATACTGCTTTTTCAGGCGGTTCATGGCCTCTCCCCACTGCGCGGCTTTTTTGCGGGCAACCGCCTCATGTCCCGTCAATATGCCCAGTTTGACCATATTGTCCGGGATATCGCCCAAGCGACGCGGATCGCTGTAAAAGACAGGAATGCCGGCTTTTTTCAGCCTTTCAAGCTGCTTTTGTGGATTGCCGCCCTGCCATACCACCAGCAAATCGGGTTTCATGGCAAGCACACGTTCCAGATCGATCTGCCTGAAATCGCCCACAACGGGAAGTTTTCCGGCTTCTGAAGGATAATCGCTGTAACGGGTGACAGCAGCCAGTTGTGAACCGGCACCGATGTAATAAATCAGTTCAGTCGTATGCGGAGCCAGTGAAATGACACGCTGAGCCGGTTTTGGCAGGATTACGTTACGCCCCGTATCATCCGTCACGCTAACGGCTGCCAGAACATTTACCATCCAGAACAGGCAGAGCCACCCATATTTTTTCATGAAATCCGATCCATCTGGCTGGTCCAATACCTTAATAAGAAACGAAAACCGTCCTGTCTTCATGCAATACCGTCTGTACCGGAAATTGCAGGCATGTCGACAGTTTTTCCGTACACATCATAGCCTCTCTTTTCCCTGCTTCCCAGAGACCGTTTCCATGCAAAAGCAAAACATGCGAAGCAACGTCCCAGGCCATATTCAAATCATGAACGATCATGACGACGGCCTTGTTTCGTTCACGGCACAATTCACGGATCAGACCGAGCAGGGATGCCTGATGGGACAGGTCTAATGCAGAGGCGGGTTCATCAAGAAGCATCAAGGGCGTATCCTGTGCCAACATGGATGCGACTGCCACCCTTTGCCGTTCACCGCCGGACAAGGTCCGGATATCCCTCCCAGCCAGATGAAATACTTCCAGACATTCCAGTGCCGAAACCGCCTTTTCGATATCGCCAGCCGAATCGCCGAGGTATTCTGTCTGGTAAGGAAACCGGGCCGCCAATACGGTTTCCATGACCGTAAAACCGAATGTATCCTCTTGTGCCTGCGGCAAATAAGCCCGTTTTCGAGCGAGTGCCCGCGCGTGCCATTCCGGCAGGACAAGGTCATCCAGCACGATACATCCGGAATCCGGCTTTTGCAATCCGGCCATTGTTTTCAAAAGCGTTGTCTTCCCGACGCCATTGCGTCCGTAAACGAACCAGCATTGACCCGGTTCGACCGTCATTTCCAGATGGTCGACAAGACGCTTGCCGCCGGCCTCTAAACACACATTTTCGAGAATCATCGTCATACCCGTCTGCTCCGGTATAGCTGAAAAAGAAAAACGGGAACGCCAATCAGTGAAGTCACTACCCCGACGGGCAACTGGTAAGGCGCCACAATCGTTCTGGAAAGCGTATCGGCCAGAACCAGAAAAAAACCACCTGTCAGTAGTGCCGACGGAAAAAGAAAACGATGGTCGGGCCCCCAAATCATCCTGCAGGCATGCGGGACAATGAGGCCGACGAAAGCGATGTTGCCTGCCGATGTCACAGCCGAGGCCGTCAACAGTGCCCCTCCGATGAACAGGCTTTTTTTCAGCGATGCTACGTTCACACCCAGTGTCGCCGCCATATCGGCATGCAGGGCCAACAGATTGACTGACCTGCCGGCAAACCATGCAAAAATGAATACGACGAGCATGATCGTCACCGACCAGACAGTGACCGTTGCACCTGCCAGATCGCCAACCAGCCAGAAAACCATGCCACGCAAATCGTTATCGGCAGCGACCGTCAACAGCAGGGTGACGATCGCACTGCACCCGAATGCCAGAATGACACCTGTCAGCAACAGGCGTGATGACCCGTCAGCAATGGAAAAATCCCGTCGAGAAAGCAGATAGAGAATCAGCGCAACGACCATCGCTCCGGCAAACGCGACGATATTGACCATCATGAGAGAAGCCGATAAAAACAGCATCGACAGCGCACCGACTGACGCGCCACCGGAAACACCCAGCACATAGGGATCGGCCAGGGGATTGCGCAGCAAAGCCTGCATCATGCAACCGGCCAATGCCAGAGAACCGCCAGTGACAAAAGCGGCAAAAGCCCTCTCCAGCCGCATTGACAAAAGCATTGCCTCCAGCGAGTCGGGATATCCCGACACCAGTTCGATCAAGGCACCCGCGAGTTCACGGGCACTCAAACCGACCGAACCAATCGTGCAGGAAAACAAAAGGCCTGCCACAGCCAGCACAAGCAATATCAGCAGCCATATAATCACTGATGTCATGATAAACGGTAATCCTTTTTTCTGCTGAATTGCAATTTCTTTTCTTAATTCATTCACAATTTTCTCCTCCACAAATACCGATTTGTCGATTTCATTATACTCAAAACCTATGAACAATTCAACCACAGAAAGAGAGGTATCAACCATGTATTACACCCAAGAACA
>CAJKQK010000051.1 GCA_905202055.1 uncultured Oxalobacter sp.
GGAGGAAGGTATCCGGCTTTTAACGCAGTCTGCAAACATGAATTATCCATCCGCGATGGAACTGCTCGGGGATTTTTATCGTGAAGAAAAAAGTGATAAAAAAGAAGCGGAAAAATGGTATCGTCGTGCCGCCGAAACCGGCGACAAAACCGTTATTGAATCCATGAAGAAAAAAGGCGTTTATCCGGCAAACCCGTAATCCAGCTTAATACAAAAGGCAGCCGGTCCATCCACCGGCTGCCTTTTTCTCATCCCGGACAAATCCTGCGCCATTCACTTTCCGGCAATCACATCCCGGAGTACGATGGCGTGATTGACATGCGGGTCTTTCGCCGCATAAATCAGCGTGACATTGTCTGTTTTCAACATGTCGCGGATTCTGGCGATTTCCGGATTGCCTTCAAGCTCTTCACGGTACAGTGTCGAAAATTCACCGAATTTATCGGGTTCGTGACTGAACCATTCCCTAAGCTTCGTGCTGGGCGCAATATCCTTCAACCACTCGTCCAGATGCGCCCTCACCTTTGAAATGCCGCGTGGCCAAAGCCTGTCCACCAGAATCCGGATGCCATCCGTTTCAAGAGGCTGTTCATAAACGCGTTTGATCGCCAGTGACCGCATATCCATTCTCCCTTCATGTCCAGTTCGATGATACGGATCCAGTGAAGTCCGACACCTGAAACAGACTATAGCACGCGAACAGGATCGCCAAAATGCCATAAAACAAAAAACGGCAACCTGATGGTTGCCGTTTTTCCGGATTCTGCGAAGCTTATGCAAATACCTTTGCTTTCTTTTCCATATAAACGAATTTCAGCTCTGGCGTCATGTCCTCTTCCTCGAAACGGACATAACCGAGGCCTTCATACAGTTTCAGGTTTTTCAGGCTGACATTGCTCGTAAAGAGTTCATAACGTGGCTTGGGGCATGCCTTTTCAACCGCCACCAGAAGCTGGGTACCGACCCCGCGTCCCTGTTTTTCCGGCAACACCATCAATTTGGCAATATGCAGGGTATCGTCCTTTTCACGCGCCCTGACCGAACCGATAATCACGCCCACTTCATCGACCGCTTTCAGCACGATGCCTTCACGGTATTCCTTTTCCAGGTCTTTCAGGGTTTGCATCAGCGGAGGGATTTTCTCATTGCCCAGCAATCTGGCCTCGCTGCGGAACGCGCGATACTGGAGAGCCAGAATAATGCCCAGATCTTCAGGCTGTGCTTTCAGAATTCTCAAAACAAACTTCCCTTCCCGCAAAAGAAACGCCAAAAACGCGACTATAACCGGAAATCACTGAAAATAAAATAAAAAAAGCGAAAAACAGGGCTGAACGGAGAAAAAAAACTTTATAAAATAATTCCGTCGGGCGCTTTTGCGCCCATTTTTTTAAATCATTCCCAAGGCCTCTCCCTGAAAACCGGAGAGGCTTTTTTTATGGAGAAAAATATGGCTTTGGTACCTGAAAAAGACCTTCTTTCCGGCACAAAGGTACCGGAAACGACCACAGGCGAATTCCGACTTGCCCCGGGTAAACTGAGAGAATTCATTGCAGACCTGTTGGGTTCCGACAGTTCCGACAAACAGGCCGCTCGCGACACACCGGGCACTCAGGAAAAATATCTGACCGCAGCCGAAAGTACGGCAGACGCAATAACGGCGAGATTCGCTTCACTCATTCTGAACCCCCTGCACGGGATGGCCGTTCAGGTCAGGAGCCAGAAGGCCAATACCATTCCTGTTCCCACCTTCAAGGCGGATGAAACCGGCACATTCCCTATCGTCAGGGGCAACAACCAGCCCCTGCAGACAGGCGATATCGCCGGAGACGGGCACTGGCTGGAAATGAAATTTGACGATACACTGAAAAAACGGGTTTTGCAAAATCCGGCATACGCCATCTCTGTGATACCGGAAATTGCCCCCGTTCTGGCTGAAAAAGCCGACCGTCGGGATCTGGAAAACTACCTTGAAAAAAGTGGCGGCATGATGTCCGGTGAATTGACGATGCAGGCCGGTCAAAAAATCAATTTGTAATCCAATCTCGCCATCGGCCGGGCATATCTCCATAAATACGATAACACCACATGGCTCGCGAACACCGACCCGGCCAATGAAACGTCCGCTTACATTTCATTATCGGACAACGGAACCATCGAATTGAACGGTAAAGTAACATTCAATGAAAAATCCACTTCTGTCGTTGTGGAATCCTTTAATGACGGCACGAACTGGTATCGGAAATGGTCTGACGGATGGCTCGAACAGGGCGGAATTGCACCGAATATAAGAGGGTATGTTTCAACTCAGACAGCACATTACCCATCCCTTTTTCAAACGCAAACTATACATTGATTCTGATGCCAAAAGGCACAAGGAAAAAAACTCCCAGAACGGTTGGGGAGTCACATCAACAACGCCAGCCACTTTCAGTGTTTTTACTGATGATTTTTCAGGAATCAGCGACGCTTGCTGGTATGCCTGCGGCGATGGCGAGACTTTATCGAATGTATAGAAAACAAATCTGATTCCAACTCAGCTCTTTCTTTGAAAGAGTTATTTTTCAGAGCCGGGAAAAATGACAAAATCACCTGAAAAAGCCCTGCTTGCAGGCATCAAAACGCCGAAAACAACGACTCGCGAAATGAAAAACGCGCTCGGCAAACTGCGGGATTCTCTTGCCGAACTGTTTGGCGAAGACAGTTCCGACAAGGAAAAGACACGACAGGCACCGGACATCGATTTGTCGGCTCTTTCCGATAAATCGGATATCGAAGCACCCCTGTCGATGAAAGCGGACAAGGCCGAACTGGAAAACAAGGCCGATAAAGATGAAATCGATGCTTTAGAAGCGGAAATCCCCAGACGTGGAATACCCGTCGGGTCAATCGGTTACTTTGCCACTTCTGCCCCACCCGCCGGATACCTGAAAGCGGACGGATCGAAGCCGGACGGAAAACGTATCCGGACTTGTATGCGGTCCGGCACAGCCTTCGGAAACGGGGATGGAACAACAACATTCAATTTGCCTGACCTGATGGATCGTTTTCCTCAGGGAAGTATGACACCGGGAATAAAAAAAGAGTCAGGTTTGCCCGACATCACGGGGACGTTCAGGGGCTTGGGGCAGAATATCGCTTCAGGCGACTCATACGAATCAGGTGCTTTCAAAGCGATCAATACAAATTCTGCTTTTTCTTCCGCGAGCGGTAACGATGCAAAAAAACGGGATTTCGCCACTTCCCGTTCAAATCCGTTATACGGGTCAGGTATGACCGTCCAGCCCCGTGCCCTCACATTGCTTCCATGCATAAAGGCGTTCCATTCTGCACTCCGTCCCGGACTGATCGATCTCACCGAACTGGCCGGTGAGATGACAGGCAAGCTGGAAAAGGTAATCGATGGCAATTCAGTCAAATACAAATACATTGCCGGAACTTTTTCCGACGGAACGAACTGGTGGTGCCAATGGTCTGATAGCTGGCTTGAACAGGGTGGAATATCTCAAAATACCACTTACGGATCATGGTTGACCGTTTCCTGCTGAAACCTTATTCAAACAGGCATTACACGCTGCCCGGATCATTCCACGATTGCGTAACAACTGGCACATATGAAACAAACATCATGGCAGTGACAGCCAGCCAGTTCAAATGGGAATAGACCCATCGTGCCAAAGGAATCGGGACAGCACCTTATACCTGGCACTGGTATGCCTGTGGCATAAGCTCATTACCCTGAAAAAAAGTGTCGTTTCCTGCTTTTGTGGTTAAAAATTCGTGAATAGCCAAATGAAAAACATGAAAATGCCTTCCGTTTGGTTCTTCACATAGTCAACACTTTTTTACTGGAGTATTCTTGGAAAAAACGTGAAAATGAATAACAAGGAGGCTGACATGAGTGCCCTGCACAACAGACTCAAAAAGAACGAATTTTTCAAACCGGAAGCATTCATTGACGGGGAATGGATCGATACGGGAGAAACCTTTCCCGTTTTTAATCCGGCCACAGGTGAAAAACTGGCCGACATGGCTTATTGCGGCAGGAACCAGACGGAAGTGGCGATCGCATCGGCGTACAAAGCCTTCCAGAGCTGGCGCAAGACAACGGCAACCGAACGCGCCGCCATCCTGAACCGCTGGTATGCCCTCATCGTGGAAAACCGACCCTTTCTTGGCGAGCTCATGACCGCAGAACAGGGCAAACCCCTGCAGGAGGCGCTCGGAGAAGTCGATTACGCCGCCAGCTTCATCCAGTGGTTTGCTGAAGAAGCGCGGCGCGCCAACGGGGAAATCATCCCGCCCGTCAAGCCGGATTCGCGCATTTTCGCTACCCGTGAACCCGTCGGCGTCGTCGCCGCAATCACGCCCTGGAACTTCCCGATGGCCATGCTGACACGCAAACTCGGCCCCGCTCTCGCTGCTGGATGTACCGCGCTGATCAAGCCTGCCAACGAAACCCCGTTGTGCGCCAATGCGCTTTTGGCGATTGCACAAAAAGCGGGCGTTCCTGCAGGTGTCTTAAACAGCGTCTTCGGCGATACACACGCCATCTCTGACGCGATCATGGCTTCCTTCGATGTCCGCAAAATCACCTTTACCGGTTCGACCGCCGTCGGCAAGATACTGGTGAAAAACGCCGCCGACACCATGAAGCGCGTGTCAATGGAACTGGGTGGCGACGCGCCCATGATCGTGTTCGACGATGCCGACATCGATCTGGCTGTCAGTGGCACCATCGCCAACAAATTCCGCAACGCAGGGCAAGTCTGCGTCGCCATCAACCGCCTCTATGTCCAGGACGGCGTGTACGACCGTTTCATTGACAAACTGGCTTTTGCCATCCGTGAACTCAAGGTCGGTAACGGCATGACCCCCGGCGTCACGATCGGCCCGCTGATCAACAAAAAAGGACTGGAAAAAGTCGGGCGGCACGTCAGGGACGCACAGGCAAAAGGCGGCAAAGTCATCGTCGGCGGCAAACAAAGCCCGCTCGGCGGCACCTTCTTCGAACCGACCCTGATTGCCGACGCCAGTGACGACATGATGCTCGCTTCAGAAGAAACCTTCGGCCCCGTTGCCGCCTGCTTCCGCTTCAAAACGGAAGAAGAAGCGATCAGGCGTGCCAACCATACCCCGTTCGGACTGGCTGCCTACTTCTATTCAACAGACCTTTCCCGCGTATTCCGCGTTTCCGAAGCGATAGAAGCCGGCATGATCGGCATCAACGATACCGGCGTATCCACCACCGTCGCCCCGTTCGGCGGCGTCAAGGAATCCGGCCTCGGCCGGGAAGGTTCGGTTTTGGGACTGGAAGAGTATCTCGAAGTCAAAACCCTGCATCTGGGCAATCTGTAATCCGAAAGCGCCGGATCATCCCGTATTGATCCGGCACCCATCTGCGCTACAATGGCTTCAAGATAACATTTCCGTTCATTACCGTGTCTCCACTCCAGAAAATACTGACGGCAACGGCTCTTGTCTGCATCGCCGTCCTGATATCCCTGTCCCATTCTGCAAGCCATGCAGGAAATATCGTTCGCCCCGACACATCCGGGACGGCCGTTATCACTGATGGCGGCAATGCCGGTAACGGAAAACCTGTCGAATCCGGCCCGGATGACACCGTCGACAAACCGGCCCGTCCCCCCGTCGGCCAGAACGATGCAAAAACCTGGTTCCATCTCGGGCTGATGTCGAAAAACGGCTATGGCGTACCGGCAGACCCGGTAAAAGCCCGTGAATGGTTTCTCAAATCGGCACAACGAAATTACCTGCCCGCCCGGTACCAGCTGGCCCTGATGCAATTTTCAGGGGCTGGCGGAAAAGAAGACAAACCCGCCGCGCTGGAAGCATTCAGAAAACTGGCTGCTGAAGACTATCCACCCGCACAATACACCCTGGGATATCTGAACCTGAAAGGCGACGGCATGCCGCAAAATCCGGGAGAAGCCCGTTTCTGGTTTGAAAAAGCCGCCGGAAAAAACGATATGCGTGCCATAGCGTCGCTGGCCTGGCTTTACCTGAAAGGCGTCGGCGCCCCCATCGATGAGAAAAAAGCCGCGGTCCTGTTCGAAAAAGCCGCCCGTATGGGCGACGCATACAGCCAGGATCAGTTCGGCATGATGCTGGGCAGGGGTATCGGTATGAAAGCCGAGCCCGAAAAAGCGTTCTTGTGGATTGAAAAAGCCGCCCGGCAGCATTACCCGGCTGCCGAATACCATATGGCCATGATGTATCTGAGTGGTCAGGGAACGGAAAAAAATGCCGGAAAAGCCGTCAGGTGGCTTGAAAAGGCCGCCTCCCACGGCAATGTCGATGCCCAGAATTTCTATGCCAGCCTGCTTTACCTTGGCTACGGCATCAGGCAGGACATTCCCAAAGCCGTCGTGTATTTTACCGAAGCGGCCAACAACGGACACGCGGAATCCCAGTACTTGCTGGGAACCATGTATGTCAAGGGAAACGGCGTCCTGGCGAACCTGAAAACCGCCCGGAAGTGGTTTGAAAAAGCGGAAAAAAACGGACACCCCGACGCAAAGGCCGCACTGGAAAAACTCGATGAAATGGAAGCGGCAAAACAGGGGGCAACCCCTCCGGCATCTACGAAAAAGGAAGAAACCGGACAAAGCCAGCCATAAAGCCCGAACCTGAAAAACCGCAATACCGCCGGGCTGCCGATTGCGCTACAATCGCGTGCATGGCACCTTAACCGACTCGCAAAAACATGGAACGACAATATCTGAACCTCTTGCAGGAAATACTGGACTCAGGAACCGACAAGGGCGACCGCACCGGAACCGGCACCCGTGCCGTATTCGGCAGAATGATGCGGCACGACCTTAAAAACGGCCTGCCGCTGCTGACGACAAAACGCCTGCACATCCGTTCCATCATCCATGAACTGCTCTGGTTTTTGCAGGGCGGCACCAACGTCAAATACCTGAATGACAACAAGGTCACCATCTGGGACGAATGGGCCACGGAAAACGGCGACCTCGGCCCCATTTACGGCGCACAGTGGCGCGCATGGGAAGGCTTTGACGGAAAAACAATCGATCAGGTCACGGGTGTCATCGATTCCATCCGCACCAATCCCGACAGCCGCCGCCATATCATCAGCGCATGGAACGTCGCCCTCCTGCCGAGCGAAAAAAAGTCCCCACAGGATAACGTCAGGGCAGGAAAAATGGCCCTTGCCCCCTGCCATGTCATGTACCAGTTCCAGGTCGCTGCCGGACGGCTCTCCTGCATGATGACCCAGCGCTCCGGCGACATTTTCCTTGGCATTCCGTACAACACGGCTTCCACGGCTTTCCTGACCCACATGATCGCGCAGCAATGCGATCTGGAACCCGGCGAGGTCATCCATTCCATCGGCGATTTGCACCTGTACAAAAACCATTTCGATCAGGCCAGACTGCAACTGGGACGCGAACCGCGTGCATTGCCGAGCCTGAAACTGACCAAAAAGCCGTCCATTTTCGATTACCGTTTCGAGGATTTCGCCATCACCGGTTACGATCCGCATCCGGCCATCGCCGCCCCGATTGCGGTCTGAACAGACACCCTCGGAAACGATGCCGGCCAGTCCGGCATTTTTTTTATGAAAACGCCCGTTTTTCACTCAATTCATAATCCATTTCCGGTACACTTTCCCGATATACGCTTTTACAGGCGGATCAACCGACCCCCTAACCGACAAATCACAGGAGAGAAGACATGGAAAACAACAGCCCGAAAAACAGGAAAATCTGGTTCATCACCGGCGCGTCAAAAGGATTCGGACTGGAATTGGCCAAACAGCTTCTCGCCAAAGGGTATCAGGTCGCCGCCACCACCCGGCGCCTCGCCAATCTTGAAGGCGCACTCGGCCGTGAAAACGCCAGCTTCCTGCCGCTGGAAGTCGACCTGATCAATGAGGTTTCGGTCAAAAATGCCGTCGCGAAAACCATCAAAAAATTCGGCACCGTCGACGTCGTCGTCAACAATGCCGGATATGGCCAGTTCGGCTACATCGAGGAAATCAGCGATTCATTGTTGCGCAAACAGTTCGACGTCAATGTATTCGGTACCGTCAACGTCATTCGTGCTGCCCTGCCTGCCCTGAGAAAACAGCGTTCCGGCCACATCTTCAATATTTCCTCGATGGCCGGTTATACGGGATTTCCCGGCAGCGGCATATACTGCGCGTCCAAATTCGCCGTCGATGGCCTGTCCGAATCCCTGCGGGATGAAGTGGCTGATTTCGGCATCGCCGTCACCTGCGTCAAGCCCGGCAACTTCCGTACCGAATTTCTGGCGGACTCCATGCAGTTCGAAGACTCTTCCATCGAAGATTACACCGAAAAACGCGAAGCCTTCCATGTCCTGTTAAAAGGCATGAACCACAAACAGGGCGGCGATCCGGCCAGGGGCGTGGAAATCATCCTGTCCGTCGCCAACATGGAAAAACCGCCCCTTCACCTCTTCCTCGGCGCCGATGCCTATAAAGTCGCCAGCCGCAAAATCAAAAAAGTGCAGGCCGACATGGATTCCATCCAGCCGGTCGCCATCGATACCAATTTCCCGGAATAATCCGTCCGGTATCCGCGCCCTTTCCGTTGCCGGTAACGGAAAGGGATGCTTTTTCAATTGTTTACCGTCACCCAACTTGTTAAAATACAGTTTTGCCGAAACTGCTGGGAATTTGTTCCCGTAACCGATCATGTTCATGACAAACCGTACGACAACGCGAAAACCGCCTCTGGCTTTTTTCCTCGCCCTTTTCCTCCTCCTTGCCATCGCCATCGCGGCACCGGTCAATCCGGCCCGCGCGGACAACCTCTCGCAAGGCATGGAACTCTACCAGCAGAAAAAATTCAGGGAAGCCACCCCCTATCTGGAAAAAGCGGCACAGGAAGGCCATGAAGAAGCCATTGCCGCCCTGGACGTCATCTATGCTGCCGAGGTACCGGCTGTCCCGGCTGGCGACAAGGCCGCCGCAAAAGCCAAACCGGGAAAAACCGCTGACGTAAAGGAAGCGGCAAAAGCTGAAGAAACGGCAAAACCACAGGCTGAAGAAACGGAAGGAAAACCCCAGTTCGAAAGGGCAATCGTAAGCGAAGACCCGAAAGAAGCCGCCAATCGTGCATTCATGCGCAAAATGCTTTTTCTCGGCACAGCCGTCATCATCGTCCTGCTCTGGGTCGTGCAATACATGTTCATGAAGAGATTGAGAAACAAACACTACCGCAAAATGACGCCGGAAGAACTGGCGGCAGAAGCGAAAAGGAACAAACAGAAAAAGTAATGTCCCAAAAAGGCCGGTTCCATACATCCGGCTTTGAAACACAATACTGAAAGCCTGCCGCCCTGACGGCACCGCAGGCTTTTTTCAATCCCGTGCTCCATGCACAAACCGGTTTTATCCGCTATGCCGGTTCACCAGCCCGCTCATTTTCCCCTTTTTTCTTCCCTGCTACCTTTTTTCAGTAATCCGTCCTTCCGGCATTTATTTCCCACGGACGGCCACATGTCCGAAATCTATCCTGCAGTCAATATGCCTGAAGCGAATTGAACACTGGCAATTTCCCGTTTTATTTTCTTCACTTCACGAAAGCATCTGCTTATCTACCGACTATCAAGGCATGGCGGATTTCGACGCTGGCTCAGACGGTGACGGATGATTCGACATACAACAATAACGGTCGTACCCGCAACAGAATCCATATGCAGATTCACCACATGGATTATGGATCGGGAGATTGATGGTCCGTTTCCCGAATATCATCAATTCTTTCACAGGATTTCCGGACTGTTCGCCCGGAAATCGATGCCGGAACAGAGCGACGTAAATGTATTCCGAAAAGTAATTTTTCAGATAAAAGCAATCATTCCCCCCCCCCAAAGAAACATTGCAAACAAAGTATTTACACCCCATCAACAAATGACTTCACTTCCGTTTCAATAATGCCATGCCCTGGAAGCAAAAGGGATTGAAAAAACAAAAAAAACCGCCCGAGAGAAATCCATCCACCGGAAGCGGGACACACAAAAACCGGGTTTTTCCGGATTTTCGGCGTACAGCTTCTTCCCTGTCACAAACAAAACACCGGCTCGCGGTACAATATTGCCATGACTAAATGGATTAAAGTTGCGCTCGTTTCATTTTGCGTATTCCTCATCTACATCTTTTGCTCCATCGCGTGGTTTTCGACCGTCGATGAGAAAAAGACGGCGGACGCTGCCATCATTCTGGGAGCGGCGGCATGGTACAAGCGGCCATCTCCTGTCTTTGAGGAACGGATCAATCACGGCATCTGGCTATACAAAAACGGCTACGTCAAAAAACTGATCGCCACAGGAGGGAAATCGAAAAACGCCCCCTTCTCCGAAGCGTTCGTCGCCCGGCGGTATGCCATGAAAAACCAGGTTCCGGAAGAAGACATCCTGATCGAGGAAGAATCGCTGACAACGCGTGAAAACCTTCAAAATGCCAAAAAACTGATGGAAGAAAACCATCTTTCGAACGCGATTATCGTCAGCGACCCCATCCATATGAGACGGGCCATGCAGATTGCAAACGACCTCGGCATCAAGGCATGGTCATCTCCCACACCATCGACCAAATACGCCAGCTGGCAGGCCAAAATCCACTTCCTGTTCCAGGAAACCTGGCACATGATCGCTTACATCGTCTATCCATCCGCTTCCCCGGAACCGGCAATGGACAAGGCCGGCGATTGAAAAAACCTGAAAACCCCGTTTGTAAGGTTCTCGGGATATGGCGGAAATACGGTAAAATAAAAAATTGCCCCAACCTGCGACAAGGCAGCTTTCTGCCGTGTCTGAAACGACCATGAAAACGCTTCCTGCCAAACGCTGGTTTCACATCCTGTCCGGTTTCCTGTTTCTGGCACTGACTTTGGGTGCACAGGCGGCCAATACCTATTCCACCCCGAATGCTTACCCTCATACGGGAACCCTTTCCCCGTCGGAAGCCATGAAAATGATCCGCGAGCACAAAAACCTGACCGTCGTTGACGTCCGTACCCCGGAAGAATTCGAAAACGGCCACATTCCCGGCGCGATTTCCGTACCGATCCAGTCACTTCCCGACAACATGAATGCCATCCCGACCGGACCGGTGCTTCTGGTTTGCCGGACCGGCCGCCGTGCACACCATGCCTATCACCTGATTCACGATGCACGCCCGGCCCAGCAACTGTGGTATCTCGAAGGACGCCCGATCTATTCCCCTGACGGAACCTATACCTTCCAGTAAGTGTCGCCGCAGGTGATTTCCGCACACCGTTTCCAGTTGCCTGCGACTTTCGTTTTTCCAAAAGAAGCGTCCGGCAAAAAAAGGAAAATGCCGGCGGACAAGAAATATCGTTTCCCCTTTTTCCTCCCTCCTTCCGGCCCGCGCATTTTTGCCAGTCAGTTTCTAACGTGAAAATATCCATCGACTCCTTTTTGCATTCATGCGAAGCAAAAAGCCCGGCCACTGTCATTGACAAACAAATCTTTTAAAAACAATTCTTTAACAATATCGATTGTCATGATAAAACACCTTATATCCTCAAATGAAATATAGCTTGGCAAGCGTCGTGGTTCATTTCTATAATGCTGGCGGCGGCATTGAACCTCAATTCATGACAGTACGGAATACGATACTGACATGTTGAAAAACAGAACATCTGTAGGGAAACGAAATATGTCAGTCACTGACAAAGATGAAAATATCTTTTCGATCTTCAACGATCTGCTGAAAGCCGATTACGGTATCTGGCTCTGGGAACCCTACACGGAACAGCTGTATTTCAACAAACATTACCTCGCCATGCTCGGATACGGTGATGCCGAATTCCCTTACCACATTTCCACATGGGAAACCCTGGTGCATCCGGACGATGCCAGCAATATCGTTCCCATGCAATTTTCCATTATCGAATCGGCCGGATACGGCGACTCCTTTCACATCCGTTTCCGCATGAGAACGAAAAACGGGGAATACATGTGGGTCCTCTCCCGCGGATTTGTCGTCTGCCGCGACGAACACGGCAAAGCCATCCGTCTGGCCGGCATCCACATCGACATGGAAACGTCCAAAGCCATCGTCAACAAACTGGCCGTCCAGCATGACCGTATGCGCTTTGCCCTCGATACGGCCAAGTATGGCCTCTGGGACTGGTCACCCGCAACAGGAGAAGTCTATTTCAGCCCGCGCTACATCGAAATGTGCGGCTACAAACCCGAAGAATTTCCTGCCCGTATCGAAACCTGGACCGAACGTGTCCATCCGGACGACGTCGAAGCCGTCCTGACCAAACAGATCGAATTCGTCAACAACCCCGACAGGGGCGATACCTTCGAAAACGTCTACCGTTTTCTCGCAGCCGACGGAAGTTATAAATGGATTCTCGGACGCGGGAAAGTGACCCGCCGCGATAATGAAGGAAAAGCCATCCGGATTGTCGGGCTTCACACCGACATTACCGAACTGCGCAACACGCAGGAATCCCTGGCATACCGCATCAACCACGATCCCCTGACAGGCCTGTACAGCCGCTTCTACTTCGACGAAAAACTGAGACAGCTGGAAGAAAATCATTATCCTCTTTCCATTATCTACGGGGATATGGATGGTCTGAAACTCTTCAACGACAATCTCGGACATACTATCGGCGACACCTTATTGAAGACAGCCGCCTCCCTGATCCTTGAAGGAACCCGCGGCAGCGACATTGTTGCGCGCACAGGCGGGGATGAATTCACCCTCCTGCTTTTGAACTGTCCGGAAAATACGGCCAACCGGATACTGGAACGGATCCAGGCCGGCATCGATATCCACAATGCCACGGCCGACGTCATGCCGGTATTCATTTCATTCGGTCTTGTCTGTGCCGATGAAAAAAACACGTCGATCGACAAGCTGGTTTCACAGGCAGACAAGAACATGATGGCCACAAAACTGAAAAACCATCCCCAAAACCTTGTGGTCATTCGGGCATGGATCGAAAAACAGCTGGGTTCCGAAATCGACATGGCCGACAGGCGGCTGGTGCACGCCCGGAAAAACTGAGACCCGGATGAGAGGCGGCTTGCAAAAACGCCCGGCATGAACGATCATATCCCCAAACCGCCCACTATCCCCCCCTGTCGACAGCATGAAAAAATGGATGGCGGCAGGCAAACAATAAAACGATTTTCATATCTTCGACATGAATATCCTCCGATTTCCGGCTGAGACGTCACATACGGAAAGATTCCGTCCGGGTAAAGTGGCCTGTTTCGCATTGTCCCTCATCGCCTGTCTCTTTTTCCTATGTGCCTGCAAACCGGAAACGACATCTGGCAAACACGCCCGGGACACTGAAATCCCGCAGGAATTTGCCAAGGCAGACAAAGGCGACGCCGCCGCCCAATTCAATGTCGGCCTCATGTTCTTCAAGGGAGAAGGCGTTCCGCAGGATTACCGGCAGGCATACGTCTGGTTTGACAAAGCGGCCCGGCAGGGACTGGGCGAAGCCCAATACAATCTCGGTGCGATGATGGAACAGGGGCTCGGAATGGAAAAGAATGCCGCACTGGCCAAAAACTGGTATGAAAAAGCGGCGGCACAGGGTATCGGTGAAGCCCAGTACAAGCTTGCCGATCTTTACCTGACCGGAAAAGGCACGACACCAAATCCCGCCAGGGCCAGTGAATGGATGCAAAAAGCGGCAGAACAGGGAGTGACGGAAGCCAGAGAACGTTTTTCCACTCTTTTCGCCAGCCAGACAGGGGATTCCGACATGGCCGGAATCCGGTCCCGCCTCCGGCAATCGGTACAAACCGGTGGGGAAAAAGTGAAAATCCTGCAGGAAAAGATCAGGAACCGGAATTGATCCCTTCAAAGATCGCCCGTCTGCATCCCCTTTTATTTTGTAAAAGCCTTCCCATCCCGCTTTTCCCGAAGCGCCCTGCCTGTCATAATGAATGGGACAACGTTCATTCAAACAGCGAAATCCCATTTTCATGAAGACCGGTTTTATTTCAATCTGCAAGAGCTGAGGCAAAGAATCTCGAAAAATATTATTTCCCGCTTTGTCGAAGACGGATGCAGAGGTATATCATCCACACGAAAATGACCATGGAGGCGTAAGGTACTGCCGGAATGAAAAGG
>CAJKQK010000052.1 GCA_905202055.1 uncultured Oxalobacter sp.
GGCAAAAGCTTCGCCGGCCGAACGTCCTGCACTCTTTTATCAATTCCAGCAGATTTTATCCGGAACACGCGACAAGGCTGCCGCTTTTTCAGTAATGGAAGATGTGCTGAAGCCGTATCTGGATATGCCTGCCGCGCATATTTCACTGTCTGTTTCGGCGTTTATCAATAATGACTCGGTTCGCGCGAAAGGGGAAGCACAGAAGGCCCTGGCTTTGAAACCGGATTCCGAAACGGCTGTTCTGGCACTCGCTCAGGCATCTTCAGATTCAAATGAAGCGATTGAAATTCTTTCCGGTTTTCTGGAAAAATATCCGAATGCACGTGAAGTCAGGATTGCAGTTGCGCGTTTGATGATCAAGCAGAAGCAATATGACCGGGCCAAAAAGGAATTTGAAAAGATCCGCCTGTCACAGCCACAGGATTTGATGGTTCTATATTCCCTTGGTTTGCTGTCGATACAGCAAAATGATTACGTCACGGCTGAGAAATATCTTGCTGAATATTTGCAGGTGGCATCGAAAAAGGACAAGGAGAACAGGGATTCTGCCCAGGTTTTGTTTTTATTGGCGCAGATAGCGGAAGAACAGCATGATTATGACAAGGCTTTGGGATGGCTGGCTATGATCGAAAAGGATGAGGAAGATGACGTGTCTTTATCTGTCGAGATCAAAATTGCCCAGATATATGCCAAAAAAGGGAACATCAAGCAGGCGAGAAGAATTATTTCGGAACTTGAAAATGAAAATCCTTATGAAAAAGAACGCCTCTTGCTGACAGAAGCGCAGATATTGCGGGATGTCAAAAAACAGGCCGATGCTCTGGATGTTCTCAAGAAAGGTCTGACGGAATTTCCGAAAAGTACCAATATTCTGTACGACTATGCCCTGACGGCTGAAAATCTGGGCCAGTATGACCACATGGAAACGGCCTTGAGAAAGATTATCGAAATCGATCCACAATACCAGCAGGCTTACAATGCCCTGGGATATTCGTTTGCCGACCGGAACATCAGGCTGGAGGAGGCGCATGCCCTGATTGAAAAAGCGATGAAGCTGGCTCCGAATGATCCCTTTATAACTGACAGTTTCGGCTGGGTATTGTTCCGGCAGGGAAAGATCGATGAGGCCGAGCAGCAATTGCGGCAGGCTTACCAGCTTAGGTCAGACCCTGAAATAGCCGTTCATCTCGGGGAGGTATTATGGGTGAAGGGTGACAAGGAGGGAGCTTTGGCTTTCTTCAGGCAGGCAAAAGCCAAAGATGCAAAAAACGAACTCTTGCACAGTACCCTTTCCCGTCTGAAAATCGGACTTTGAGTGTACTGAAAAAGCAGTTGTGAATTGAAAAATACAGGACAAAATATTAATGACGATATCGCATGTAGTGGCAATGGCTGAAAACAGGGTGATCGGCAAGGATGGCCAGATGCCCTGGCATATTCCGGGTGAACAGAAGATATTCAGGGAGTTGACAGTAGGCAAGGCGTTGATTCTGGGAAGGAAAACTCACGAGTCGATCGGCAGGGTATTGCCGAACCGGATAACGATTATCGTCAGCAGAAAAAAGGACTATGAGGTGCCCGGTGCTCATGTCGTACACGATATCGATCAGGCGATCAGTCTGGCCAGACAGCTGGGCAAGGAAGATATCGTCATTGGAGGCGGCGGAGAGTTGTTCCGCCAGACACTGCCTGTAACGGAGAGGGTCTATTTGTCCATAGTCCACGCTGATTTCGACGGTGAAACATTTTATCCGGAACTGCCAAAGGATGAGTTTGTCGAGAAGACAAGAAAAGAAATCGATGCCTCGATTCCTTATGCTTTCGTTGAATTCGAACGGGTGAAAGGTAAATAAAAAACGGCCAGTTTATCTGGCCGTTTTTTTATTTCAATTGCAGGCTGTTTTTGACAGCTCTGACACCATCAACAGATCTTGCTGTTTTGACTGCCTGGGCAATCTGGGCTTTTGTCGATACGAAGCCGCTTAACTGAACTTCACCATTGTAGGTTTCGACATTGATTTCAGCAGCGGAAAGGTCCGGATCTCCGAAGAGCGCGGCTTTTACTTTTGTGGTGATCACGGCATCATCAATATACTCGGCTGCGCTTGAATGTTTTTGTGTCGAGGCGCAACCCGCCAGTGAAGCCATAAACAGGGCGACAATGAAGGCAAGAAGTGTTTTTTGGAATCTCATGATATTTTGTCTCCGTTAAGTGGAATTACATACCCATCAGGTATGGTTCGACCCCATAGAATGCGTGTACTTCACGAATCCAGTTTTTGTCAGCCATGTCCGGCCAGTCATTTGGATCAATGTACGGTGCATTGTTGAATTTGTCTTCATCGACATCCAGATACAACTGACCTTTTACCCCATCGTTTCTCAGGGCACCGAATGGCACGGCAAACAGACGTTCACCCATTCCCAGAAAACCGGCGAACGACATCAGGGCGTATGCGACTTTCTGGTTTTTCATGTCGATCATAAGTTCCTGTATTTCGCCCAGTTTCTTGCCGTTTTTGCCAATGACTTCTTCGCCGATCAGTGTCTTTGCACCCAGAAAGCAAATGCCTCCTTCGATATTGCATTTGTACATGCCGTAGACATCTTTCAATAAATAACTCATCTCAACCTCCGGATTAATAAAGAAATTAGTAATTAAAAATACCGGGTTTCAATTCCGGTCTGCTTGAGAATCGTCAACCGAAAACCAGATCAGAATTAGCTGACTGGATAAATCAGAGAATCTTTTTAATTATATTAAAGAAGAGTTGCCGGCTTTTTTTAACCGATAAAAAGGAAAATGCCAATACAGGAACAGCAGGGTAATTTGTCAGAAACCGGAAGATTACGCTCCTTGGAAAGAAACTGTTCATATAATCTTCATAGCGTTCATAAGCAAGCTCATTCTTTATGAATTGCATTTTCCAACTCATTCTTTTTACTTTCAGGTGCTGAAGCAAGAGTTCTTTTTCTGCTTCAAGTTGATTAAGATTGCTCATAACATATCTTTCATCAGGTTTAAATCATTTTTCAGCTCGGATTTCATTTCATAAAACATGGGTCTGTTTATACGGTTTCGGGAATAAATAAAAGCACAAATGATCATAATTGAAATGAAAATTGCGAAAACGAGCCATGCAACCAGAATCCGATAAGAGGTATCCCAGAATGAAACGATGAGCGCCACTCCGAAGAATATAACGGATAAAAATACACTGAGTGAAAATATGAGGATACAAATCAGTCTGTTGAAAAAGAGCTGCTTCTGAATTTCAATGTCAAGAAAAAATAACCGGACATAATCACCGGATCTTTCCTGCATGAATTTTCCGAATTGTTTTATTCTTCTTAGCGAATTGAACACAGAAGCGCTCCTTTTAAATAACTTATCGGCGTGACATCAGTTTGCCAAGGACGAAACCAATGCCCAGTGCGATACCCAGCGCCTGATAGGGTTTTTCCTTGACATAGTGTCCGGTTGATTCAAGGCTTTTTTCGGCATGGTCCATAGCGCAATGCGCAGCCTGATTCGCTTTTTCCCTTGCCAATTCGATATTGGACGAAATCGTTTGTCTGGCGACGGAAATGCCCGTACTGGACAAATCAACGACTTTTTCTTTCAGATCCTTGAGATCTTCCTGAAAACGTTCAGATTCAGATTGAATATTCGCTTTGATATTGCCTGCCGCGCTGACGAAATCTTCTTTCGAGGTTTCAAGCTGTTCTGAAACGGATTCAATACCGTCTTTAAGTTTTTTTTGAGAATTTGAATCTGGAGTATTGAGCATGATTAAATCCTTTAATGAATTATCGGGTTATCGGATTAATAATTTTTTTATTGAATATTCATCCGGATTTGCTGTGCTTCCTGCAAATGGTTCATGACATTTTGTCTCATGGCAAGCGTATAGTCTTTCAGTTCGGCATTATGAACTCTTGGCAGGATATAATCATTAATAACGTTTAATGCCTTTTTATGGGAATTGATAACATAATCCATATAGGTCTGGTCAAATGTAATACCATTGACCTTTTTCATGGCACGCATCGCTTTTCGGGCTTCTCCCCGTATCGTACGGGCATCGGCACTCGATATTTTATTGATCTTGTTGTTTTTCGCAATCTGATCAAGTTTTGTCTGGGCATTTTTATGCTCATTGATCATTTTGTTTGCAAATTTCAAAACCGAATCGTTAATGGTTTTGTTTTTTGCAATTTGCGCGGTTTCAATCTGGGCTTTATTGATTGAATAGAGAGTGGAAACTACCTCTGGCGCATTATTGTAATTTTGTGCATGGGCCATTGAAACAAAAGCAAAAGAAGCAACAGCCATAAATAACCATGATGTGATCTTTTTCATATATCCCTCATTAAAAGTGAATACCAGGTCCGTCATTAGAGCGGGAAAATGATTCAGGAGTTCCAAAATTTTCCTGGAGCAATTTTTGGGCGGTCACAAAGAAGACAGGAAAAATTTTCGTGGCCGGAGAGCTGGCAAATAGAGAAAACAGGACTTTATTGGCTAGAATATGAAGTTTTGGGCGACAGACTTGCTAAAATTGGTTTAGTCTTATGGAATATTTTTTTCCTGTTTTCAACACATCTCGCGACCTGGAGTATTTGAATGAACTATGAAGCTTCTCGTGGTATCTCCATATCTATTTCTGCGGCCATAGCGAAAGAGGCGAAAGAGTTTTTTGCCGAGGCCGCATGGGCACGAAATATACCCGCCTACCTTTTATTGCGTGGGGATGACCAGATATCCATTTTTTATAATGAGCTGGATGAAATCGCTCAGGACTGGATACTGGACAAGTTGAAAAAAGAAGGCGACCGTGCAATGGCCGGAACGATTGCCGGTCTGCGAGAAGCTTCCCGGGACCCTGCCAATATTGAAATTTCCGACCTGGTTGTGCTGCAACAGGCGATGGGTGAATATATCAGGCAGGATTCCATTGATGGCTGGCTTTATACGATTGGTGAAAATGGCGAACATTTGCCCTGGCTGGTGACGGATATTGCTTTTCAGGAAGCATCCAATGCTCCACCGTGTGTCGCTGTGTATATGACGGCCAACAGTATTCCGACGAGAAAGGACGATCTGGTCAGACCTTCTACCAGAATATCGTATTTTTTTGCAGAAGATATCCAGTATAAGAAAATTTCAGATATTCTCGCTACAAAAGGATATATGAAAGAAAAGCCTGCACTGAAAAAGGCTTATCTTGAATCGATGGAAACGTTTGTCAAAGTCCTGCCTAAAATGAATAGCCAGTTCTGGGCAACCGGCAGTGGGATGGAAGTCAATCTGGATGAGCGTACTCACTTTCCTGAAAGAGTGCTCTTCGATGTCCCCTGCCGTGTCATCAATGATGAAGGCCTGATTCACCGGCGTTTTTTTACCAGGACCGATTCACCGTTCTGGCAGAGTGTCGGTTTGAATTACACCGAAATTCCGGTTCATCCACAGATATTGTGTTTCAATCTCGAAACGCATACCAATATGTGGATTCATGTCGATAATCTGGCGGAATATCAATATGATTCCAGTTTGCGTGAAAAACTGATCCTCCCCGAAGAGCACCGCGATCTGATCGATATTCTGACCCAGGACATGGATGTATTGATGGAAGATATCGTTGCCGGAAAATCCGGCGGCACGACGATCTTGTGCAAAGGTGCGCCAGGCCTTGGCAAGACCCTGACGGCTGAAGTGTATTCGGAAGTCGTCGGTCGACCTTTATACCGTGTGCATTCAGGACAGTTGGGGGTCGCTTCCGAAAACGTCGAGAAAAATCTGGAAAAAGTATTGAAACGTGCCCAGCGTTGGGGGGCAGTGATGCTGATCGACGAGGCAGATGTTTACATCAGACGCAGAGGCAACGATATCGATCACAATGCCGTTGTCGCTTCATTTTTGCGAACACTGGAATATTTCCATGGATTGTTGTTCCTGACAACGAATCGTGTTGAAGACGTTGATGATGCGATTGCGTCGCGATGCATAGCGACAATCCGGTATGTCATGCCAGGACCGAATGAAGCCAGACAGATATGGAATGTCCTGTCAAAACAGTTCGAATTTTCCCTGAAAGAAGAGCTCGTTGACGAGCTCATCAGTCATTTCAAGAACATTTCCGGACGGGACATTAAAGAGCTCCTGAAACTGACTTCAAAATGGTGCCGTCAGAAAAATGTCACACCATCACTGGATGTTTTCAAAACTTGCGCCCAGTTTAGAGGTTTGTAGCAATGATGTTGCGATTTTCTTGCGTAGAATCAAGATTACCCAGAGCTTGTTTTCTTATTCTGACCCTATTGTGTCAGTAAGGCACAAATAATGTGTATCAATCTTTTTGGAGCTCATGATGAAGAAATTATCCCATTCGATTTTGTTTACCATGTTATCGGCATTTGTAGGTGTAGCATTTGCTGCGACATACTATCCACCTTCTGAAATTGTCGAAACTACAGATCCTGCTGCTGCCCAGGCTGTTATGAAGCAGGCTCAGGATATTGAAATGCGTGCCTCGAAAGCGGTACCTGCCAAAGCAAAGACCACAAAAGCCAAACAAGGCAAGAAAAAAGCAACGGTCAAAAAAACAAAAACTGTAACTGAAACCACGGTGGAAGAATAATATTTCTCATCAGAAGTTATCAAGGTGGATGGAATATCCATCCATTGAATTGCAGGATTTGTTAAAAAAAAGATAACGGCTTCAGATGTTTGCTGAAGCCGTATTTTTTCAAGCTGTTTTTATCTTTTTTCCCGGTTGATCAGCCAGGTGCAAAGCAAGGGAACCGGACGGCCGGTCGCGCCTTTGGCGGTTCCGCTTTTCCATGCCGTTCCGGCAATGTCCAGATGAGCCCAGGTATATTTCTTCGTGAAACGTTCCAGAAAACAGGCCGCCGTTACGCATCCGGCCGGTTGTCCGCCAATATTGGCCATATCGGCAAAATTCGATTTCAGCTGTTCCTGATAAGCCTCTTCAATCGGCATGCGCCAGACAGGATCATTACTGCCTTTAGCCGCAGCAATGAGATCATTGGCGAGCGTGTCATGTGCCTCATCCAGCCGGGTGAACAGACCACTGTTGTAGTGACCCAGTGCCACGATGCACGATCCAGTCAGGGTGGCGATATCGATAACGGTTTCCGGATGGAATTTTTCGGCATACGTCAGCGCATCGCACAATATCAGCCGTCCTTCAGCATCGGTATTCAAAATTTCAATAGTCTGGCCTGACATGGAAGTGACGATGTCACCGGGTTTGTTGGCGCGGCCGGACGGCATATTTTCACAGGCGGGAATGATGCCGATGATGTTTTGTTTCAGATTCAATTCACCAATGGCCCTGAAAGTCCCCAGAACCGATGCTGCACCGCACATATCGTATTTCATTTCATCCATCGCGGCGCCCGGTTTCAGTGAGATACCTCCCGAGTCGAACGTAATGCCTTTGCCGACCAGAACGACTGGAGCTTCTTTCGATTTCCCGTTCATATGTTTTAAAACGATGAATTTCGGCGGTTCATCGCTGCCTTTGGCAACCGACAGGAAACTGCCCATTTTGAGGGCCTCGATCTGTTTTTTGTCGAGAACTTCGATATCGAACTTGTATTTTTTGGCAAGACTTCTGGCCTGTTTTGCAAGATAGGAGGGAGTACAGATATTGGCAGGCAGGTTTCCGAGGTCTTGTGTCAGGCTCATTCCGTCAGTGATCGCCTTCGCCTGTGCGAGAGCTTTTTTTGCATTGGTTACTTCGGCGGAAGGAATGTAAAATGCAGCTTTCTGAATTTTGGGAGAAGGGCCTTTTTCGCTTTTCAGCGCATCGCTACGGTAAAGCAGGGCATGAAACGCGGACAGGACACTGTAAATGGACCATGACACGTCACGGCCGGAAACATTGTTCAGGGGCAGCGCGATCAGTAAATGGGCAACCGTTGTCTGGGAAAGTGCTTTGATCGCGGCATCGATTGCCTGACGAAAGTCCTTTTCACTGATTTCCGGTTTTTTCCCAAGTCCGACCAGTAATACTCTTCGGGAAGTGGCTGTCGACGGTTCTCTCAACAAAAGGGAAGAACCCGGTTTTCCGTCGATATCGCCGTTTTCGAGCGCATTGCTGATGATGCCCTGATTGTCGAGTTCTGTCGCTTGCGAAGTCAGTTTCCTGTCTTCATAAACGCCAACAACGATACAGTCGGTTTTAATTGTGGCGAGAGAGTTTTTTGAGTCTGCCGATTTTATGCTAAAGTCCATTGTTTGATCCTCCACGTATCATTTTTAACTTCTCATGATCTTTCAACGAGCGCTAAAACGTGAACTGATAAGTACAGCCGTTGGCGTATTTATGACCTTGTTCACGATTACCATTACGATGATGCTGATTCGTATATTGGGACAGGCAGCCAAAGGAAGAGTTGCATCGGACGACGTCCTGGCGCTTTTAGGCTTCACATCGTTGAATTACATGCCGATCATACTCATATTGACCGGTTTTGTCTCGGTTTTGCTTGTCGTGACCCGAAGTTACCAGGATTCCGAAATGGTTGTCTGGTTTGCCTCTGGCTTGAGTCTGACCAGATGGTTGCGCCCGGTCATTGAATTTGCCATTCCCATTGTCGTGCTGGTGACGCTTCTCGGATTTTTTGCGACGCCCTGGGCGTATCGGCAAAGTGCCGAATTCAGGGAACGTTTTGAAAAAAGGGAAGATATCGCACGAATCTCTCCGGGAAAATTCCAGGAATCTGCCGCCGCACAGCGTGTCTTTTTCGTTGAAAAGATGTCTGATGACCTGAACAAGGTCAAAAACGTATTCATCAATTCGACAAGAAACGGCAACATCACGACGGTCGTATCCAGGGAAGGTACGGTCGAAACGAATGAGAAAGGCGAAAAATTCATTGTTCTGGATGAAGGAATCCGATATGAGGAAATGTCGGATCAGTCCGGTTTCCGGATAATGGATTTCGATAAATATACCGCCTATATCGCGTCCAAAGCCGACATGTCCGAAACAAATGTTTCCGCCAGATCGATGACGACAATGGAGTTGTTGACGGATACCAACAGCTATAAACAGGGCGAGCTTTTGTGGCGGATAGGTTTGCCGTTCATGGCGATCCTGTTGATGCTCCTGGGGATTCCACTCGGGTTCGTCAATCCGCGTGCCGGTCGTTCTTTCAATTTGATTATCGCTGTCCTGCTGTATATGACATACAGCAATTTATCGAGTTTTATGCAAGCTTATGTCGTTCAGAAAAAGATGATGTTCGGTCTGGCATGGTGGCCATTGCATCTGATCGTCGCGCTTGTGATCGTTGTCCTGTTCGCATGGCGACTGGGAGTGAACAGTCGATACCATCCCTATGTTTTGCTATCGACCTTGAAACATAAACGTTTGCAGGAAAAGGGGAAACTATAATGAAGATCCTGCAACGATATTTTTTGTCACAGATACTGAAATCTGTCCTGTTTGTCCTGTTTGCATTTCTTGCCTTGTTTGCCTTTTTCGATCTGATCGGCGAATTGTCATCGGTTGGTCGTGGCGGCTATCAGCTTCAGCATGTACTGATTTATATTCTTCTGGGTATTCCTGGATATATATATGAGTTGATGCCCTTTGCCGTATTGATCGGGACGATTTATGCATTGGCGATGTTCGCATCCAATTCCGAATATACCATTATGCGGGTTTCGTCGCTTTCCACCCTGGACGCCTGCTGGATGCTGGCAAAGGTCGGTCTCGTTTTTCTGGTCTTTACCTTTCTTGTCGGTGAAGTCATCACACCTGTTTCTGCCCGGGTCGCAACTGAATTCAGGAATAACCTGATCGGGCGTGCGGTCGGCGATGGATTCAGAACAGGTATGTGGAGCAAGGATACCATTCGCAAAAATGGAATCGATGGGCCTGTGACCGGGTCACGTTTCATGAACGTCAAAAAAATGCAGCCCGATGGAACACTGGAGCAGATCCGTTTATACGAATTCAATGAAAATCTGGAATTGACGAAAACGGTATCCGCGGCAAGTGCCCGTTATCTTGGAAATCATGAGTGGGAACTGAATGAGGTGGTTGAATCCCATTTGAAGGCGGACAATACAAAAACCAAGCGCTTTCCGGATTCGGCGCCCAGCCTCTCTACAAAAAAACTGGATTCTCTTGTTATGGTATCGGATATTACGCCAGATATCCTGTCGGTAATCTCTGTCGATGCCAACAAGATGTCTGCTTATGAGTTGGCCATTTACAATCAGCATCTTGTCGAGAACAAGCAGGATGCAACCAGTTATCAGATGGCTTTCTGGAAAAAGATCATATATCCATTTTCCGTATTTGTTATGATGGCATTGGCATTGCCGTTTGCATATCTGCATTTCCGGTCAGGGGGAGTCAGCCTGAAAATCTTTTCGGGTATTATGATCGGGGTGGCATTTATTCTTATCAACAATTTGTTTTCCCATGTCGGATTACTGAATACATGGCCCGCATTTTTGACTGCGGTCATTCCAAGTGCGCTGTTCTTTTTGTCAGCCGTTATCGCGCTTTGGTGGGTGGAAAGACATTAGCTTTTTTCTGTGTCAGTACGAACTTTATCAGAATGCTTTAAAATTCACTGCGGGCAAAAAAATGCCGCGATCATAGACGCGACTGAATATAACGAGAAATACAATGAATTTGCACCAATTACGTTTTGTGCGGGAAGCGGTCAGACAGAATTTCAATTTGACCGATGCCGCAAAAGCCCTGTTCACTTCGCAACCCGGCGTGTCCAAAGCCATTATCGAGCTTGAGGACGAGCTGGGGGTTGATATTTTTCGCCGTCACGGAAAACGTATTCGCGGTCTGACCGAGCCTGGCAGGATGATCCTGAATTCGATTGAACTGATCATGCAGGAAATCGACGACCTGAAACGGATCGGCAAAGAGTATGCTGCACAGGATGCCGGCAGCCTGACCATTGCGCGTTACTTTCTGCCGAAGGTCATCCCGTCATTCATGCAGAAATATCCGAAAGTCCGCCTGTCGCTTTTACAGCGGAAAGTGGAAGATATCGCCGAAATGGTATTGCTCGACCAGGCCAATCTTGCTGTGGTGACGGCCAATGTTCCTGAAATAGAGGGTCTTGTCTCCCTGCCATGCCATCAGTGGGAATATCATCTGGTCGTCAAGCCAGACCATCCGTTGAACGATTCCAAAATGCTCACTCTTGATGAAATCGCCAAATATCCCCTGATTACGTATGACAGGGTCTTTCATGGCAGAAACCGGATTGAAAGCGTTTTCGAACAACGCAATATCAAGGCGGATATTCTCCTTGAAGTGATTGATGCCGATGTCATCAAGACTTACGTCGAACTGGGGCTGGGTGTCGGGATTATAGTCGGAACGGCGTTTGACGCCGAGCGGGACAAAAATCTGCGGTCGATACCGGTAGGCCATTTGTTCGGTACCGGCCGTTCCAGCATCCTGATCCGGAAAAACGCTTACCTGCGCAGCTACATTTATGCTTTCATCGAGATGATTTCGCCCAACCTGAATCGCAAGCTGGTCGAAAAGGCACTTGCCGGTGAGGGTTCAGACTGCGAACTGTAAAAAGCGTATTTTCTATCTTTGAAGGGTATCCCAGACTTTTTGCAGCCGTTTGACTGAAACCGGGAATGGTGTGCGCAATTCCTGTGCAAAAAGGGATACTCTCAATTCTTCCAGAAGCCAGCGATATTCCATCATTTTCGGGTCAAACCGGGCTTTGGACTGTTTTGAATCGCGAAGTGCGCGCTGGTAAGGTATTGCGACCTGCAGCCAGTTACTCATGAGCGCCTTGTCTTTTTGCGGTTCGTTTCTGCACTTGTCGATACGAACACTGCAGGCTTTCAGGTAACGGGGGAAGTGTTTCAGCCTTTCCAGATCGTTTTCGATGATGAAACGTTTGGTGACCAGCTGGCTGATCTGCTGGTTGATATCTTCCAGCGTTTGCTCATGCGCCCTGATCGCAGGCAGTTTTTTCTGAAGGTTCTGGTACTCGGAAAGAATCTGGGAGGCCAGCCGGGCGATTTCATTGGCGATCAGACCCAGACGGGCTTTTCCTTCATTCTTCCGTTTCTCGAATTCGGTTTCCATCTCCGGTAACGGAGATGCCATGAATGTGGCATTGACTGCCGCTTGCAGAATCTGGTCCCGTAATTCTTCCTGTGAACCGAGTTTGATGAACTGCATCCCCATCTGGGTCAGGCCACTGATGTTTTTGGACAGGAATTTGAGCTGGTCTTTCAACTGGAGGGTGAAAAGGCGACGCAAGCCCGCTTGATGCATCTGTTTTGCCAGAGCAGGTTCATCGAAAACCTCGATTTCGCAATGCGTTTCCTTATCGACCAGAGCGGGATAGCCGAAGAGTGTCTGTTTGCCACGGGTGATTTCGAGCAGTTCCGGCAGCGGTTCGAAGTTCCAGGATGTGATTTTTTCGGGAAGCTTGTCCATTGTCCCTGCGCTGGCTGATGCCGCTTCAGAAGACGTTTCCTGTGGATTTTTTTCTGGAAACCGGTGGGTCTGTTTTTCTGCCAGTTGCTGGAAAGACGAGCGTGCCTCATGGCTGAATTCTGCCTGAAGGGCTGGCAGGTTTCGGGACATTTCCAGCATTCTTCCATGTTCATCGATTACCCGGAAATTCATGAAAAGATGGGCGGGCAAGGTCTCCATCCTGAAGTCGTCCGTTTTCGCAACGGCATTTGTTTCAGAACGGATGTCTTCAATAAGCGCCTCGACCAGTGATCCGGAACCGAAACCGTTTTTCCCGATAACGCGGTCGACAAATCCGGCTGCATAATCCGGCAAGGGAACGCAATTTCTGCGGATCCGCTGCGGGAGCGATTTGATCAGCAACTGGGTTTTTTCTTTCAGCATGCCCAATACCAGCCACTCACAGCGCTCTGCATCGAGCTGGTTCAACGCGTAGATGGGAATGCTGAGCGTAATTCCGTCCCGGGGATTGCCAGGCTCGAAATGATAGTTCAAGGCCATGTCGATACCGGAGTGGGAAAACGTTTTCGGGAAGAGTTCGGTCGTGATTCCGGCTGCCTCATGGCGCATCAGGTCGTCCCGATCCAGAAACAGCAGTTTCGGATTTTCGCGTGTGGCATCCTTAAGCCATTTCTCGAAGGAAAAACCGTTGAATACCGACTGGGGAATGTGCTTGTCGTAAAAAGCGGCAATCAGGCTGTCATCGACCAGCACGTCCGTTCTCCGGGACTTGTGTTCCAGATTTTCGATTTCGCGCATCAGTTTCTGGTTGTGCAGGTAAAAAGGCGCCTTGCTCTCGAAATCACCGTTGACGAGGGCTTCACGAATGAAGATGTCGCGTGCTTCTTTTGGATTGATGTGGCCGTAATGAACGCGGCGATGGCTGTAAACGACGAGTCCGTAAAGGGTCGCCCGTTCGAAGGCGGTGACCTGGGCCGGTTTTTTTTCCCAATGAGGGTCGCCCCAAGATTTTTTCAACAGGTGGCTGCCGACTTTTTCGAGCCATTCCGGCTGTATCTGGGCAATGCAACGCGCGTAAAGGCGGCTGGTATCGACGAGTTCGGCGGCCATGATCCAGCGGCCGTTCTTGCGGGCAAGCGCGGAACCGGGCCAGATATGGAAACGAATGCCGCGTGCACCGAGAAAAATGGATGAATCTTCGGACTTGCATCCGATATTTCCCAGAAGTCCGGTCAGAAGAGCCAGATGAAGCTGCTCGTATGTCGCGTCCGTTTCATTCAGTCTCCAGCCCCTTTCCCGAACGATGGTCA
>CAJKQK010000053.1 GCA_905202055.1 uncultured Oxalobacter sp.
GGTAATCTGGTTGGTGAGGCGTTTGCCGACTTCGCCCGCGATGCCGCCACCGGAGGCGGCGCTTCCGGCGGCCGTGACAGCCGCTGCGCCGATGGCTTTCAGGGCACGTTTGGAAAATTCCTCGCCAGCGCTTTTGTTCAGGCTGTCGCCGACTCCCTGCAGGGTCTGGATGGCGTGGGGGACGCAGGGCAGGGTTTTGGCGCCCCATTGGGCTATTTTGGGGGCGGCTTTCATGCCCGGCTGGATGCCTTTTTGGGCGAGTTTGGCGCCGCCCGCTGGCAGGGCGATGCCGGCCATTTCGGTTCCGGCGTTGAAAAGGGTGCCGTAGGGGTTTTCAGTTATGACTTTGGCAAGGTCGGCTCCGCTGGCATTCGGGTCTTTCAGGATTTTGGAAATGGCCTTGCGCTGGCGGTTCAGGGTTTCCGATCCGCTGTTTTCAATGAATTTTTCGGAGCTGTCCCGGATGTGCTTGCCGAAGTCTTTCATGTCCTCGCTGCCGGTCAGGGCGCTTCTCAGATCAACCAGGTCACCGATGACTTTGCCGCCCGCGACGATGGCGCCGACGCCTAGGTCGGGGATGGCCGTTTTGATGCCCTCATACAGGTCGGTTCCGGTCTGTGCCGCCTGCCCGGTCTCGCTCTGGATATGTGGGATGTCGCCCGTACTGGAAAAGGCTGCCGTTTTCTGACTGGCTGGGTCGGATGGGGTGTAAATTCCGGTACCCGGATTTCTGTTGGCTGGAAGATCGGCATGCTGGCCTCCGTCGGTTGTTATGCCTGTGTTAATGGGTTTTTCGTTGGTTTCCTGTACCGGTTTTGCCTATGCGCTATTCAAAAAACGGCCAATGGCTTGTTCGGTTTGTTTCAGTTGTTCGGGATCGATAAGGTTTTTGATGGCAGTAAATGGACGCAGTTTGTCGATGGCGGGTGTACAGGCCTGTGCGTCGGTTCCGGTTTCGCCCTGAAAGGCGTGGGCGGGAGCCGGTTTGCGTTCGGGTACGGCGTATGCCCTGCGTGCGTAGGGTTCGCCTGCGATGGTGCCTTCCAGTGGGCTACGATAGCGCCCTGTGTTGACTCCGGTGCTGGCCTGTCCCTGATGGCGTGGGTTGGTATTGATTTTCCGGTACCACGCGTCGACGACGGCGTTGTTTTTGTAGAAAGGAATGTCCCGGTACGGGTTGGAGGCGATCAGGGGCAGGTTTTTCAGGGCGGCGTCATGGATGGTGTTCATGAGTTCGGTCCTGAATACGGGCGGTCTGTTTTCTGTAATGGATGGCGTCGGGCTTGCCGCATATGGGGCAGGCTGGCGCGCAGATTGGCGGCGGCCCGATTCGATGGCGTCAAAGATGACGCGGTTTCGGGTGTATGGGTCGGCATACGGATTGGCTGCCGTGCCTGTTTCGGCGGATGGTTCAGGATAGGCCAAATTGGCTTTCCTGCCGCTTCCCGTCAGGTTTTTCCACCCGGCTTTCAGGATGTCCCACGGGTTGGTAAGGTCCCCGTAACCCATACCGATAATGCCTTCCATTGGTCTACCTCCGCTTTCTTTTTCCGGCAACAGGGCAAAATGGCGTGATCCGGCGTTCATGCCCGGCCGTGTTGTTTTTGTTTTTTTGGCATCCTGATACGGTCTGCCATAGTTCTGTTTTTTAACGGACTCTTCTTTAGCCATGACTCTAAACCGTATACGGCCTATTTGTCAATGTAATGAGCTTTATATGGTCTGTATGGCGTGCCGGAAAGTGGCTTGTTTTGACGGGTTGTTGTTGTTCTATCAGTGTTTTTTTTTGCTTTTTGTCGCCAAAGGCTTTACTCTCTTGCGATGGTCCATTTGAAGAGATGGTGATAGCGGGGTGGCCCGCGTGTTGATACTGATGGTTTGATGACTGAAGATACTGTTAAAGATGACTCCCGGCCGGTGATGGCCAGGCACAAGAAGCTGAAGCGTAATTTGAGCAACCGGCACGTTCAGCTGATTGCGATTTCCGGGGCGATCGGGACGGGGCTGTTCATGGGTTCGGGCAAAACGATCAGTGTGGCCGGCCCTTCGATTATTCTGGTTTATATGGTGATCGGGTTTTTCCTGTTTTTCGTGATGCGTGCGATGGGGGAATTGTTGCTCTCGAACCTGAATTACCGTTCTTTTTCGGATTTCACGTCCGATATCCTTGGCCCCTGGGCGGGGTATTTCACGGGCTGGACGTACTGGTTCTGCTGGGTGGTGACGGGGGTGGCGGACGTGATCGCGATTGCGGGGTACGTTCATTTCTGGTGGCCGGATTTGCCGGGGTGGATTCCGGCGATTGCCACGATCATTCTGTTGTTTTCCCTGAACATGCTGTCGGTTCGCCTGTTCGGGGAGACGGAGTTCTGGTTTTCGCTGATCAAGATTATTGCGATTATCGCGCTGATTGTGGTGGGTTTTTTCCTGATGGTGACGTCTTACCGTTCTCCTGACGGGGTCACTGCGGCGCTATCGAACCTGTGGACGTATGGCGGGGTTTTCCCGAAAGGGATCATGGGCTTTTTCGCCGGTTTCCAGATTGCGATTTTCGCGTTTGTGGGAATCGAGCTGGTGGGGACGACGGCAGCGGAAACGCAAGACCCTGAAAAGACGCTGCCCAAGGCGATCAATTCGATTCCAGTCCGGATTATCTTTTTCTATGTGTTTGCCCTGATGGCGATTATGGCGGTGACGCCCTGGAATACGGTGTCGCCGGACAAGAGTCCGTTTGTGGGGATGTTTTCGATGATCGGTCTGCCTGCAGCGGCCGGGATCGTGAATTTCGTGGTGCTGACGTCGGCGGCCTCGTCGGCCAACGGCGGGGTGTATTCGACTTCGCGCATGCTGTACAGCCTGTCGACCTGGGGGGTGGCTCCGAAGTTGTTTTCACGCCTGTCCAGGCATGCGGTGCCTGCGGCAGGGTTGATGTTTTCGGGGATTTGCCTCCTGTCGGGGGCGGCGCTGATTTTCGTGATGCCGAATGTGATTACGGCGTTTACGGTGGTGACGACGGTGTCGGCCACGCTCTTCATGTTCGTGTGGGCGGTGATTCTGATGGCGTATCTGGTGTACCGGAAAAAACGTCCTGAAAAACACAAGGTATCGATTTTCAGGATGCCGGGCGGGGTATGGATGAGTTGGTGCTGTCTGGCGTTTTTCGTATTTGTTTTCGTGCTGTTGACGTTCGAGCCGGATACCCGGCTGGCGCTGATGGCTGTGCCTGTCTGGCTCCTCGCGCTGGCGATCGGTTATGTCAGGGTGAAAAACAATGTGGTCGCAATGGCCAAGGGGATGAAGGAGATCGACGAAGGCCACGGGAACGAATGAAGGTTCATAAGCTGTGTGTCTGCCGTGAAACAGGCACCGGATTGGCCGGTCTGAAAAGGCTCCTTGAAAGAGGAGCTTTTTTTATGGGGGATCATCCTGTTTTGGTTTTGTCATCTTTGCCGGCTGCTTTGTTCCATGGCGATGGCCCGGGGAAAGAGGATGTTGTTTTCGAGATGGATATGGTGCTCCAGCCCCTGTTCGAAGAGTTTGATACGTTCCATGAATAGCCGGTATGTGGCGCAGCCGTCGTCCGGGGTGGTGTATCCGTCGGTCAGGCGATGGATTTCCCGCCAGCGTTCCCCTTCGGTATGGTGTTCGGTCATCATGATGGCGACAGGGCTTTTGAGGGTTCCGCAATAAAATGGACGGGGGTGCAATCCCAGGGAAAGGGCTTCGGTCATTTCGTAGATATAGGGGAAGAGGACTTGCTCTTCCTTGTGAATGTGGTTTTCAAGGTCGTTCATGGAGTGCCGTATCAGTTGGTGGAGGGCGCGGAGTTCGGGGTGGCGTTCATTGTGCGTGACAAGGACTTTTTCGGCCAGTTCGATGATGAGTGCGCTTTCGCTGCGTGCCCGGCGGTGGTGGAATTTCCGGATGTAGTCCAGCAGGAGGTCGGTGGGCCAGCTCTGGAAATCGATGGTGAAATAAGCCCGTGGGGTTTCTTTTTCCAGTTCTTTCAGGAGGGTCTGGCTGTCGACGCCCGCTTTTTTGCAGGCTTCCCTGAACGGGACGTTTCCCTGACAGCAGAAATCGATGCGGTAGCGTCTGAAGAGGGCGGCGTGTTTGTAATTGCAGGCCACGATCTGGCCTGTGGTCATGGTATCGAATTTTTTCATGTGTGTTCAGGGGGACTACAGGTATTTTTCCAGTTTTGAACGGTCGGCGATGGTGACCCGGCGTTTTTCGAAAACGACGGCACCTTCGTGCGCCAGTTCGGCCAGCACCCGTGCCAGCGAAGGACGTGCCGCACCGAGGTAGTCGGCGACTTCCTGCTGGTTGCGTATTTCATGGCGCTCAAGAAGGTAGGCGGCAATTCGGTTTTTCAGTTTCAACAGGACAAGGGAACCCAGTTTGCGGGTGAGGATATGGCTGCGGTCGGAAAGGATGCGCAAAAAATTCTGCAAAACGACCGGTTCGCTGCACATCAGTTCCATGAATGGTTCTTTTTCGATGATCACGATTTCGCATGGGCTCATGGCGACGATGTCGACGGGAAAGCGGTTGTGTGTGGCGAATACGAAGTTGGAAGCAAGCAGCATCGGGGCTTCGTGGTCTTCGATGATGACCTGCCTGCCGTCCGGCCCGATCATGGAGGCGCGAACCAGCCCCTCGCACAGCAGGTAGAATGCCCGGCACGGGGAACCTTGCACGGCGATGTGTTTGCGCGTTTCGTAATGCGCTGTCCGGTAGGGCGCTTTTTTGAAGAATTCTTCCAGTTTTTCCATGGAAAGGTGCGCAAAGACCGGCATGTTGATCAGCTTTTTTGTATCCACGGTCGCATGTTGACTGAACGAAGTGAGTGCTAAGGTAACGCAAGGCACGGGTTTATGCTGTCACATTTGTTACACCGTTATGGATATGTTAATACGAAGGACGGCCGAATGGTCACAATGATTCTGCAAGCCATTGAAAAATAAGTTGATCCTTGTTGGAAATTAAGGTTTTCTCCTGTGGGGCCAACCGGATTTTTGCGCTCCGGCCCTTGCCTGAAGGGGTGCTGGAAGAGGGGTCAGCGGCGTCTGGACGCGAATTTGCCGAAGGCCAGAAAGAGGACGGCGATGGCGAGGGCCAACAGGTTGCCGTAGCGGATGTACGGGGTCGAGCCGTGGTAGCCCTGTACGGTGACGTTGAGCTCACTGCGGGTGTAGGGGGTGAGTTGGGCCTGTATGTTGCCTTGTGCGTCGATGACGGCAGTGGCGCCGGTGTTGGTGGAACGCAGCATGGGCCGACGGGTTTCCAGCGAGCGCATTTGCGAGATTTGCAGGTGTTGCGGCAGGGCGATGGTGTTGCCGAACCAGGCGATGTTGGAGACGTTTAGCAAAATGGTCGGCTGGCTGTTGCCGATTTCCTGCTCGTTGCGGATCTGGTCGACGATTTCTTCACCGAAGATGTCTTCATAGCAGATGTTGGGCATGATCCACTGGTCTTTGACGGCAAAGGGTTTTTGCAAGGGGTCGCCACGGGTGAAGTCGCCCAGCGGGATGCGCATCATGTTGACGAACCAGTGGAATCCGAAGGGGACGAATTCGCCGAAGGGGACGAGGTGGTGCTTGTTGTACCGGTAGCCGAATTGCGCGTTTTTCTCATGGTCTTGCGGAGAGATGACGATGAGGCTGTTGGTGTAGTTGCGTGGGCTGTCGGCCAGCGGGATGCCCAGGGCGATGTGCGAGAAACTGCGGGCGGCGAATTGGGTCAGGTGTTCGAGGTAGCCGGTGGGCAGTTGCTGGATGTAAATCGGAATGGCGGTTTCGGGGGTGACGATCAGGTCGGCCTGTTTGTTGGTGATGGTGTCGGCATACATGGACAGCGCCGAGGCGATTTGTTCCCCGGTGAATTTGAATTCCTGCGGGATGTTGCCCTGCAAGAGGCGTACCTGTATCGGCTGGCCTGCCGGTTCTGTCCACTGGACATGGCGCAGGAACTGGCCTGCGAGCAGGATGGCGACGATGGGCAAAATGGATGCCGCCAGGTGTTTCATCCAGTGTTCGCGTCCGATGGTGAAGAAGAGCGCGATGGCGCCGGCGAGAATCGCGGCGATGAAGCTGATGCCATAGACGCCGACGATGGGGGCGTATCCTGCCAGCGGGCTGTCGGTGTGGGCGTAACCGGTGACGACCCAGGGCAGCCCGGTGACGATCCAGCCGCGTACCCATTCGCAGATGGCCCAGAAGGCCGGGAAGATGAAAAAGACGGTGACGGTGTTTGTCGCGTTCCATCTTTTCATGAAAAAGCGTGTCAGGCCTGCGGCAAAGCCGGCCAGTATGCCCAGAAAGAGCGAGAGCAGGACAATGGCGATCACGGCCATGGGGGCGTTCATGCCACCGTACTGGTGCATGCTGACGAAAAGCCAGTGTATGCCCGAAGCGAGGCTGCCGAAGCCGTAGGCCCACCCGAGGATAAAAGCGGTTTTTGCCTTGCCGGTACGGATAATGAGGCTGGCGAGTATGGCCAGGGCGAGGATCTGGATGATCCAGAAGTGATAGGGGGCAAAGGCGAAAGTGTTACACGCGCCGGCAATGACAGCGATTGCGGGAAGCAGTAAAGGCTTTGATCGTTTCATTGGCCGTCGGTGTCCCTTTCTTCGGAAAAAATTTTCCCGGGGAACGCCGAAGGTTCCCTTATCCGTCCGTTCCCGCGAGGGGAGCGGAGGGGTCTAGTTGTACAGGCGGTTGACTTCGCACCCGCTCATATCGACTTCGCTGGTCGGGTCGTCGATATCGGGATCGATGTAACCCATGCAGATGCCGGTGTCATCCATGTCGCCGAGTTCGACGTCTCCGAGCGGATCCTGATAGGCAACCGCCTCGATCGATGGCGGTGTGAACGGATCGGGTTCGCACTGGGCGTCGAGGTGATTCATGCTGCGGCCGGTCAGGTTCAGATCGAACGTCGGGTCGTCGGCGTCGTTGTCGATATAGTTCAGGCAGATGCCGGTATCATCGGCATCGTTTTTTTCGATGTCATTGTCAATCTTCATAAAATACCTCGTTTTTGGCTGATGTTTTATGGCCTGCCTTCCGTTACCGGAGTCAACGGATTGTAACCGTTTATCGGAATATCGGGGCCTTTTCATGTGTTTTCAAGGCCCCCCGGAAAGCAATATGCGTATTTTACAGCGTTACCGGATTTTTTTCCTGCATCGCTGCGTTTTTTTCGACAAGAAGGGTATGAACTTGACGCGCATCAGAGCTCAGGACTTCGAAGTGCAGTTCGCCGATGTCGAAGGTGTCGCCCTTGTGCGGGACGCGGCCGAGCTGGTTGGCGACGAATCCGCCGATGGTGTCGACGCGGTTGTCTTCGAGTTCGGTGCCGAGCGTTTTGTTGAAGTCTTCCATTTCGGTCAGGGCCGGAATCCGCCAGCGGGGGCCGTTGGCACCGGCTTTCAGGGGGACGATTTTGTCAACGTCCTCTTCCTCGTCGAATTCGTCTTCGATGTCGCCGACGATCTGTTCAAGCACGTCTTCGATGGTGACAAGGCCGGAAATGCTGCCGAATTCGTCGATGACGATGGCCATGTGGTTATGGTTGTTGCGGAAGTCGCGCAGCAGCACGTTCAGCCGTTTGGATTCGGGGATGAAAACGGCGGGATGCAGGATTTCACGGACTGAAAATCCTTCTTCGTGGTAGTGCAGGAGGTCTTTGGCATGGAGGATGCCGATGACTTCATCCGTTTCGCCTTCCACGGCGGGATAGCGGGAGTGGCCGTTTTCGATGACGTCGCCGATCCATTCGTCAATGGGTCGCGTCATGTCAATGACATACATCTGTGAACGGGGCACCATGATGTCACGTACGGCTGATTCGAATACCTTGAAGACGCCTTCGATCATGGACAGGCATTCGGAGTCGATCAGTTTGCGTTCCTGTGCGTCGTGGAGGATTTCCAGCAGTTCGGTGCGGGAATCGGGTTCGGGGGAGATGAACGCGGCCAGTCTGTCCAGAAGGGACACGGCCGGTTTGGTGGCATTTTGATAAGGTTCAGGTCGCTCGGGCATGGCTTTTTAAACGGGACTCCTTGTGTTGGAAAGCTATAGGATACACGAATTGTAAAAATGGACAATATTTTGAAACAGATCGTTTTTGACGTGTTAAAGTTCAGTTGGCAGGTTTTTATGTGTATTTGAGGACTGATTGGATGCATCTGGCGGAATTTGGGAGCGGTTGCAGCCGGCGACAGGAATAATCGACAGGGGCCGGACAGCAAGTGACCGTTTTGTTGCGGTTTTTTTGAAACGGAGTTCGATATGTCAGGCGAAGTGGAAAAGGATTTTCAGGAAATTCAGATCAGGATGGCGTCTGTGATGACGGGTATGGGCGAACCCGTGCTGAAGCTTCTGGATCCGAGGCCGGGCGAGCGGATTCTGGACATGGGCTGTGGTCTGGGAGTGCTTGCCGAAGAGATGGTGAAGATGGGCTGCGAGGTGGTGGCCATTGACGTGAATTCACAGGCGGTCGAGGCGGCCCGGCAGCGCAACGTGGATGCCCGGCTGATGAATGCCGAGGCGATGACGTTCAAAGATGAGTTCGACGCGGTTTTTTCGAATGCCTCGCTGCACTGGATGCGCCACCCGAACCGGGCGCTTGAAGGGGTGTCGCGTGCGCTGAAAAAAGGCGGCCGTTTCGTGGGTGAAACCGGCGACAGGGATAATCTCAGGAATGTGATCGGGGCTGTCCAGATCGCTCTGGAACGGCGCGGGATTGAAATCGAGACGCTGCATCCCTGGCTTTTTTATACCCATGACAGCCTGACCGGCCTGATTGAGGGACATGGCATGACGATCCGGTCGATGGAGACGATCGAGAGGCCGACTGTCCTTCCGGGTACGGTGGGGGAATGGATGTCGGTGTATGCGAATAATTATTTGTCTTCCCTGCATCCGAAAGAACGCGAGACGTTTCTGGATGAGCTGATGGAACTGGCAAGGCCGACCTTGTTTAAGGACGGCAAATGGTTTGCGGATTATGTCCGCTTGCGGTTTCATGCGGTCAAATCCTGACGGGCAGGGGGTTTGCTGGTTGAGTGGGCAGGGCATGTGTATGGGGTTTTTCTTTTTGCCGGGGTGAGAATGGTTTCAAAATTGATGCAGACGTGGGATGCGGATTCTTATGCCAGAGAAGCGCGTTTCGTTTCCAAACTGGGGATGCCGGTGCTTCGGCTTCTGGCTCCGAAGTTTCATGAACGGATTCTGGATCTGGGGTGTGGGGATGGGTATCTGGCGCAGCAGATGATTTTGATGGGGTGTGATGTGGTCGGGGTGGATTCTTCCCGTGAACTGGTCGATGCGGCGAAGGCGCGCGGGGTGGATGCCCGGGTGATGAATGCCCAGGCGCTGACGTTCGATAATGAATTCGATGCGGTTTTTTCGAATGCGGCACTGCACTGGATGGTGCATCTGGACAAGGTGATGGCGGGGGTTTGGCGCGCACTGAAAGCCGGTGGCCGTTTTGTGGTGGAATGCGGCGGCAAGGGAAATGTGAAGGCGATCCGGGAAGGGATCGGGTATGCGTTTGCCCGTCGTGGACTGGATGGCCATGCCTTGCCGAAGCCCTGGCATTTTCCGGATGTGCCGGAAACGAAGACCTTGCTGGAGGACGCCGGTTTTGTCGTGGAATCGATTGAGCTGTTCGAACGTCCGACGCCTTTGCCGGGTGATGTGAGTGGGTGGGTCTCGACGTTCGCGCAGGATTTCCTGGCCTCGTTCGACGCGGAAAACCGGGAAGACTTTTTAAATGACGTGATCGAACACTGCAGGCCGAAGATGATGCAGGCGGACGGGACATGGGTGGCGGATTATGTGCGGCTGCGGTTTTCGGCGCGCAAGCCGTCATAAGAGTGACACCGTTCGCAAAAAAAGGTTTGGCGTGGGTTGAATATCCGTTTTTTCCTCCGAAGCTTGTCCGGTCGTTTGCCTGAAAACCATCGTCAAGGTAGTTTTTCGTCCCGGGAACGGATTTTGCTGTTGCCGTTTTTGATTGGCAGCCATTCCGGACCATAAAAAAGCCATCATGAAGTTTTTCATGATGGCTTTTTTTCAACGCCTGTTTTCGTTTTTTCCCAAAATGAAGCCTGCATGGATGGTGTTTCTGTTCAGCTGGCTTTTCCGGGATTTTTTTCATTACCTTCATCGCGTCGTCCGATATGACCCCATCAACAGGATATTAAATTGTTGTTCGTGTGCGCTGGATTTCGGCAGGTGGATTTGAAATATAATGAATGGGCTGTATATACGAAAAACAAGCATTGTTTTTCCCCTCTTTTTTGCAGGGGGATTTTTTTTGTGGAGTCCCGATTATCTTTTCTTGCGTATGGACTGTCTGGAGATGACGGGATTTGACGGGGAAAACGCTCTTCGTTTTGTCCTTGCCCGGGACGGATGCTGATTTCAATTATTTTCAGGGGCACTTTTTTCTTTCCGGACTGGCGGTTTCCGTATCGGGTATTTCGCGCAGCTGGCATAGAAGGGGATGGCCGGTGAGGTAGGGTTTCCATAGTCGGGATTGAACTGGTAGTCGAAGTCTGGCGGATTTTCTCCATGATTGTGCCGGATGATGGTTTCAGCTTTGTCGATTGCCTTGACGGGACGGGCTTCGGGGCTGGTGTTGTCATGATATTCGCGCCAGAGTGTGAAAAGTTCTTCTTACTGGCCGGCAGGCAACCGGGACAGTACGTGTCGGACATCGCGTTCTTCGGCGATATGTTTTCCGGTTTCGTCGGGAAGGGGGGCGGATATGTCGCCGGTGTAGAGTTCTTCCGGATCGTGGAGGAGGCACATCATGAGGGTCTTGCCGGTATCGACCCTGAATGCGGGCGCAAGGAGTCTGGCCGGAAGGGTGAGCAGCCATGAATGTTCGGCAGTGCTTTCCCTTCATCCGGTCGATGCCCGGGCTTCGCGTACGACGGATTTCGGGCCTTCTGTCTCTTTGATGAATCCGGGCTTTTTTCCAGTGTGTCCATTCTGCTTTTTTTCCTGTTTTTCTGTTGCTCTTCAGCAGGTGGGGGGGAATGTGTGTCTGTGCGCAGAAATGCCGGACAGCTTCCATGATGGCATGTTCTGATGGCCCGGTGAGTTTTTATTTTTTGGCAGGGAGGATGCGGCGGGGCGTGATGAAGGAAAGAGTGGCTCCTGTCTGTTTTGAAGACGCGGGTGTGTATGATGAAAGGATGTAGAAACGTTGAGGGCGGAGGTTTTTTGAAGATCGTTTCTTATGAGGGTGCGTACCGGGATCAGGTGATTGCGCTGGTTCTGTCGATTCAGAATGATGAGGCCGGGGTTGGCCTGACGCTTGACGATCAGCCGGATTTACTGGAGATCGATGTACATTACCGTGTGAATGGAGGTGGCTTCTGGTTGGCGCTGGACGATGAAGGCCGCGTGGTCGGTACGCTTGGTTTGCAGGTGAGGGAAAATGCCTGTGGGGTGATGAAGAAGTTTTTTGTGGCGAAAGCGTTCAGGGGCAGGGAATATGGGATTTCCGCCCGGCTGTTCGATTGTCTGATGAATTGCGCGGCACGAAACAATCTGGCTTCGATTGTTCTGGATACGCCTGCCGTAGCGACGCGTTCGCATGTTTTTTACCGGAAAAAAGGTTTTTTGGAAGTGTCGCGTGACATGTTGCCGATTGAATATGCTTTTGCAGACAGGAATTCGCTTTTATTCATGAAGAGCTTATGAGCTCAGGCCGCTTTCAGGCGGGTTTTCAATACGGTTGAAATGCCGTTTCCACCCGTTTTTTTGTTCAGGTTTTCCTGACAAGGTATGGGTACGGGTAAAAATGCCGTTTTCAGTCGATCATGACAGCAGCATATTCGGCAAATATATCCATTGCCGTCTGGTGCCAGACCATTTTCTGCGGAAGCTTGACTTTGACAGGGACGTCGCTGTATTTCGTGGTGCCGTTGCCGAGCTGGCCGTACTGGTTGGCTCCGGCTGCCCAGACAGTGCCGTCTTTTTTCAGGGCCAGGAAGTGGTGGTCGCCCGCCGCGATTTCGATGATGCCGGTAAGGGGAATCTGGCGGTATTTCGGGATGTGTTTGAGCGGACTTTTCGCCCAGTTCCAGCTCCAGACGGTGCCGTCCTTTTTGAGGATCAGCAGATAATCCTTGCCCGGGGCGATGGCCTTGACATGGTCGATGCCATGCATGTGGATGGGACGGAACATGTTGTCGGTCAGGCATCTGCGGTGGGTTTTGCGGTCGGCACCCCATTGCCAGAGCAGTCCGTCATCGGTAACGGCGAAAGTCTGGCCCATCGTGCTGGATACGCTCGTGATTTTGCGGCCGCCCAGTGCGTCGAGGTTGACTTTCTTCGGGAGATGCCGTTTTTCCGGGTAGGAAGGACACCGGTTGTCGCCCCAGCCCCAGAAGACGTTGTCCTGGTCAATGGCGATGGTGTGCGAGATGGAGGTGCTGGCCATGGCGACATTGTCGAGTACTCTGGACGGGACGGACGAATTGGCCTGTATGATGTCGCCACGCCTGCGGCCGGGGGCACCCCATCCCCATAAGGTATTGTCGTTTTTGATGGCGAAGACAGTGGCGTTTCCGGATTCGACGATGCGCACGTTATCCATGACCTTGACGGGTCGGGAGATGTAAGCGGTGGAGGAATCGGTATTGGGCCGGATCTGGCCGAAGGTATTGTCCCCCCAGGCCCATGCGGTGCCGTCTTTTTTGACGGCGTATGAGTAGCTGACGCCGGTGGAGGCGGACACGCTTTTGACGTTGTCCATGATCTTGACGGGTTTGACGCTTTTCCTTTTTCCGTTGGTGACGTTGCCCCATGCCCAGAGCTGGCCTTCCGGATCGACGTAAAGGCTCTGGGTGGCGCCGGCGGAGAGGCGTTTCCCGACTGGCTCATTGGCATATGCCTGTTTTCCTGCAATGAGGATGAAGGCAATCAATATCAGGCTGGTCAGGCTGGTTCGGCGGGGAGACATGACAACACCTTTTGTTCGGGTACATTAAAAAAACGGTCATTGGATGCGGAGCTGGTCAGGCTTATGTTGGATAGGCTTTTGTGCGATGCGGTTCCGTTTCTTTCCATAAGTCAAGAATAGTCCGTACCTTTGAAAAGTGTTTGCACTTTATCAACATTTTGTGCGTTTTCCGAAAATGTTGTTTTATTCTGAAATGGGATATTCAAAGGGCTGCACGGCTTTTTTTCAGTTCGTTCTGGCGGATTTTTCAACTGGTATTTTTTTGCAGGCAATGGGTTGCACCAGCTGACCGAAGAAAAAAGGCTTGATAAAATACACATGTCGGGCGAGGTGCGCCCGAAAAAAGCGGATGGAATCGAACCCTGCCTTGTGGCGGGGTTTTTTTATGGGGAAAAGGATGACGGGATTGCCGGAAAAGGTATGGTTGCCGGGAACGAAAATACCGCACACGAGGACGGGGGAAATGTAGCCTGCAATGGGGAAGTGGCGCGATTTTCGGGCGGAATGGTTCGGGAACGACCGCGCATACAGGGATGCGGCGAGAAAGACGTTCGGGATCGATTTGCCGACCCTGGCAGTCAGGACGGTAATGGTATCGGCCCTGTCGGGAAAAGCCGGTAAAACGGAGGGGGAAGGTGCCTTGTCGGAAAAAGC
>CAJKQK010000054.1 GCA_905202055.1 uncultured Oxalobacter sp.
AAATAGAACCGTGAGAAAGCGGCATCGTCTTGCAGTAGATCAATGAGGTTGAAGCGTTCAAAGGTTTTTTCCTTGCGGGAAACAGGATAAAGCCGGATCTCTTTCAGGTTGGTCATCAGATAAAACCCGCTTTTCGAAACTTCTTCGTTTTTCCATGCTTTTTCGAGGAAAGTTTTTTCCTGCGTGGAAGAGATCCCTAAACCGTCGATGATTTTTACAGCGGCGCCTGTTTGATCTTTGGCGGTATTTTTAATGAATATATCGAAGAAACGGTCAGGTGACGTGTTCTGTTCAAGTGCGCTGGCGTTATATCCCAGCAGTTTTTCGAGAATGACGTGAGTGAATGCCGAACATTGGGCGGAGCTGTCTTTTTTCCTGAGTTCATCAAGCCCTTTTATCCACGTTTCCAGAACCGTTTTTGAAGGAGGCACACTGGAGGCAGATTTTAATTCGTTCTCAAGGATGCCCGAATGGAAAAGTGAAGTTACTGGTTTGTTGTCTGTGTTTTCCATCGATTTATCTCATAAAAAAAGAAAGTTGGACGAATTATTCGAAACCACAAGTGTAATCGGTCGGGGACTAAAAAAACAATATGTAAATGCCGATTGTACTAAACATTAATAAAAGAAAAACTGATTTGGAATCACCGGAAATCTTTTGAGGTATAACGGACATGAAATATATATAAAAAAACGGCTCTTTGACAATGCAAGAGCCGGTGATCTTTTTTGGTCCGGGAATCTTTTATTTCGTTTTCCTGGTGCCTTTTCTGGACGCCGCTTTTTCCTTTTGAGCTTTTGCAACAAGGGCATCCATTACTTTCAGGGTCTGGCCATGCATTTCCTGTTCAGTCAGGTCCATCTGATTTCCGGAGCTGACAATCGCGGGAGAAGTGAGATATTTCCCGTCGATGATAATCATGGGGACGCCTTCGATTTCGTAAGTGGATTGCATTTCGACGGCTTTGTTGCCCAGCATCTTCACATAAAAAGACCGGTACATTTCGGCGAATTTCTTGCGATCGATTCCTTGTTTTTCGACGAAATCGAAGATCTGTTCATCCGTTCTGAGATTGATCCGCTGCACCTGAACAGCTTCGAAAATCTTGTGATGAAGTTCGTTTGTCAGCTCATCCATGGCCGACAGGGTGTAAAACATTCTCTGGTGCGGTTCCATGGATTCACCGAACTTGACGGCAACGCGTTTGAAAACGATGTTTTTTTTCTGTTTCCGGGCCCAGTTGGTGAGCGTCGTATCGAATGCATAGCAATGAGGGCAAAAATATCCGAAGAATTCAATAACCTCGATTTTGTTGCCGTTATTGGTCGGTTGAGGTACTTTCAGAACCTGATAATCCACATTCTTTTGCGGATTGGCTGGAGAGGCAAATGCCGTCATTGCCATCATGCCGACCAGTACGGCGGCGATTAATCGATAAAATAATCTGATCATTTTATTTATTTGGTCCGGGTTATCGTCGTTTTAATTCCGTTTTGCATCAGCTTGCTGTGAGCGTTGTTTATATTAGTGCTCTTGTAGGGGCCCAAGCGTACACGATAAATTTTTTCGTTGTTTGATGTGGCTTCAGAGACGGATGATTCAAAGCCGAGCAATGCCAGATTGCCTCGCATGTTTTCCGCATCAGTCCTGTTTTTGAAAGCGCCTGCCTGCAGCCAGTAAACTGCCTTGTCTTCCGATGCGGGTGTTTCTTTTTGTTTGATGGCGGCAGCAATAGGGTCTTTTTCCTGAGCCGACGGGGCGACAGGGCTGGCATTGTTCGACGGCACGGGTATCGTTGCTCCTGTCACACCGGTAGTGGCAGGTGCCGTTGCTGCATTGGTCGCCGGTTTGGAATCTTTGCCATACAGCGCCTGATTCGGATCAGCTGCCGGTGTGATGGCTGTCGCGGGAACAGGAGCGCTTTCCGGTTTGTCCTGACGGCCGGAAAACGGAATCGGTGTTCTCGTGATCAACAAGGCCACGATGACAGCAATAACCAGTCCGGTAATCAGGCCGATGATAAATCCAAGGAAGGTACCGCCTTTTTGGTTTTTCAAATTCATCATATTGAAATCACATTTTGGTTGGTGCGGAGACGCCCAGCAAGGCCAGACCGTTACGCAAAACCTGTCGGGTCGCTTTCAAAAGAGCAAGACGCGCCAGTTTGAGTGTTTTGTCTTCGACCAGGAATCGCTCTGCATTGTAATACCCGTGGAGTTCTCCCGCCAGTTCGCGCAGATAAAAGGCGACCAGATGAGGGCTTAATTCTTCCTGCGCTCTTGAGAGGATATCCGGATAATCCGACAGCTTGGACAAGAGTGCATACTCATGAGGCGATGTCAGGGGTGACAGGTCGACATTGTCGAGAACGGATTCGTCACCTCCCCATTGCGAAAACACGGAACAGATGCGTGCATGGGCATACTGAACGTAATATACGGGATTTTCATCCGACCGGGATAGTGCCAGATCGACGTCGAAAACGAATTCCGTATCCGCTTTGCGGGATATCAGGAAGAAACGGACGGCATCTCTTCCGCGCACGACATCCCCTGCACCAGACCATTCGATCAGATCACGGACGGTGACATAGGAACCGGCGCGTTTGGAAATTTTCACTTCGGCGCCGTCTTTCATGACGGTCACCATCTTGTGCAGTACATAGTCAGGGAATGCTTTCGGTATTCCCTTGTTGACGCCCTGCAAGCCGGCGCGAACGCGTGCAACGGTTCCGTGATGGTCACTACCCTGAATATTGATGACCTTGTCGAAACCGCGGGAAAACTTGTTGATATGATAGGCAACATCCGGCACGAAATATGTATAGGTGCCGTCCGTTTTTCGCATTACGCGATCCTTGTCGTCACCATATTCGGTTGTCCTCAGCCAGAGGGCACCCTCGCTTTCGAATGTTTTTCCTTCCCTGGTCAGGGTATCGACGGCATCCTTGACCTTGCCGTCACGATACAGGGACGATTCAAGGAAAAAATTGTCAAAATGAATGCCGAATGCATTCAGGTCGTTATCCTGTTCGTTACGCAAATAAGCCACGGCGAATTCGCGGATCGATTTCAGATCGTCTGCATGACCGGATGCCGTAACGGTTTCGCAGTTTCGGGCAGCGACCGTTTTTCCGGCAAGGAAGTCAGCGGCAATGTCGGCGATGTAATCGCCGTTATAGGCGCTTTCCGGCCAGCCTTCTCCACCCGGTTTCAATCCTTTTGCACGTGCCTGAACCGAGAGGGTCAGGTTATCGATCTGCACACCGGCATCGTTATAGTAGAACTCGCGGGTGACATCGTAACCCTGAGAGGCAAAGAGTGCCGAAATGGAATCGCCGAGAGCGCCCTGACGTCCATGACCGACATGCAAGGGGCCGGTCGGATTGGCGGAAACGAATTCGACCATGACTTTCTTGCCGTTACCGGTATTGCTGAACCCGTATTTTTCCTTTTGATCAATGACCGCTTTGACAACATCCTGTTTGGCAGACGCAGTGAGCCGAAGATTGATAAAACCGGGGCCTGCTATTTCGCCCGATTCGATCAGGCCTTTATGCAAGGGGTTGGCCAACAGGGAAGAAAGAATTGTCTGGGCAATCTCGCGCGGATTTTTTTTCAGGGGTTTCGACAACTGCATGGCAATATTGCAGGCAATATCTCCATGAGAGGCATCCCGTGGTCTTTCCAGCGAAACAATTGGCTGTTTTTCGAGATTTTGTCCATCAATAATGGCATTGACGGCATCCTGTATTAAACCCGAGATGAGTTGTTTCTGTTGTGCAAGCATGGAAATGGCAAAAATCTGTTATCAGTAAAAGACGGCTTCGGCCTTATTCTGCCGAAAATAGAAATTATACTGTTTCGGCAAAATTAAAGGGGATTTGCGGGCCTTATTCCATAAAAAAACGCCTGACAGGCTTGTCAGGCGCTACAGGAAAGAAGAGTATGAATATGATGACTTATCTCGGGCCGGGACCACCTCTGTGACCATAGCCACCACCCCGGTGGTAACCACGATAGAACAGGGATTCGTTGTCGAAAGTTTTCTGTTGTTCAGGGGTCAGTTTGTTATAGAACGTTTTGAGGGCAGTGAGCTGGTTGGCCATTTTGCCTTCGCGTTCTTTCATGCGGTCCAGCATGATTTGCATGCGCTGGGGTGCCGTCATTTTTTCAATTTCGGCACGTGAGATGGGTTTCCATGAATTGTAGTTGGCATCGACGACGGCCAGATAGTTTTTCCATGCCTTTTCCTGATCGGCATTCAATTTCAGCTGATCGTGCAAGGCGGTCTGTCGTTGCTGCCTATAGTGATGCCAGCGTTCCATATGGTAGCCGCGATTATCCTGGTCGACATAACAGTTTCCCGGACCGGGGCCGCCCATATTCATCGGACAGCCGTCGTAGCCGCTATCCGCAGGAGCTGCAATGGCCGTTCCGAGGATTGCCCCGCTCATTCCGACTGCGGCGATTCCGGCAATCAGGCATTTGTTCAAAATTTTCATTCTTTTTCCTTTCGGATGAATTAAACGAAGTGTGCACGTAAGAAGTATACGTTCCCATGCTTTTATGCGTAAGGTTTTGACCAAAGGAATATGTAACAGTTTGTTTCGACTGATTTCGCTCAATTTAATGAAAGATAGGCAAAGATAAAGGCAAGAAGAATGAAAAAGGAAGTGGACAAGTGGAAAAACAAAAAACGGCAAACAGTTTGTTACTGTTTGCCGTTCATTTGGGCGTGAAGCGGATCAGGCTTCGTATTTGTTGACTAGGTGTCCGACACCGTCGATAACCACTTCAACCGTGCTGCCCGGTTTCATCGAGCCGACGCCGACGGAAGTGCCGCAGGAGATGATGTCGCCCGGTTCAAGGGTCATGTCATGGGAAATCATGCTGACCAGTTTGAATGGGGGGAAGATCATGTCTGCAACCGGATAGTTCTGGCGTTCCTGATCGTTCAGGATGGTTTTGATGACCAGCTTGTTCGGGTCATCAATGCCTGAAACGATCCCGGGGCCGAAAGAACCGAAGGTATCGAAGCCTTTTGCACGGGTCCATTGTGCGAAGGTAGGATCTTTCTGGATCAGCTGGCCGGCAGTAACGTCGTTGGAACAGGTATAGCCGAAGATATAGTCTTTGGCTTGTTCTTCGGAAACTTCCTTGCAGCGTTTGCCGATGACGATACCGAGTTCACCTTCGTAAACGACTTTGCCGTCGTAGGAATTCGGTTTCCTGACGACTTCACCGTCAGCAATATAGGAGGTGCTCGGTTTCAGGAGATAAAGGGGTTCTTCCGGAATGGCCACACCCAGCTTGCTGGACAGTGCGTAGAAGTTGTTCCACAACAGGATCATCTTGCTGGGTGAACAAGGCGTCATCAGTTTGACGTCTGCACGCTTGACGGTTTCGCCAGTTGCTTTTGGATTGTCAAACATGTCGCCGCTGTAGACACTGATGGTATCTCCTTCCAGAGTACCGAATTTGACTGCATCGCCTTGTTTGAAACGTACCCAAGTTTTCATCTTCTCTCCTTAATAAACATTGCAGGAAACTTTTTTCAGTGTCCTGAAAATGGTATTCCTCAAAACAGGAACAACTTCGCCCGGTAATTGGCCAGACTATTGTTTTAAATTAACCAATGGCTTAGAAAAACCATCATAACCGAACTGCTTCAAAATTGGTATAAACAATGAACCAGTTTTTTTACTTTTGCGACTGAAAGGGAATACGTTTGCCAGTCCCGGAATCGCAAAAGAGCAACAGAAATGAAAAAGCCGGAAGGATAAGCCTTCCGGCCTGTGGATTTCATTACATGAAGGAAATCATGATATCGCCGAATTCTGAAGTCGATACCTGTCTGGCATCGTTCATCAGACGCGCGAAATCGATGGTGACCTGTCTGGAAGAAATGGCCTTTTGCATCGAATCGATGACCAGATCGGCTGCTTCTGTCCATCCGATATGACGCAACATCATTTCGGCGGAAAGTATCAGCGAGCCCGGGTTGACGTTGTTCTGGCCGGCCATCGTTGGCGCTGTGCCGTGAGTCGCTTCGAAAATGGCGACGGAATCGGAGATATTGGCGCCCGGGGCGATACCGATACCGCCAACCTGTGCGGCCAGTGCGTCGGAAACATAATCGCCGTTCAGATTCAGTGTCGCCAGAACGCTGAATTCGGCAGGACGCAGCAGGATTTCCTGCAGGAATGCGTCAGCCAGTACGTCCTTGACGACGATTTCCTTGCCGGTTTTCGGATTGTTGAATGTGCACCAGGGGCCTTTGCCGATGACTTCCGCACCGAATTCATGTTTTGCCAGAGCGTACCCCCAATCGCGGAAACTGCCTTCCGTGAATTTCATGATGTTGCCCTTGTGAACGAGCGTGACCGAGGGACGGTCGTTGTCGATCGCATACTGAATGGCCTTGCGAACCAGACGTTCAGTACCTTCACGGGAAACAGGTTTGATGCCGATGCCGGATGTCTTGGGGAACCGGATCTGGCTGACGCCCATTTCTTTTGTCAGAAAATCGATGACTTTTCTGGCTTCAGGAGAGCCTTCGGCCCATTCGATACCGGCGTAAATGTCTTCGGTATTTTCACGGAAAATGACCATATCGGTTTTTTCCGGTTCACGCAGCGGTGAGGGAACACCCTGAAAATAACGGACAGGACGCAGGCAGACATAAAGGTCCAGACGCTGTCTCATGGCGACGTTCAGTGAGCGGATGCCGCCACCGATCGGGGTCGTCAACGGTCCCTTGATGGAAATGACGAAATCTTTCATTGCTTCGAGGGTTTCGTCAGGAAGCCAGACGTTTTCGCCATAAACTTTTAAGGACTTTTCGCCCGCATAAACTTCCATCCATTCGATCCTGCGCTTGCCGCCATATGCTTTTTCAATGGCGGCGTCGATAACCTTGCGCATGACAGGCGTTACATCGATACCGATGCCGTCGCCTTCGATAAAAGGAATAATCGGACGGTCGGGTACGTTCAGTGAAAAATCGGCATTAACCGTGATTTTGTCACCGGACTGGGGTACTTGAATATGTTGATACATCAGAAGCTCCGGAATAATCTTTTAAATCAATAAAGCAAAACGATTCATAAACACGGATCAGACAACAGCGCCGTCGGCATTGCCTTTTTCCTTGACCGGCTTGACCAGATCCTCACGTTTGATGCCCAGCCAGATAGCAATGGCAGCGGCAACGAAAACGGAAGAATAAATACCGAAACAGATACCGATTGTCAGCGCGATGGCAAAATTGTGCAAGGTCGGGCCGCCGAAAAGAAGCATCGATAAAACCATGATTTGCGTACAGCCGTGGGTGATGACCGTTCTTGAAATCGTGCTTGTGATGGCATGATTCACGATTTCCTTGACGGTCGCCTTTCTCATCTTGCGAAAGTTTTCGCGAATCCGGTCGAAAATAATGACGGATTCATTCACCGAATACCCCAGAATCGCCAGCACGGCCGCCAGAACAGAGAGCGAGAATTCCCACTGGAAGAATGCAAAGAAACCGAGAATGATCACGATATCGTGAAGGTTCGCGATAATCGCCGATATGGCGTATTTCCACTCGAACCGGAATGCCAGATAAATAATGATCCCGATAACCACCATTCCCAGTGCCATCAACCCGTTATGGGTCAGTTCATCCCCGACTTGCGGTCCGACAAACTCAACCCGTTGCAAATGGACGTCAGGATTCTGCTGGGTCAGCGCGGTCATCACCCTGGCGCTTTGTTCGGCAGAGGTCAGGTCTTTCTGTAAGGGCAGGTTGATCATGACATCCTGCGCCCGTCCAAAGTTCTGAACCTGAAAATCGTCACCGAACCCCAGATCCTTGATCGTGCTGCGAATGCCTTCGAGATCGGCCGCTTTCTGGTAATTGACTTCCATGACGGTACCGCCGGTAAACTCGACGGAAAGGTGCAACCCCTTGTGCCAGAGAAAAAACACGGCGGCAAGGAAGGTGATGAATGAAATGATATTGAATATCAGCGCATGGCGCATGAAGGGAATATCTTTTTTAATCCTAAAGAATTCCATAATCGATCCTGTTGGTTATCCGTATAAGTAAATTAGTTTTTTGTGTAATCCGATGGGGTATGACCTCTCCATACCTGTCCGATGGAAAGCGACGCGAGTTTTTTCCTGCGTCCGTACCAGAGATTGGCAATGCCTCTGGAAACGAAAACGGCAGAGAAAAGCGACGTCAAAATACCGATGACGTGAACCACCGCAAACCCGCGAATCGGACCGGAACCAAATATCAACAGCGCCAGACCGGCGATCAAAGTCGTAACGTTCGAATCGAGAATGGTTGCCCATGCATGCGCGAATCCGTTTGAAATAGCCGTTTGCGGGGAGTGATCCATCCGGAGCTCTTCACGGATACGCTCGTTAATCAGAACGTTCGAGTCGATCGCCATGCCGAGCGCCAGCGCAATAGCGGCGATCCCCGGCAAGGTCAGGGTAATTTGCATGAGCGACAGAATGGCGATCAGCAACAAAACGTTTACCGACAGGGCAATTACGCTGAAGAGACCGAAAACCATGTAGTACAGGATCATGAAGATCGAAACGGTTGCAAATCCGTACAGTGTGGAGAGGAAACCTTTCGTGATGTTCTCTGCACCCAGTTGAGGTCCGATTGTGCGTTCTTCAATGATTTGCATTGGAGCGGCCAGCGAACCTGCGCGCAACAGCAGGGCCAGATCGGTCGCCGCTTCAGGCGTATTCATGCCTGTGATCTGGAATTTTGAACCGAGTTCATCGCGAATGGAAGCGACGGTCAGAACTTCACCCTTGCCTTTTTCAAACAGGACGATAGCCATCAGCTTGCCGATTTTGCCACGGGTTGCCTGACGCATCTTGCGGCCGCCATCGCCATTCAAATCGATACTGACCGCCGGTTGCTGGTACTGGTCGAAGCTTGCGGACGCATTGGAAATGTAATCGCCGGTAATGACAGGGTCCTTATACAGGATGACCGGCGCGCCCTTGCCGAGGCGGAAGAGTTCGGAGCCCAGTGGGACAGCGACGGATTCTTCGGTACCACGGGTAACCGATTCATCCACCATGCGGACTTCAAGGGTGGCGGTACGGCCGATAATGTCCTTGGCGCGGGAAACGTCCTGAACCCCTGGCAACTGGACAACGATACGGTCTGCCCCCTGCTGCTGAATGACCGGTTCGTTAACGCCGAGTTCGTTGACCCGTTTGGACAGGGTGGCGATATTCTGTTTGACGCTGTTTTCCTTGACCTGTTTGACGGCTTCCGGGCTCAGGGAAAGGATCAGTTTGTTGCCGCCATCTTCACGCAGCGTAACATCGGACATCTGTCCTTTGAGGATTTTTTCGGCCTGCTGGCGCGTTTGCACATCAGTGAACTGCATTTCAACTGTATCGCGGACACGGGTCAGACCGGAATAACGGATGTTCTTTTCACGCATGAGATTACGCGCGGAAGTCTGCATACCGGCAATTCTTGAGTTCAGTGCCGCGTTAACGTCCACCTGCATCAGGAAATGGACGCCACCACGAAGGTCGAGACCGAGATACATCGGCAAGGCATGCAGGCTCTGTAGCCATTGGGGGGTATTCGGCAAGAGGTTGAAAGCGATGCTGTAGGTCGGGTCAGCCGGATCGGCATTCAGTTTGCTTTCAAGTACTTCTTTCGCCCTGAACTGGACTTCGGTATTGGTAAAACGGACCTTGATGGTCGAATGCATACCGCTGTTGTCGAAGAAGACGCCGTCAGTCTCGATATTGTTGTCTTTCAATATGCTTTCGACCTGCCCTGTCATGGGGGGGGCGATTTTGACGGTCGATCGGACGCTGCTGATCTGGACGGCCGGTGATTCACCGAAGAAGTTCGGAAGTGTATAAATGATGCCGAAAACAATGGCTGCGGCAATAATGAGGTATTTCCAGAGTGGGTAACGATTCATAATGATTCAGGGTTTGAAAATGCCCGCTCACGACGAACAGGCAATCCAGTCACAATATTCTGGGTCTGTTACAACGTTTCGATGGTACCGTTCGGGAGCATCGAAACAATAGAGGCTCTCTGAATGATGATTTCCGTTCCTTCGGCAATCTGCAGGGTCAGGAAGTTGTCGGAAACTTTCGTGATTTTTCCGACGATTCCGCCGGAAGTCAGAACTTCGTCGCCAACCGTCAGGGCACTGATCATTTCGCGCTGTTCTTTCTGTTTTTTCTGCTGGGGGCGGATCATCAGGAAATACAGGACAGCAAACATCAGTACGAGAGGAAGGAAACTTCCCATACTGTCGAGGCTGAAACCGGATGCGGCGGTTTGGGCATATGCGTTGGTAATGAACATAACATCTCCAGTTTGGATTTTTGTTTAACACAGGATTCTAGCACTATGCGCTGTGTTTTCATGCATTTATGCGGTTTGCGGGAAAATATAGCGTTTTTTTTGGCCGAATCCATTCAATCTTGAAGCGAAATGATGTCATTTCAATAAAAAGGGCAATGACAATCCGTCAATATTAAAGAGATCGCTTATATGCCTTTTTGTCGTTCCGCATGAAACTGTGCGGTAAATTCGTTAAACCGGTCGTTTTCAATCGCGTCACGCATGTCATTCATGAGTTGAAGGTAGTAATGCAGATTGTGGATCGTGCTGAGTTGCGCACCAAGAATTTCGCCGACGCGGTTCAGGTGATGAATGTAGGCGCGTGAAAAATGGCGACAGGCATAACACTGGCAGGTTTCGTCCAGCGGTTTTTCGTCATCCTTGTAACGGGCGTTGCGGATCCGGATATCGCCGAAACGCGTGAAAAGCCACCCGTTTCGTGCATTGCGTGTGGGCATGACGCAGTCGAACATGTCGATGCCACTGGCAACACCGGCGACCAGATCCTCTGGTGTACCCACTCCCATCAGATAGTGAGGCATGTGGGCAGGCAGGCGCGGGCCGATATGGGACAGGATTCGCATCATTTCTTCTTTGGGTTCGCCTACGGACAGGCCACCGATGGCAATACCATTGAATCCCATTTGTGAAAGCCCGGCCAGAGACTCGTCACGCAAATCGGTGAACATGCCGCCCTGTACAATGCCGAAGAGGGCATTTTTATTTTCATTCCGGTCGAACTCGTCCTTCGAGCGTTGTCCCCAGCGCAAAGACAGTTGCATCGACTGGGCTGCCTCGTCTTTGGTCGCCGGTCTGTCGTTGATCAGATAGGGAGTGCATTCGTCGAATTGCATGACAATGTCCGAATTCAGCACGTGCTGGATCTGCATGGAAATTTCCGGCGACAGAAAAAGTTTACTGCCATTGATGGGCGAGGCGAATCTGACGCCCTCTTCGCTGATTTTGCGCATTGCGCCGAGCGAAAAGACCTGAAACCCACCCGAGTCGGTCAATATCGGTTTGTCCCAGCCGATGAAATCGTGGAGTCCGCCGAACCGGTTGATGACGTCGAGTCCGGGGCGCAACCAGAGATGGAAGGTGTTGCCGAGGATGATTTGCGCTTCGATGTCGTCGAGGTTTTCCGGCGACATGGCCTTGACGGAACCATACGTTCCGACTGGCATGAAGATCGGTGTTTCTACGGTACCGTGCGCCAGTTTCAAACGTCCTCTTCTGGCGTTTGATGAGGTGTTGATGAGTTCAAAATCAAGCATGTGTCTGATTCCCGGTTGCAGTGGTGAATAATCGGCTCAGCCGTTTTTGTGGGAAGTGCATTTCAGCAGCATGGCGTCGCCATAACTGAAAAAACGGTATTTTTCGTTAATGGCATGTGCGTACGCCTTTCTGATCAGGTTAAATCCGGCAAAGGCGGAAACCAGCATGAGCAGGGTCGACTTCGGCAAATGAAAATTCGTGATCAGGTGATCGACTGTCTGGAACTGATAGCCAGGTGTGATGAAAAGCGATGTTTCGTTACTGCCCGCTTTCAACACGCCTGTTTGTGAAGCGGATTCCAGTGCACGTAGGCTGGTTGTGCCCACACCGATGACCTTGTGTTTGCCTTGCTGTGCGGTTTTGACAGCCTCGACGGTTTCTTCGGGGATGGTGTACCACTCGGTATGCATCTGGTGTTCTGACAGGTTTTCACTGCGTACGGGCTGGAAAGTTCCTGCACCGACATGAAGGGTCAGATAGGCGAAGCGCACACCCTTTTTCCGGAGCTCTTCCATCAATTCGTCATCGAAATGCAATCCGGCAGTCGGTGCGGCAACCGCTCCCAATTCGCTGGCAAAAACGGTCTGGTATCGCTTTTCATCGAATGAATCGGCAGCCCTCTCAATGTAGGGCGGCAAGGGTAGATGGCCGTGTGCTTCCAGTATTTTGAAGATGTCGGAAGGAAATTGCAGAATGAAGAATTCTCCATCCCTTCCTGTGACGGTAACGTCGAGTTCATCATCAATACGGATGATACTGTTGGCTTTCGGGGATTTGGACGCCCTGATTTTGGCCAGAGCTTTCCGGTTGTCGAGGATGCGTTCGATCAGGATTTCGATTTTTCCGCCAGAGGCTTTCGAGCCGAAAAAGCGGGCTTTCAATACCCTGGTATTGTTGAAAACAAGCAGGTCGCCTTCAGACAGATTGTCGATCAGGTGATAAAAACGGGAATCGGCGATTTTTTTCTCGTCGACGAGCAACAGACGGGAAGCGCTGCGTTCAGGTAAGGGGAATTGGGCGATCAATTCCTCGGGTAATTCAAAATCGAAATCGGAAAGTGTATACATGCCAAAACAGGCCATGGTTTACTTCAATGGCCTAAATGAATAAAAAAAAACGGTTTTCAGGAAGTCGACAGTATATCCGTGTTTAATGGCGAGAATAAGCGCGTCCGTATATTTCTGTCATTTGGGCAAGAAATTCGGCATACCAGCCTTCAACCTGATTCCATGAAAAACGCCATTCCCACGCTCCCGTGCTGTTGCCCGGGGTATTCATCCTTGCCTGTGAGCCAAGCCCCAGAATATCCTGATAAGGCGTCAGTGAAAACGCTGCCGTTGACGACCATGCCGAACGGATCAGATCCCACTGTATCCAGTTTCCATTGATACTCAGGTAACGGCGTGCAAAATCCCTGTCCCATTCGGAAAGTGAATCCCACCAGCCCCGCGCAGTATCATTATCGTGCGTGCCGGTATAGACGACGGTATCCGGTTTGTAATTATGAGGGAGATAGGGATTGTCGGGATTGTGGTCGAAAGCAAATTGCAGGATACGCATACCGGGCAGTTCATATTTTTTTCTCAGATCGTTGACTGCCGGTGTGATGACGCCGAGGTCTTCCGCGATGAAACCGAGTGAACCGAATTCTTTTTGCAGGGCGTCGAAAAAAGAATCTCCCGGGCCCGGCAGCCACTGGCCTTCCGAGGGCTTTTTTGCATTGGCAGGAATGGCCCAGTAGGCCTGAAAGCCCCGAAAATGGTCGATCCGGACAGTGTCGTACATTTCCAGCATGTA
>CAJKQK010000055.1 GCA_905202055.1 uncultured Oxalobacter sp.
AACATGCCGAAGTGGCGCTCTCGGCCGGTATCCAGAAGATGGTCCGTTCCGATCTCGCTTCATCCGGCGTCATGTTCACGCTGGATACGGAATCCGGTTTCCCGGACGTCGTTTTCATCACGTCCAGCTACGGGCTGGGCGAAACCGTGGTGCAGGGTGCCGTCAATCCGGATGAATTCTACGTACACAAGCCGATGCTGGAAAAGGGAAAAATGGCGATCATCCGCCGCTCTATCGGCTCCAAGCTGATCGAAATGGTTTTCGACACCAGTCCCGATGCGAAAGCGCCGGTCAAGACAATTGAAGTGCCTGAAGCGGATCGCCGACGTTTTTCCATTACGGATGACGACGTGATGGAACTGGCGAAATTTGCCGTGATCATTGAAAAACATTATGGCCGCCCGATGGATATCGAATGGGGCAAGGATGGCGACGATGGCAAGCTGTACATCCTTCAGGCGCGCCCTGAAACGGTCAATTCACAGAAGTCGGGTGATTCCGTTCAGGTATTCAAACTCAAAAGCAGGGGCAAGGTGCTCGCGTCAGGCCGTGCGATCGGCCAGAAAATCGGTATCGGGCGCGTCCGTATCGTCCGCGATCCTTCCGAAATGTTCAGGGTCGAGGAGGGGGATGTACTGGTTGCCGACATGACCGATCCGAACTGGGAACCGGTCATGAAGCGTTCAGCCGCGATCGTCACGAACCGTGGCGGCCGTACCTGCCACGCGGCGATTGTCGCGCGTGAAATCGGCGTGCCTGCCGTCGTCGGTTGCGGAAACGCGACCGAAGTATTGAAAGACGGGCAGCTGGTTACCGTTTCCTGCGCCGAAGGTGAAGACGGTCATATCTATGAAGGTACGCTGGAGATGGAAGAATCGGAAGTCACATACGGCGAATTGCCTGTGCTTCCGGTCAAAATCGCTATGAACGTTGGCAATCCACAGATGGCGTTCAGATTGCAAGCCATTCCCAACGGAGGTGTCGGGCTTGCCCGTCTCGAATTCATCATCAATGAAATCAGCGTCCATCCGAATGCCATTCTGGCTTATCCGAACGTCGATCCCGATCTGAAAAAAGCGATCGAGTCCGTTTCCCGCGGGTATGCCAACCCGCGAACCTATTACGTCCAGAAACTGGCGGAAGGTGTCGCGACCATTGCGGCGGCATTCTGGCCGAAGCCGGTTATCGTCCGTCTCTCCGACTTCAAGTCCAACGAATACCGCACATTGATGGGCGGCACGCGTTTCGAACCGGAAGAAGAAAACCCGATGATGGGCTTCCGCGGCGCTTCCCGTTACATCGCACCATCCTTTGCCGAAGCGTTCAACATGGAATGCGATGCCATGAAAAAGGTTCGCAACGAAATGGGCTTTACCAACGTCGAATTGATGGTGCCGTTCGTCAGGACCCTGAAGCAGGGCCGTTCCGTTCTCGACCTGCTCGCCGTCAACGGTTTGCGCCGTGGGGAAAACGGCCTGCGTATCATCATGATGTGTGAAGTGCCGTCGAACGCGATTCTGGCGGACGAATTCCTTGAAATGTTCGACGGTTTCTCGATCGGTTCCAACGATTTGACCCAATTGACACTGGGTCTGGATCGCGACTCGGGTCTGGACCTCCTGATGGCGGATTTCGATGAACGCGATCCTGCCGTGCTGGCACTGATTTCGAAGGCGATTGCCGCCTGCAACAATCAGGGCAAATACGTCGGCATTTGCGGACAGGGGCCGTCAGACCATCCTGATTTCGCAAGATGGCTGATGAAACAGGGTATCGATTCCATGTCACTGAACCCGGATTCCGTCATTTCCACATGGCAGACACTGGCGGACAGCCAGACAAAAGGCTGTTAAGCCGTCTTGCAGTTCCCGGACGGCCTGTTTCAATTTCCCCTTGAAAGTGAAACAGGCCGCAAGGATATTTGCCTTTTCCTTATCTATTCTATAATGTTGCAAAAATAATCTGCCGACCGGAAATGGATTGAGGGAATAAAGGAATTAATGAGCATCTGGATGATTTGGCTGGCGGTCGCCGGCATTCTTGTGGCCATCGAGATTTTCAGCGGGACGTTTTATCTGCTGATGATCGCCATTGGCCTCGCTGCCGGTGGCTTGACGGCTATGGCGGGTGCGCATGTTTCCGTGCAATTCATCGTTGCCGGTAGTGTCGGGCTGCTGGTGACGCTCGTTTTGCGTAAAAGCCGGCTGTTCCGAAAACCGCATCCACAACGCAATCCTGCCGTTTATCTCGATATCGGGCAGACTCTTGACGTGGCCAAATGGGAAAAACCGGATAACGGCAATTACCGGGCACGTGCCAATTATCGCGGCGCTCTCTGGGATGTCGAGCTTTTGCCTGAAGGGGAGCCGGTAGCCGGACAATTTGTCATTCGCGAAATACGGGGAGCCATTCTGCTCGTCGATAATTGCCGCGAATGATTTTTCAATATTTTTTATAAACGGGTATTTAAGTGGATTTTATGTTTTTCTTTTTTATTCTTCTTTTTGTCGCCATTATATTCATTGCCAAGTCGGTCAACGTCGTGCCGCAGCAGCATGCATGGGTCGTTGAACGTCTGGGCAAGTATCATGCCACGCTGGCACCGGGTTTGAACATTGTCGTCCCTTTCATCGACCGGGTCGCCTACAAGCACAGCCTGAAGGAAATTCCGCTGGACGTCCCTTCGCAAATCTGTATCACGAAGGACAATACCCAGTTGCAGGTTGATGGCATTTTATATTTCCAGATTACCGATGCGATGCGGGCGTCTTACGGCTCATCCGACTATATCGCTGCCATCACGCAACTGGCGCAAACGACCCTGCGTTCCGTCATCGGCCGTCTGGAGCTGGACAAGACCTTCGAGGAAAGGGATTACATCAATACCTGTGTCGTCAGTGCCATTGACGAGTCGGCACAGAACTGGGGCGTGAAAGTCCTGCGTTATGAAATCAAGGATTTGACGCCGCCAGCCGCCATTTTGCAGGCCATGCAGGCACAGATTACGGCAGAGCGTGAAAAACGTGCCTTAATCGCCGCTTCCGAAGGCCGCAAGCAGGAACAGATCAATATCGCCGACGGTCAGCGTGAAGCGGAAATCGCCAAATCCGAAGGGGAAAAACAGGGGGCGATCAACCGTGCAATGGGTGAAGCCGCTGCCATTAAAGCTATTGCCGAAGCGAACGCGGAAGCCCTGCGCAAGGTCGGACAGGCGATTACCGAACAGGGCGGCAGCGATGCAGTCAACCTGAAAGTCGCGGAACAGTATGTCTCCGCTTTCGAAAAACTGGCGAAGACGAATAACTCGATTATCGTGCCGTCCAACCTGAGCGATATCGGCGGCCTGATCGCCGGGGCGATGAAGATCGTCGAATCTCAGAAGAAATCGTAACGGGATCAGGAGGCACAAGCGGCAAAAGAGCCGGTTTGAACGGTAACAAAAAAGCATGGGGAAATATACTCTCCCATGCTTTTTTATGAATGAAACTGAAGGGAACAGAAGCCTTATTGCTTCTTGACGACTTCGCGGCCCAGTTTTTCCTCGACAGCCGTCACCTTGCTTTTCAGGCGGGATTCCTTTCCGGCGCGGTAATCGACACGGGTCATGACGCTGATGCGGTCGCAATCTTTCGCCAGCGCCTTGAAACAGTCGCCGACCACTTTCATCACCTCATCCCAGTCACCTTCTATGGTCGTGCTCATCGCGGAAAACTGATAGGCCAGTCCGCTCTTGTCGATGATATCCACACAACGGGCGACGTAAGGGGACAGGCTCGTGCCCTTGTCGTTAGGGAAAATGGCGAGTTCAAGCAATACCATAAAAATTCTCCAGATAATAAGTGGTTTAAATTCAGGCTTCTACCGTGTAACCGGAACAGCCCCATGTGACGATGTCGCTTCCGATGGCCTCGATCATCCTGGCAACGGGCACCTGTCCGGTGCAGTGGCAAGGGACGAGGATATCCGGCTTCCAGCTTTTCATGTTGTCGAAAGTGTATTGCAGGCGTTTCTCATCGGCATTGACCAGATGCATGCCGCCGATAATGCCATGAATCCTGTCGATGCCGGAAATGGCCCTGATGTATTCTACCGTGTTGACCAGACCGGCGTGGCAGCACCCCAGAAGAATAAGGAGGCCTTTATCGGTTTCAAACCACATGGACTGGTCGTCTTCGATCAGGTCGCGCTCACCCCTGTGGTCGTCCAGAAAGAAAGGGCCGCCGGTATCCTCGAACATGGAATCCCGGGGGACGGGCCCTGTCATTCCGACCCGGTTGGTCAGGTAACGGGGCGTGCCGATTTCGTGAATACGGCTTTGCGAAATCGTGGATAAGGCTTCTCTGGATGCTTCAGGCATGCCGATGGAGCGCGGATCGGTTCCGATCTTGCAGCTGTAGCGCGTGATCCCGAGGTCATAACAGCAATAAATCACGGCCTTGTCATTCAGTTCCAGAAATTGGGGAATCTGGCCGGTATGGTCGAAATGGCCATGGGAGAGTACCAGTGTGTCGGCCTTTTTCAGGTCGATGCCGAGGCGCTTCGCGTTTTCCAGCATGCCGCCGGTCTGGCCGGTATCGAACAGGATATGGCGGCCTTCCGTCTCGATCCATGCCGAGAACCCGTGTTCTTTCGCCAGGTTTTCGTCAAACGATTCGGTATCGACCAGTACTGTGATTTTGACTGAAGTATTCACGAATCCATCTCTCTCTGTTGGTTGGCTCAGGAAATAATGGTAACAGAAGATGAGGCCGTATCAAGCATATCAACCGCTTGTTTTTACGGTTTTTTGCTGCATCCACTTGCCATGTGAAATGAATGCCGACCTTGGCCGGGCGATCGGTTTACTTCAGGACTTGCATGCAGTTTTCGATTTGGTTGCCCGTTTCGGTATTGTCGATCGCCTTGTACATGCTGGCTTCATTTCCCTTCGTCCACCAGACAAGTCCGTCTCCGATGTAGCGGGCACCGCTGGCGGAAATGGCGATTTTCATCTGATACGTGTCGTCCATGTATTTGACTTCAGCCGTATCATTGTCCGGATAGGTCACGATGATTCGGTTGCCGCTGTCGCACTGGTAACTGATGGCTTGGGGAGGCAGAGGCTCGAGGTTCTGGTTAAGCTGGTTGCTTGTGGTCGTGCATGCAACGAGAGGAAGGGCTGCCAGCACAAGAAATAAACGTTTCATGGTTGTTCTCCGTTAAAGAAGTTAAATCGGCATTTCTTTTGAATTTTTATAATGATACGTATGAAACCGGCATGTCGGTTTGAAGTAATCGGGATATCAGGTGTGAAATCGTATCCGGATCGCCCGAAGTAAACGCAGCAGCACTCGAAGCTGTCCCGTTTTTATCCCGGTTCAGTTCCGAGATGTCGAGGAGGTGTTTCAGCTGGCGGGCGACAGGGTAACCCGTATCGATGAAATTCAATGAAGTATGGCCGTTTTCCTCCGCGACCTTTTCGATGACATGGCGGACAAACGGATAATGCGTACAGCCAAGGACAATCGTGTCGGCTTTCTGTTCGAGCAGGGGCACGAGATAGCGGCGCACCAGTTCGAAAATCGGTTCGGAATCCAGCTCGGCATGCTCGATCAGGTCGGCCATGCCGTTACAAGGCTGCATGATGAAATGGACGCCTGTCTGGTCGTTCAGCAACTGGTGGAGTACATGGAACTTGTTGCTTGCCAGCGTCCGTTCCGTTGCCATCACGCCAACGGTTCCGGTAATCGTTTTGGCGGCAGCCGGTTTGAGTCCCGGTTCGACGCCGACGATCGGCAGATCGGGATATTTTTCCCGCAACAGGTGGATGGTGATTGCCGTAGCGGTATTGCAGGCGACGACCAGAGCCTTGATGTTTTGCTTCAGCAGGAAATCGGTGATCCTGAATGAACGTTCGATCACGAATTCTTCCGGTTTGTCTCCATACGGGGCGAAACCTGAATCGGCGAAATAAATCAGGTCTTCATTAGGCAGTTGCGTCGCAATATGCCTTAAAACGGACAAACCGCCCACGCCGGAATCGAAAATGCCGATCGGTCCGGCAGCCTTGATGGGGGACAGATTGTCGCTGGCGCTTGAGTTCAATTGTTCGCTTTCGGAATTTTTCCGTCACAGAAATTGGCGATTTTCGCCGACCATTCAGCGGGGCCTGTCGTATGGAGGGACATCCCCGTGGAATCAACGGCAACGGTCACCGGCATGTCCCTGACGTCGAATTCGTAAATCGCTTCCATACCCAGATCGGCAAAGGCCAGTATTTTGGCATCCTTGATGGCTTTGGAAACCAGATAGGCGGCACCGCCGACAGCAATCATGTAGGCCGACTGGTGCTTTTTGATCGCCTCAATCGCGACAGGGCCGCGTTCGGCCTTGCCGATCATGGCGATCAGGCCGGTCTGGCCGAGCATTGTTTCCGTAAACTTGTCCATCCGGGTGGAGGTTGTCGGACCGGCGGGGCCAACGACTTCGTCACGAACCGGATCGACCGGGCCGACGTAATAAATCACCCGGTTGGTGAAATCGACCGGCAGTTTTTCGCCTTTGGCAAGCATGTCGGCAATGCGTTTGTGCGCGGCGTCCCGTCCAGTCAGCATTTTGCCGTTCAAAAGCAGGGTCTGTCCCGGTTTCCAAGAGGCGACTTCTTCTTTCGTCAGCGTATCCAGATCGACGCGGGTCGATTTTTCCACGTCAGGATGCCAGTTTATCTGTGGCCAGTCCGACAGGGACGGCGGGTCAAGATAAACGGGGCCGGAGCCGTCCAGGACGAAATGCGCATGGCGCGTCGCGGCACAGTTCGGAATGATCGCGACGGGTTTGGATGCGGCGTGCGTCGGATACATATGGATCTTGACGTCAAGCACGGTCGTCATGCCACCGACACCCTGCGCGCCGATACCGAGCGCATTGATCCTGTCACAAAGTTCGATGCGCAATTCTTCCAGTTTGTTTTGCGGGCCGCGTGCTTTCAATTCAGCCATGTCGATTGATTCCATCGCGGCTTCTTTCGCCATCAGGGCAGCCTTTTCAGCGGTACCGCCGATACCGATGCCGAGAATACCCGGAGGACACCAGCCTGCGCCCATGTGTTCGACCGTTTCCAGAACGTAATCGACCAGCGAATCGGACGGGTTCAGCATCTTCAGGGACGACTTGTTTTCCGAACCGCCCCCCTTGGCGCCGAGCGTCACTTCCACCGTGTTGCCGGGAACGATGTCCATCATGATGACGGCCGGGGTATTGTCTTTCGTGTTCTTGCGCTCGAATTGCGGATCGGCGACGACGGAGTTGCGAAGCTTGTTGTCCGCAAAAGCATAGGCGCGCCGGACGCCTTCATTGATCGCGTCGTGAATGCTTCCCGTAAACCCTTCCCATTTCACGTCCATGCCGACTTTCAGAAAAACGTTTACGATACCGGTATCCTGGCAAATCGGTCGTTTGCCTTCCGCACACATTCGCGAATTCGTCAAAATCTGTTCAATGGCGTCTTTTGCGGCCGGGCTTTGTTCAATTTCATAAGCCTTCGCCAGATGTCTTATATAGTCGGCGGGATGATAGTAGCTGATGTACTGAAGCGCAGCGGCGATCGATTCGATCAGGTCTTCTTGCTTGATGGTAGTCATAGGCGTGTCGGATTCAATATTAAAACAGGGCGAAAAACCATGTTTACAGATCGGGTTATTTTAGCCTCTTTCACAGGCATTGGAATACGATCCCCGACAAGAGACGGAAAAAAGTAAAAAAGTTATTTGACGACAACGGAAACTTGCGATATCTTGCATCCCTTATATTTTTTGTTGTTATATACCTTAGATTTAATAGTAATAAAGAACCAGTCTTACCGGACTGGTCGTGCTAGACGGAAATCTCCCGGTTATCGGGCGAGATCTGCAAAAGGAATAGTCGGAAAGTCTGTTTATTCCGGCTGTTTTAAACGTGTACTCATTCACAAGAAGAGTCCGGCCACCTCGTAAAACTGTACGGGAGGCCATTAAAAACAGGAGTGACAAAATGGCAGCAAATCCATCCGAAAAAAAAGAAACCCGTTTTTATTATCCATCCGAAGAGTTTGCACAAAACGCAGCGATACCTGGCATGGATGCATATTGGGCGCTGTGCAAGGAAGCTGAAGAGGATTACGAAGGGTTCTGGGGCAAGCTCTCGCGTGAAAACATACTCTGGCACACACCGTTCACCAAAGTGCTGGACGAAACCAATCCCCCGTTTTACAAATGGTTTGAGGATGGCGAGCTGAATGTCTCCTACAACTGTCTCGACAAAAATCTTGAAAATGGAAACGCGGAAAAAAACGCGATCATTTTCGAAGCGGATGACGGAACCGTCACCCGCCTGACCTATCGCGAACTCCACAAACGGGTTTGCAAACTGGCCAATGGCCTGAAATCGCTGGGTATCAAAAAAGGCGACCGCGTCGTCATCTACATGGCGATGTCAGCCGAAGCGATTATCGCGATGCAGGCCTGTGCCCGTATCGGCGCGACCCATTCGGTCGTGTTTGGCGGTTTCTCCGCACCATCGCTTGCCGAAAGAATTGAAAATGCCGGCGCTGTCGCCGTCATCACTGCCGACGAACAGCTTCGCGGCGGCCGCTACATGCCTTTGAAAGCTATCGTGGACGATGCGCTCGCCATGATCGACGACGACAAGGTCAAAAACGTCATCATATACCAGCGTACCGGCAACGAAATCAACTTCGTCAAGGGCCGTGACCACTGGATGCACGAACTGGCCGACCCGCAGTCCGACGTTTGCGAACCGGAATGGGTCGAGGCCGAACATCCGCTGTTCATCCTCTATACCTCCGGCTCGACCGGCAATCCGAAAGGCGCACAACATTCCTCGGGCGGATATCTCCTCTGGGCGATCATGACCATGCGCTGGACGTTCGACATCAAGCCGGACGATATTTTCTGGTGCACGGCAGACGTGGGCTGGATTACCGGCCATACCTATAACGCCTATGGTCCTCTGGCCGTCGGTGGCACCATCGTCCTGTTCGAAGGCGTGCCGACTTTCCCGCATGCCGGCCGTTTCTGGGAAATGATCGACAGGCACAAGGTCACCATTTTCTATACCGCGCCGACCGCCATCCGCTCGCTCATCAAGGCCAGCACTGAAGACACGATGGTCGCGCCGGAAAACTACGACCTCTCGAGCCTGAGACTGCTTGGCTCGGTCGGTGAACCGATCAACCCGGAAGCATGGCTCTGGTTTTACAAACACATCGGCAAGGAACGCTGTCCGATCGTCGATACCTTCTGGCAAACCGAAACGGGCGGCCACGTCATCGCCCCGATGCCGGGCGCAACCCCGCTCGTTCCGGGTTCATGCACGCTGCCATTGCCGGGTCTATCCATTAGCGTTGTCGATGAAACCGGTCAGGAATTGCCGAACGGGCAGGGCGGTATCCTCGTCATCAACCGTCCCTGGCCTTCCATGATCCGCACCGTCTGGGGCAACGACGAACGCTACAAGACCCATTACTGGCCGGAAGAACTCGGCGGAAGACTGTATCAGGCCGGTGACGGCGCGATCCGCGACCCGCAAACCGGATACTTCACCATCACCGGACGTATCGACGACGTGTTGAACGTCTCCGGTCACGCGCTTGGTACGATGGAAGTCGAATCCGTGCTGTCCGCTCATCCGATGGTCGCCGAAGCCGCCGTTGTCGGCAAGCCGGATGATCTGACCGGTGAATCCATCTGCGCCTTCGTCATCCTCAAAAAGGAATTGCCGGAAGGGGAGGACGCGAAAGACGTCGCAGCCGACCTGCGAAAATGGGTATCGCGCGAGATCAGCCCGATCGCCCGTCCGAAAGAAATCCGCTTCGGCGCCAACCTGCCGAAGACCCGTTCAGGCAAAATCATGCGCCGTCTTTTGCGCGTCATTGCCCGTGGAGAGGAAATCACGCAGGACATTTCCACCCTGGAAAACCCGGGCATTCTTGACCAGCTCAAAAAATCGTTGTGATCTTGTCAAAAATTGCATAAAGATAGGGAAATCGTCCATCTTTATGCTAGAATGCATGGCTTCGCAGTAATCCATTGCAGGAGAGATGGATGAGTGGTTTAAGTCGCACGCCTGGAAAGCGTGTATAGGTTCATAGCCTATCGGGGGTTCGAATCCCCCTCTCTCCGCCAGAACATAAACCGTAACCCGTTGAATATAAACGAGTTACGGTTTTTTGTTTTTTGAAATAAACACCATAAATGATGCTGGATTCAGCTACGTTCAGACACTTGAGGGCTATGCCGGACAGCACAAAGGTGTTAGTCGCTTCGTTTTAACTACCTGTTCTGACGTCCTGCCAGAGGCTATGGGAAGGCTTGCAAGCCCGAAGTTCAGAAGACGATTGGCTACATACGGACTCGTGTGCAAATGCGAAGAAAAGTCTGAGAGACGGCGAAAAGGAACCGGTAGAAAATATTCTTTCGACACTGGAGAATTCAAATCCTGTTAACCTGGCAGAATGTGTGTCTGTCCCAGGTGTGGTCAAGTGCCCGTTTTCTGCCTGAACAAGCCGATCATTCCTTTTAGTTACAAAGTTTTTCAAAGGCCTTGCGTATTATTTTTGACATCAGCATACGGCGCTGTCTTAAAAATTCCGGATACTCCAGAGTTTCGAAATTCGCAGGCAATGCATTTTGTTCGCAGGCCTGTTTATAAGCCTCTTCACCCAATTTTGCACGGTATCGTGTGACATAATCTGATGGGGGTGCGTCACGGATTTCAATATTGGTAGCGTAATCCAGGTATGTGAAATTCGCTATCTGATTACGATCCCGGTCGTTTTTGTAGCCGATCTGTTCCAGATAATGTTTTGGGAAGATATGATGTTTATCCACCGCATTTTTGTTGCCACTGGTTCCCAATATGAAAAACTGGGATAAAGGTGTTGTGCTGAACAGCATAGGAGTACCCAGAACATTGAGTGCAGCAATGTAACCGTACCAGGCGGGTGAGATTGCGGAAGAACTGTTGAGCTCACTCGGCAGGGTGTGGGTAAAGTAATCATCCGTAAATCGCGTGGCGATGACCGAATCCAGATAGGCAATGAATTCGGCAGCCGTATGGATATTTCTCATGTCAGCGAACTGTTTTTCTACTTCCGATTCTGTAGAGCCAGTATAAAATCCCGTGATCGTGGACATGAAAATCCATTTGCGGATTATTTTTTGCAGTTCTGTTGAGGATACCTTGTATTCATATCTGCCGATCAGGTACAACACGTAGCTGAATACCACTGCATTTGAAGAGGCGACAAGGTTGCTCTTGAGATAACCGGCAGAAGAAAACAAATTCATGAAGGCATGCCAGTTATTCAGATTGGTTACTGTCTCCAGCGAATTTTTGAACGTTTTCAGGTTTTCTTCCTGAATATTCCGGGTGACTTCACCACTCTTCAAGTTTTTGCCTCTGAGGAGCATATAGGCATAATTCAAGCGTGCCCTCTTGAAACCGATACCTACCGACATTCTGATAAGATGGGATGGATCGACTGTCAATATCCGGTTATAAGATGTTCCATTCGCAGGGTTTCTCGATTCCTCACAAAATTGATCAATCCTCTTGTGGACATCATTATCATATACAGCTATAAGCGTTTCGATAAAGTTTTTTTCCGTTAGATTCTGACCGCCCGAGTTAACACGAACGAAAATATCTGCAACATCTTCCTCGCTGGCTCTTGAATTGATTTTCAGGGTAGGCAAGGAATAAATGCCAAGATTAAGAAGATCATTTATGTTCTTTTCAATCAGATCTTCTTCATCCTCATTTAATTCAGGCCGTCCGTTTTTCTGGCGATTGTCATTGACATTCTTTACGTAAGCTTTGCGAAATCTGGAAACATTGTGTTCCTGGTCTGCAGCAAATACCGTACTGATTTCATTAATCCATTCCGGGTTTTTTTCATAGGCTTGTGACCAGACTGCAAACTGTCTTGTCAGTGGATTAAAAGAAATGCGGATTTTGTGATCGTCGTAGTTCTTGTTTTTGACTTTAAAACCATACATCGCAGATAAAAGAGCGGTCAGACGTTGTTGTCCGTCGATCACCAGATCATCCGGGCGGTGGAACATTTTCTGATTTTTGCCGATATGTCCCGTATTTTCATATTCTTCCGGAGATGCCCACAACATGACATAGCCAATCGGGAATCCTTTCAGCATTGAATCGAGCAATTCACGCACTTTACTGTCTTTCCAGACAAAAGGACGTTGCAAATCCGGCAGACCAATTCTGCCATTTTTTATGTCCATCAACAGATCAGAAACTTTACTGGGGATATTGTCGAACAATTCTTTGCCCATCGTTATCCTTCACTCCTTCCGGGTTTATATGCATGTCATTCTGCCAAAACGACGATAAACGTATTATATTAATTCTGAGGTATCTTGGCGTCGGAAATAAAACTAAATAAGGTCTTCCTGAATTTTTTTTGAGAGCAGATTTTCTGTATAAATGCATTGAATTCAGGGACTAAGGTTTTTGGAGGTTTTCATATGTATATTCGTCTCGAAGAGTTTTAATCGAATATTGCGAAACAAGCCGTTAAGCAAGCCAAACCATTAATGTAACTCCAAACCTGAGGGTAAATTGATCAATAATTTTTGCCTGAACTATTCGTCTGAAACGTTATTGTGGCAATATGCCACTGCAATATTTCCAAATCTCTATTGCAGTCAGCTTCATCAAAATGTCCTCACGGTATTATCTTGTCTCGTCAAGTTTTTCCTGATGGGCTTGTTCCCCCCACGTTATCGCCTTTTCTTGATTTTTTCTTGGGGAATGCAAAAAGTAATCAGGTACTGTCATGAGAGTTAAAAAGTCAAAGGGGGTTTTGTTCGACACCCCTGATGTGAGCGTGCCGGGTTTTGTCGTTTTTCCGGGATCAAAATAGATGTCTTGTCTCCAGGAAAAGCGCGAATGGGAATTTTCACTCTGGCGTCTGACCACAAGGTTTTCTGACGTAAAAACATTCAGCCGGTAAAGGGTAGTCAACTGCCTTTTGTCCGGGATTTTAATTTTCACCCACAAGGAGAAAAAATGAAAAATTCAAACGAAATGAGCCATGCTATTTGCGATAACTGCGGTGGGCATATCGATAGGGATTGCAACTCTGTGACCGTTGAAATCAATCAGGTTTCATTTGAATTCTGTTCGGTTACACTTGTTTCGCAGAGGGCGCAGGATCATTGTTCCGTCAAGAATAAATCACGGGAGAATCGAATTTCTCCAAGGCTGGCTATCTAATGATCTTCTCTGAATTTCTGGCGGTACACTCCGGCAGCATAACGCAAATAATGTTCAGTTTTTGTAAAAAAACATCACAGGC
>CAJKQK010000056.1 GCA_905202055.1 uncultured Oxalobacter sp.
TCCAGCCCTCGCCCTTACAGGTGGGGCAGCCCACGCCGCCGCACTTGTGGCACTGGACATCCATCTCGCAGGAGGGTTCCGTGAAGGGGAAGTGATGGGGGCGGAACCGGGTTTTGGTGCCCTTGCCGTACAGCATCTCCACCACCGTGTTCAGGGTGCCCTTCAGATCCGCCATGGTGACGCCCTTGTCGATGACCATGCCCTCCACCTGATGGAACATGGGGGAATGGGTTGCATCGCTGTCGACGCGGTACGTGCGACCCGGCGCGATGACCTTGACAGGCAAATCATGGGAACGGGCATAACGCACCTGCATCGGGCTGGTATGCGTACGCAGCAACAAAGGCTTGCCTTCCGTATCGTTGCCTTCGATATAAAACGTATCCTGCATGGAACGCGCAGGATGGTTCTCCGGGCTGTTCAATGCCGTGAAATTGGTCCAGTCCGTTTCGATTTCCGGGCCATCAGCCACGTCGAAACCGATTGAACCGAAAATCCGTTCAATTCTTTCCCATGTTCTCATGACCGGGTGAATGCCGCCCTTGCCTCTTCCTCTGCCGGGAAGGGTCACGTCAATCGCTTCGGCATTCAGGCGGGCTTGCATTTTTTCGTTGGCGAGTTCTTCACGGCGGGCGTTTAACGCCCCTTCGATTCTCCCCTTGGCATTATTAATGACCGCGCCTTGCGCCTTGCGCAATTCGGGTGCCATCTTGCCAAGCGTCTTCATTTGTTCGGTAATCAATCCGGTCTTGCCGAGATATCTGGCTTTGGCATTTTCAAGCGCAACCGCATCCGGTGCGTTTTCAAAATCTTGTTTTGCCAGAAGAACCAACTGTTCTAACGAGTCCATGCTGTACGATCCTGTCAGATAACAGAAAATTAAAAGTAACAATAAAAAAGCGGGGCAAGTTCAGGCCTTGCCCCGCTTTTATCTATGCAAGCTGCAACACGATCAAGCCGCGATAGCAGCCTTCACCTGATTTACGATAGCAGCGAAAGCAGGTTTGTCCGCTACAGCCATATCGGCCAGAACCTTGCGATCCAGTTCGATAGAGGCTTTTTTCAGACCATTCATGAATACGCTGTATGACATACCCAGTTCACGGGTAGCAGCGTTGATACGGGTAATCCACAGAGCGCGGAATACACGCTTTTTGTTACGACGGTCACGATAGGCATATTGGCCTGCCTTCATGACAGCTTCTTTTGCTACACGAAATACCGAGCTGCGACGGCCACGAAAGCCTTTTGCTTCAGCAAGTATTTTTTTATGACGGGCCCGTGCGGTGACCCCACGTTTTACTCTGGACATGTTCTTTCCTTGTTATTCGTGTTGATGGATCAGGCGCTGGGCATCATGCGCAATACGGACGATACATCGCTCGCATTGACATTGGTCATTCCACGCAACTGGCGTTTGGCTTTGGTGGTTTTTTTGGTCAGGATGTGGCGTTTGAAAGCCTGTGCACATTTGACGGTTCCACCCGGACGAACGCGAAAACGTTTTTTCGCGCCGCTTTTGGTTTTCATTTTTGGCATGTTTTACTCCTGTCTTTTCAGACAGTTCCTCTTTTTAATATGATCACAGGTGGCAACACTCGCTGCACTTGAATGCCTGTTCTCACTTGTTTTACAACGGCAAACGCCGCTGCGCTCTATCCGCCGTTTGAAAAACGACGGAAAAGATTCTATTTCTTTTTCTTCGGTGCCAGAACCATCACCATCTGGCGACCTTCCATTTTCGGAAACTGCTCGACCTGTCCGACCTCTTCCAGATCCTGTTTCAGACGTTCGAGCATACGGAATCCGATATCCTGATGAGCCATTTCACGCCCACGGAAACGCAGGGTAACCTTGCATTTGTCACCGTCTTCAAGAAACTTTATCAAATTGCGTAACTTGATATTATAGTCCCCTTCGTCCGTTCCCGGGCGAAATTTGACTTCCTTGACCGAAACAACCTTCTGTTTCAGTTTCGCCTCATGGGCTTTTTTCTGTTCGGCATATTTGAACTTGCCGTAATCCATGAGACGACAGACAGGCGGATGTGCATTGGGCGCGATCTCGACCAGATCGACATCAGCTTCTTCCGCCAGCTTGAAAGCATCCTGAAGGCTGACAATACCAATCGGCTCATTGTCTACGCCGACAAGGCGCACTTCCTGAGCTGAAATCTCGCCGTTCAAGCGATGTGACTTATCAGTAGCTATCTTGATTCCCCGCTTAAAAAAGTTATACCGTTTGCTTTATGAACTTATTGTTTCGACTGGATTTCGCTTTCCATACGAGCCATCAGTTCATCTACCGTCATGACGCCCAGATCGACGCCTCCACGTGCACGAACGGCAACTGTGTTTGCATTTTTTTCCTTATCGCCGACAACAATCAAATAAGGAACCTTGTTTACAGAATGATCGCGTATTTTATAGGTAATTTTTTCGTTTCGCAAATCCACTTCGGCCCTGAAACCTGCTTTTTTCATCGTTTGAACAACACTTTGCGCGTATTCAGCCTGTCCGTCCGAGATATTCAAAACGATGGCATGGACAGGTGCCAGCCACAAAGGCATCGCTCCGGCATGGTTTTCGATCAGGATACCGATAAAGCGCTCCAGTGAACCCAGAATGGCGCGATGGATCATGACAGGAATCTTGCGGGTGTTGTCTTCGGCGACATACTCGGCACCCAGTCTCATCGGCATGGAGAAATCGACCTGGATCGTACCGCATTGCCACATCCGGCCAATGGCGTCTTTCAGGGTATATTCGATTTTCGGGCCATAGAAAGCCCCCTCGCCCGGAGACACTTCATATGAACAGCCGGAACGTTCCAGCGACTGGATCAACGCGTTTTCAGCCTTGTCCCACGCCTCGTCGGACCCCACCCGTTTTTCAGGACGGGTGGCGATTTTGTAAATGATGTCGGTAAAACCGAAGTCCCGATAAACTTTTTTCAGCAGGTCGGTGAAAGCGACGCATTCATCCAGAATCTGGTCTTCGGTACAGAAAATGTGTCCGTCGTCCTGCGTAAAACCGCGAACGCGCATCATGCCGTGCAACGAGCCGGATGGCTCGTTACGATGGCATTGGCCGAATTCGCCATAACGCAACGGCAATTCACGATAGGAGTGCAGATTGGAACGATAAATCTGGACATGTCCCGGACAGTTCATCGGTTTTAACGCATAAATGCGGTTTTCCGATTCGGTCGTAAACATATTTTCCTTATAGTTGTCCCAATGACCGGATTTTTCCCACAGGGAACGATCCAGAATCTGCGGCCCCTTGACTTCCTGATAGCCATTTTCCTGATAGACGCGACGCATGTACTGTTCGACCTGTTGCCAGATCGTCCAGCCTTTTGCATGCCAGAAAATCAGGCCCGGCGCTTCGTCCTGGAAATGGAACAGGTCCAGCGAACGCCCCAGACGGCGATGATCGCGTTTTTCAGCCTCTTCCAGCATATGAAGATAAGCATCCTGATCTTCTTTTTTGGCCCATGCCGTTCCGTAAATGCGCTGCAGCATTTCATTATCTGAATTGCCGCGCCAGTATGCACCTGCCAGACGCATCAGCTTGAAAACCTTCAGCTTGCCATTGGCCGGTACGTGAGGACCGCGGCACAGGTCGGTAAAGCCGCCACTGGTATAAAGGGATACATCTTCATTTTGCGGAATCGATTCGATGATTTCGGCTTTATAGTCTTCTCCGATCGACTTGAAGTAGGCAACCGCTTCGTCCCGTGGCAACACTTTCCGGGTTACTTCCTCGTTTTTGCGAGCCAGTTCGGTCATTTTCTTTTCAATGGCCTGCAAATCTTCGGGTGTAAATGGCCGTTTGTAAGAAAAATCGTAATAAAAACCATTATCGATCACCGGCCCGATCGTTACCTGCGCATCCGGGAATAACTGTTTGACGGCATAGGCCAGCAAATGGGCCGTGGAATGACGCAGGATATCAACGCCTTCAGGATCGCGGTCTGTCACGATAGACAGATCGACATCGCCATCGATCACATAGGAAGTATCAACCAGTTTGCCGTTTACTTTTCCTGCGATAGCCGCTTTGGCAAGGCCGCTACCGATAGAGGCCGCTACCTGTGAAACGGTTACCGGTTCACTGAATTCGCGCACAGAACCGTCGGGAAGCCGAACTGAAATCATGATGTCTCCAAAAACCAGCACAAAAAGACGGCACTAACCGTCATCAGAATTAAAACACAACAAAAAAACGCGGGCCTGCCGCGCTTTTCAGACACTCACTGGCACAAAAAACCGGCACAACCGGAAGAAAAATGAAATTGTCGCCATTGAATAATCGTCATTTCGATAACTTTAGCACAGAACGAATGTCACACAAAGCCATGTTAAAGCCAACCGGAACCTGCATGAAAAAAACCTTTATTCAGATGGAAAAAATTTTTCATGTCAAAAACAGGCGAAAATACAGGAAAAACCCCTTCAAAAAAGAAAGTGTTTGATTGATAATGCCGAAGGGAAATCCTTTTTTGGGATATGAATGATTCCAGAAAATCCCCGTCAAACAATAAAGGAGAAGAACCGGAACCAGACAGACGGGGTAAACCCCAAAGGATGTTGGTAGGCACGATTGGACTCGAACCAACGACCCCTACCATGTCAAGGTAGTGCTCTAACCAGCTGAGCTACGCGCCTAAAGATTGAGATTATAGCAGAATAAAATAAATTTTGACGATACCTATTATTTTTGCGGCCATAATGTTGCAAAAAGACAACATTCATGGAAATTAGTAAACTATCAACATCAATTGTAAATTTTGATTAAGAAAGCGTGATAAAAAGACAAAAAGTTTCCACCAGTTAATACATTTAAAACATTTGTATTTCATAAAGAGTTAAATGAACCGATTCCGGCTTTTCATGATTTCCCCAAATGTATGTGTAAAATTTTAAACAAAATTTAAACAGAAAGACTGATTTACGGTGAGGTCCCTTTATGAAATTCAAACTCCTATCCCTTGCAATCGGCAGTGCAATTCTGACGCTGTCCGGATTGGCAAATGCCCAGACAACGTTGACGGCCGCCGTCGATTACACACTTCGCAACAACCCGGATGTGGCAATCGAGACAAGGCAGAGACGTTCAGTCGACGAAGCGCTTTTGGGGGCCTATAGCGGCTATATGCCACGTGTCGATCTGGGCTGGGGGGTTGGCAAGGAAAAGGCCAAAAACAGCAATACAGCCTATCAGTGGAGCGACAGCCTGACACGCCGTGAAAAATCAGTCACCCTGTCACAAATGCTTTTCGACAGTTTTGCAACGGCCAACGAAGTCGCCAGAAACCGGGCCCGCATGCAATCGTCGGCTTACAAGGTCTCAGGCACGGCCGAGCAAATTGCATTGAAAGTGGTGGAATCCTATCTGGATGTTCTGCGTTTACGTGAAAATGTCCGTCTGACTCAGGAAAACCTGCAAAACCATCAGAAAACTTACGACCAGATTTCTTTGCGTGCCACAAGCGGTATCGGCCGACAGTCCGACGTCGATCAGGCAGAAGCCCGTCTGGCTCTGGCAAAATCGAATCTGGTTTCCGCCGAAGCCAACTTGCGCGATGCTGAAATCAATTACCAGCGCTTTACCGGTATGCATCCTGACGAGCTGATCCAGCCGGATGGCCCGACGGATGAAATCATGCCGAAAAATCTGGAAGACGCGCTGGTAAAAGCCCGCGATAACAATCCACTTTTGAAGCAGTCCAAAGCCGATATCGACGCAGCTAACGCCCAGTATAATGCGGCCAAATCAGCATTTGGCCCACGTTTCGACTTGCAGGCAGGCCTGAATTACACGGACGATTCCGGCGGTGTTGAAGGCCCGAACGATTCAAAGTATGCCATGATCCGCATGAACTGGAATATTTTGCGGGGTGGTGCGGATTATGCACGCCTTGGTGAAACAAAACAGCTTTCGTATCAGGCACTGGAAATCATGAAACGAACCATGATGCAGCTCGACCAAAGCACCAGCCTGTCATGGAACACTTTTGTTTCCGCCCATGAACGCCTGCCAAGCCTGCTGCAACATGCCGAATCAAGCCTAGCTACCCGCGATGCCTACACCAAGCAGTTCAGCATCGGACAACGTACCCTGGTCGACTTGCTCGATACCGAAAACGAGTACTACACCTCGACTGTCGAATACGTTAACGGACAATATATGGAATTGTTTGCGCGGTTCCGCCTGATGGCCGATATGGGCACTTTGCTGGCATCCTTAAACGTCAAACCGCTTGTTGAAAGCGACCCATCCAAACGCGTCGAACACAGCAATCCGTGGACGCGTGCCGATTACAGCAAAGAGGAAAAGAAACAGGCTGCCGTCATACAGGAAGAACCGGCACAACCTGAACTTGAGGCTGATCCGGTCATAAGACCGGTTGAAGAAAAATCGTCTCTGGACAAAGAGCCTGTTCTTGAGGCACAACCGGATTTGATCGTAAACCCCGACAAAAAATAATCCGCTTCAAGTTGATGTTACCCGGCGCGATCTCTTACGTTGCCGGGTATATTTATGTCTAAAAAGAGATTTATGCAATAATCCGGTAATACTTCTCCGAAATTGTCATATGCTTTTTTCGCCATCAAAATACAAGCAGACATCCCAATTTTTCGGACGACTGGCATTTGTTATCTTATTGGCAATAATATTGCCGCTTCTGCCTCATGCAGCCGATGTACTTCCTCCTCTCACCAATACCTACCTTAACAACGCCGCCACCAAATACGGCATCAGCGCCAAAAAACGGCTCCAGGACTGGGACAAACTCATTAAACAAAACCAGAACAAGTCCGAAGCCGAAAAACTCCAGCTTGTAAACGATTTTTTCAACCGTATCCGTTATGTGTCCGATCTCGAACACTGGGGAGTGGAAGATTACTGGGCGACTCCCGCAGAAATGCTCGTCACGAATGGAGGCGATTGTGAAGATTACGCCATCGCAAAATATTTCACCCTTGTGGCAATGCACGTCGATCCCAACAAGCTCAAGATCACTTATGTCAAGGCACGAGTCAATAACAAAATGATTGCCCATATGGTTTTGACATTTTATTCCCGGACAAATGCCGTTCCACAGGTTCTGGACAGCCTGAACAAACAGATCCGGCCGGCTACGCAACGTCCGGACCTGACGCCGGTTTACGCATTCAACGGTGATGGCTTGTGGATTGTGAAATCACGTACCCAGCAGAACAGGGTTGGCGGATCAGGCAAGATCCGCTTCTGGAACGAAATGAAAAGCCGGATGGGAAAAGAATTCTAGTTATGTTTGACACCGGAAAGATAAAGAAAATCAATGAAAAACAGTCATCTAAAGCACGCCAACTGTCAATTAATTGTTTTTTATTGCTAAAATGCTATTAAACTGGAGACGACCGTTATGACATTACGGCGACAATTAACTCTTATTATTGCAACGCTTTTCGTGCTGCTTTTTATCGGGACATTTTCAATCAATGTCCATAACACACGCGCCTATCTGAACGATCAGCTCAACAGCATCTCGCAGGACATGGCAACCTCGCTGGGCCTGACGCTCTCGCCTTACATGGCTGACGACGATATGGTTGTCGTTGAAAGCCATGTCAATGCCCTGTATGACAGCGGCTACTATCGGGAAATCGTCATTACCGACATCGAGGGCAAACCTTTGATCGAACGTATCAGTACACACCCTGTTGAAAAAGTACCTGCATGGTTCGTCAACATGTTCCCGCTGGACACCCCTCAGGGCGAAAGCCTGATCATGAGCGGCTGGACGCAGGCTGGTGCCGTTCGTGTCAGCGCACATCCGGAATTCGCTTACATTCGCCTGTGGTCAACTTGCGTCCAGTCGTTTTATCTGTTTCTGATCGGCTTTGCCATCCTTTTCGGGCTGGTGCTTGTCGTCCTTCACTACATTCTTCGTCCATTGAAGGCTGTCCAGAAACAGGCGGAAGCCATATCGAACAAGCAGTATCTCATCCAGACACACATACCCTGGACACTGGAACTTCGGGATGTCGTTTCCGCCATGAACATGATGTCAGGAAAAATCAGAGACATTTTCAGTGAGCAGGAAGCCTCGCTTGAACGTATCCGTAATGCCGCTTACACCGATTCGACGACAGGACTCGCCAATCGCACATACTTCAATATGAGATTGCGCCACATGATCGAATCCGGAACGGATTTCGAACATGGCGTACTGATGTTCATTGAAATCAGTCACCTGATCGAATTGAACAAACAATCCGGCCATCTTGCGGGAGATACCCTTCTGAAAGGCGTTAGCCAGCTTGTCAGGGACCGGATCAGTACTTTCCCGGCCAATGAAATCCTGCTGGCTCGTCTTTCCGGTGCCACTTTTGCCGTCGCCATTTCCGGCATTTCGGAAAAACAGGCGGAAAAATTCGCCAACTCCCTCGCTTCGGATCTCTCTGGCTTGCATGAAAAAGGCCTGACGCCATTTACCGATGTCGGCCACATTGGTCTGGCATTCCACACCAGCCAGAATTTGCCGGAGCTGCTCTCCGAAGCGGATATGGCCTTGCGTGCCGCGCAAATCAAGGGGCCGAACGCCGTCCATTATCACCGAAACAATATCGCCGGCAATTTCGACAGCCTGACAGCGACCCAATGGATTTCCCTGTTGAACAGGGTCATCGACGAAAAAAGATTCACCCTGTTATTGCAATCCGTCATGAAGGCTGAAAATCCTGCGCTTATCCTGCAGCAGGAAGTGCTGCTGCGTATCGCCAATGATGAAAACAAACTGATTCCGGCAAGCATTTTCATCCCTATGATCCATCATCACGGCCTGACCAGATCGCTCGACAAAATGATTGTCACTGCCGTAATCGAGCAGTTGGCAAAACAGGAAAATCCGGAAGGAAACGTTTCCATTAACCTGATGCCTGCATCCATACAGGATCCGGAATTCGTGACCTGGCTGTCATCGACACTTGCATCCAGACCGAAACTGGCAAACCGCCTGTTATTCGAACTGGATGATTACGGTATTGCCCAGGATCTGTACGCTGCCCTGAATCTGCAACAGGCCATCGCTTCCACTGGTGCCGGAATCGGTATCGATCATTTCGGCAGAAATATCACAGCCCTGAGTTCTCTGGGCGCCTTAAAACCGGTCTATCTCAAAATCGACGGCAGTTTCATCCGGAACATCGATACAAACCGGGATAACCAGCAATTTGTCGAACTGCTGGTCACGATGGCACATGCCCAGGACATTCTCGTTATTGCCGAATCCATTGAAAACCGCAACGAAATGGAAATGGTAAAAAAACTCCGCGTGGATGGATTACAGGGCTACGCCCTGCACCGCCCTGAAGCATGGATCAGCAATGTACCGGAATCATTGAATTAAGCCGAAATAACGGCAATGACATTCCAGGACACAAACATGTTATCCGGAAAAATGTTTATGGCCGTTTCTTTTTTTGAATTCTTCTTTTATTTCCGTTATTTTCATGAAGTTTTCACTCTCTTTGCCCAACAAATAAAATGTTTACAAATTTATTTTTTCGCAAACATATCGCCAATTCATTCATGGCAGCATTGTCCTAAGACAAATGTCTTTTTTTGGCATAGAATGAAACCAATATTTCCTCACTGAAACCATGGCTGTGATTAAAAAGTAAAAACAGCGGATCATACTTAGGCGGCGTTCTTTCAACAAAATCAAACCCGGCTCAATCCTGACAGGATACGACTATGCCCTACATACAGCGAAACGAAAAAGGTGAAATTATCGCCCTGATAGCGGATTCCACCGGGAAAGACGACCAGCCGACCAGTCTGGACAACCCCGAAGTCCTGCAATTTCTCGCGGGAAGCGAGAACTCGGGAAAAGGCGATCATTATTTCGAAATGCTGGCCCAGGATCTTCAACAAATCCGTATTCTGGAAGATCTGATCGACTTGCTGACGTCGAAAGGCATCATCATGTTTTCTGAATTGCCCCTGGCCGCACAGCAAAAAATACTGAACAAGAAAAGCATTCGCGAAAGTTTCGATCATGCCGGTGACATTCTCGTACGTGACGAAGCTCCCCTGCTCTAATCCATTTTTATTATCCCGAACTCATTTTTCCGAGACGACACTGCCATGGCAGACACAAACGACACCAACTGGAAAATTCCGGTCGACGCTTTAATGTCGGACGATCCGCTGCTGAGATGTCTGGTCATCCTGACCCGGCTTTACCAGCACCCTTATTCTGCCCAGACGCTGACTGCAGGTCTCCCGCTTGAAGACGGAAAGCTCAATCCGGAATTGTTTATACGCGCCGCAAATCGCGCAGGCCTGACATCCCGCGTGACCAAGCGGGAACTGCCAGATATTTCGGCATTGACATTCCCCATTGTTTTACTGCTCAAAAACGGGAACGCGTGCGTTGCCACAGCCCGTAACGAAGCCAATGTCTGGACGGTCATCCAGACCGAATCCGATGGCGGTGAAATGCAGATATCCAATGAGGAACTGTCAGGGTTTTATTCCGGGTTCGCCATATTCAGCCGTCCATCTTTCCGTTTCGACACGCGTGCTCACGAACACGAAACGCCAAAGAGCGAACACTGGTTCTGGAGCGTATTCCGCCAGTCATGGCCACTGTATTCGGAAGTATTGATCGCCTCCTTGCTGATCAATATTTTTGCACTGGTCACCCCGCTGTTTACGATGAACGTTTATGACCGGGTTGTCCCGAATCAGGCGTATGAAACGCTATGGGTTCTGGGTATCGGTATCCTGATCGTCTATATTTTCGATCTGATCATGAAAACATTGCGGGCCTATTTCCTCGATGTGGCCGGAAAACGGGTCGATATCATCCTGTCTTCGACAATATTCGAAAAAATCATGGGACTGAAAGCCGCCGTCCGGCCGCGTTCAGTGGGCAGCCTTGCCAACAATCTGCAGGAATTCGAGATGTTCCGGGACTTCATCACTTCCGCGACCATCACCACCCTGATCGATTTGCCCTTTACCATTCTTTTCCTGCTGATTATTCTCTGGATCGGTGGGCCGGTCGTTCTCGTGCCGATTGCCGCCATCCCGATTATCATTCTGGTTGCGCTGGCACTGCAACGCCCCTTGCAAAGCGTCATTCAGAAAAGTTTCCGCGTGGGTTCCCAGAAACATGCGACCCTGATCGAGACACTGACCGGACTCGACACCATCAAGGCAGTCGATGCTGAAGGGATTGCCCAGAGAAAATGGGAACGGATCATTGGTGAACAAAACGACCTTGGCCTCAGATCGAAATTATTGACAACGGCGATCGTCAATCAATCCGGATTGTTCCAGCAACTGGCTTATGTCGGCGTCGTGATCGTCGGCGTTTTCCTGATTACCAACAACATGTTGACCATGGGCGGCCTGATCGCCTGCTCCATGCTGACCGGTCGCGTCACCGCTCCGCTGGCTCAGGTTGCCAGCCTGATCACCCGTTACTATCAGGCACGTGCAGCCGTTCAGGGTGTGGACGATATCATGAAGTTGCCGGTTGAAAGAACGCCTGGCAAAAATTACATTCACCGCCCGGTCATTCGCGGGGATGTCGAATTCCGCAATGTGACATTCGCCTATCCCGAACAGAGCATCCCTGCCCTGAAAAATGTGTCTTTTAAAATCAGCCAGGGTGAACGGGTCGGCATTATCGGACGAATCGGTTCCGGAAAATCGACTCTCGAAAAACTGATACTGGGCATTTACGAACCGAATGAGGGTTCCGTCTGGGTCGATGGTGTCGATCTGCAGCAGATCGATCCAGCCGACCTGCGCAGAAACATCGGTTATATCCCTCAGGACGTCATGCTTTTCTTTGGATCGGTCAAAGACAATATTGTTCTTGGCGCACCTTACGTCGATGACGCCATGATGCTTCGCGCAGCGGAAATTGCCGGAGTGACCGAATTCGTCAATCGCCACCCACAGGGATTCGATATGCAGATCGGTGAACGGGGCGAGGGTCTGTCAGGAGGACAAAGACAAACCGTTGCGAATGCCCGTGCATTGCTGCTTGATCCACCGATCTTCATCATGGACGAGCCAAGCAACTCACTCGACAATCGCTCGGAAGAAAATTTCAAGAAACGTCTTGCCGCCCAGCTTGGCAATCATACCTTATTGCTGGTAACACACCGTGCATCGCTTTTGACACTTGTCGATCGCCTGATTGTCATGGATAACGGTCAAATTATTGCCGATGGCCCCAAAGAGCAGGTCATGCAGGCATTGTCTGGAGGAAAATTGCATGTCGCAAAAGGCTGAAATGGACAATAGCAAAGGGCGGCTGGAACGATTCAAACAGTGGATTCTTCCTCCGAACGATCCAAATGCCCCTGTGCGCGAAGATATCCGGTTTATGCCGACCCGGCTGGGAGCCTTTTTCCTGAATCCGCCCAGGGCCAGTTTCCTTATCATTCGCTATACCCTTATCCTGTTTGTCATCGCCATCATCTGGGCCTGTCTGTCGCCCATTGATGAAATTACCCGTGCAGAAGGCAAGATCATTCCGTCCAGCAACGTACAGGTCATCCAGAATCTGGAAGGTGGTATCGTCAGCGATATTCCGGTCAAAATCGGTCAGGTGGTCCATAAAGACGATATCGTCATGAAACTGGATGAGACCCGCTTTGCATCTTCAGCAGATGAGAGCAAGGCAGGAATCGACGTCCTGAAAGAACAGGTGAACCAGCGTGCACAGGAAATCGCCGAAAAACGTTCAAGGCTTTCACAACTTCAACAAAGCTACGCCTTTATCAATAAAGAATTGCAAATGTCCAAACCTTTATTGGCACAGGGCGTCGTCTCCGAAGTTGAAATCCTGCGCCTGCAGCGTCAGGTTTCGGATCTCCGGGGTGAAATGGATGCGAACCGTCTGGCCATTCCCCGGCTGGAATCGCAGCTGGCTGAAGCCAGGGCGAAACTGGAAGGCGCCTCTGCCTCGAGTCTGGCCGCCAAGGATCGGCTGGACCGGACAACCGTGCGTTCTCCAGTCGAGGGCATCGTCAAAACCATCAATATCAACACTGTCGGCGGTGTCATCCAGCCCGGCATGAATGTCATGGAAATTGTGCCAATCGAGGATAACCTGCTAGTGGAAGCACGTGTCCGGCCAAGCGACGTCGGTTTTTTGAAAGTCGGACAAGCTGCCATGGTCAAGATATCCGCCTACGATTTCTCCATTTATGGCGGCCTCGAAGCTGAAGTGGAAA
>CAJKQK010000057.1 GCA_905202055.1 uncultured Oxalobacter sp.
GTTCTCCCGAGGCTTTGTCACGCCACCGATCGGTCGTGGCAACAGCGATACTGGTGACCTGTTCACCACTTGGCAGATAGCGATTTTCCGGATCGCGGCCGAGATTACCGACAATGATAACCTTGTTGATCGACGCCATGACTTTCTCCTGATAGACGTATTTACTGGTTCAGTTCAGATTTATGAATGAGTCAAAACCAACTCATTCATAAACCACAATTATGCAGCATTATAAGCCAGCGGCGCCCCGATCTGTACAAGTGACGCTGTCCGTACAACAAATCTTTTGAATGCCTGCTTTTCGTCAATATGAGACGGATCCTGTGAAAGATTTGCAAATAGGTTATAGTATCGAATTGGCCTGTATATATTAACAGTTCACTTTGTTTGACTATATTGCCTTCCATGACTGAAGAACAAGGAAAAATCGTTATCCGGGGCGCTCGCACGCATAACCTGAAAAACATTCAGATCGACCTGCCGCGCAACAAACTGATTGTCATTACCGGACTGTCCGGCTCCGGAAAATCCTCGCTCGCATTCGATACGCTCTATGCCGAAGGGCAGCGTCGTTATGTTGAATCGTTGTCGGCTTATGCGCGCCAGTTTTTGCAGCTGATGGAAAAACCGGACGTCGACCTGATCGAAGGCCTTTCCCCTGCTATCGCGATCGATCAGAAAGCGTCGTCGCACAATCCGCGTTCGACGATCGGGACCGTTACGGAAATTTACGATTACCTGCGTCTTTTGTACGCCCGTGTCGGGACGCCTTTTTGTCCGGAACATCCGGAAAATCCGCTTGCCGCCCAATCCGTTTCGCAAATGGTCGATGCTGTGATGGCGATGCCCGAAGGCACCCGCCTGATGATTATGGCTCCCGTCGTCGCCAACCGGAAAGGGGAACACGTCGATCTTTTCGAGCAGATGCAGGCACAGGGATACATCCGTTTCCGCGTACAAAGCGGAACGAAAAAAGCGGCCGTCTTCGACGTGGACAGCATTCCGTCGCTCAAGAAAAATGAAAAACACACCATCGATGTCGTTGTTGACCGTGTGAAGGTCAATCCTGATATCAAGCAACGTCTGGCTGAAAGTTTTGAAACAGCCCTGAGACTGGCTGAAGGCCGGGCATTGACGGTCGATATGGATACCGGAGAGGAACAGGTATTTTCCAACCAGTTCGCCTGTCCTGTCTGCGGCTATTCGATTCACGAACTGGAGCCGCGCCTGTTTTCATTCAACAACCCGATGGGTGCCTGCCCGGATTGTGACGGTCTCGGCCATATCGAATTCTTCGACCCGAAACGGATCGTGCTTCACCCCTCTCTGCCACTTGCTTCAGGTGCGATCAAAAGCTGGGACAGACGCAACCCGTTCTATTTCCAGATGTTGCAGGCACTGGCCGACCATTATCATTTCAATGTGGAGACACCTTACGAGGAATTACCGGAAGACATCCAACAGGTCATCCTGTTCGGTTCCGGCAAGGAAAAAATCGCCTTTACCTATACCAACGCCCAGGGCCGTCCCTGGGTTCGGGAACATACTTTTGAAGGCGTCGTGAACAATCTGGAACGGCGTTACCGCGAAACCGATTCGATGGCTGTCCGCGAAGACCTTTCCAAACTGATCAACGAACGGGAATGCCCGACCTGTCACGGCGCACGTTTGCGCGTTGAAGCCCGCTTCGTCAAGGTCGGTGACGGCGATCAGGCTCGGACAATTGATGAAATCACCCGTTTGCCACTGAACGAGGCACTGGCCTATTTCGAAACGCTGTCGCTGACCGGAGCAAAAAAAGAAATCGCTTCGCGTATCGTGAACGAAATCGTGTCGCGCCTGCATTTTTTGAATAACGTCGGGCTGGATTATCTTTCCCTTTCACGCAGCGCGGAAACGCTTTCAGGTGGAGAATCGCAGCGTATTCGCCTGGCTTCGCAAATCGGCAGCGGCCTGACCGGTGTCATGTACGTACTTGATGAACCGTCTATCGGCCTGCACCAGCGCGATAATGACCGCCTGATCGCAACGCTGAAGCATTTGCGTGATATCGGCAATACCGTCATTGTCGTCGAGCATGACGAAGATGCCATACGCACAGCCGACTTCATTGTCGATATGGGTATCGGTGCAGGCGTTCACGGCGGTAATGTCGTTGCCAGCGGATCGCCAGCCGACATCCTGGAATCGAAAGAATCCCTGACGGCAAAATACCTGAACGGTTCACTTGCCATTGCTGTTCCGAAAAAACGAGTCAAGCGGAATACGGACAAGCAGCTTGTCATCAAGGGCGCTACGGGCAATAACCTGAAAAAAGTGACGCTGAAGCTGCCGGTAGGCTTGCTGACCTGTGTCACGGGTGTTTCCGGCTCGGGCAAATCGACCCTTGTCAACGACACGCTTTATGCGGCCGTGTCCCGTCATATTTACGGTTCCCAGACCGAACCCGCACCCTTTGAATCCATCGAGGGACTGGAACATTTCGACAAGGTCATTTCCGTCAACCAGGCGCCTATCGGCCGGACGCCACGTTCCAATCCGGCAACCTATACCGGCCTGTTCACGCCGATCCGCGACCTGTTTGCAGGTGTTCCACAAGCGCGTGAGCGTGGTTATACGGCTGGCCGTTTTTCATTCAACGTCAAAGGCGGTCGCTGTGAGTCCTGTCAGGGCGACGGTGTCATCAAGGTTGAAATGCACTTTTTGCCGGACGTATATGTACCCTGTGACGTCTGTCATGGCAAACGGTATAACCGCGAAACGCTTGAAGTCACCTACAAGGACAAGAACATTTCCGACGTGCTGAACATGACAGTCGAGGAAGCGCATGAGTTTTTCAATGCCGTTCCGTCCATCGCCCGCCGTTTGCAAACCCTTCTGGACGTTGGCCTCGGTTATATCCGGCTGGGCCAAAGTGCGACGACCCTGTCCGGAGGTGAAGCCCAGCGCGTCAAACTGTCGCTGGAACTGTCGAAACGGGATACGGGACGGACGCTCTACATTCTGGACGAGCCGACTACAGGCCTTCATTTCCATGATATCGACATGCTGCTGAAGGTTATCCACCGATTGCGCGACCAGGGCAATACCGTCGTCATCATCGAGCACAATCTCGATGTGATCAAAACAGCTGACTGGATCGTCGATCTGGGTCCGGAAGGCGGTGCCGGAGGCGGCCAGATCATTGCGACAGGCACACCGGAAGATATCGCGAAAGAAAAAGCCAGCATGACGGGCAAATACCTCGGTTCCATGCTGAAGAAGAAATAGAGTTTCCTTATTCCAGAGGCCAGACGGATGCATGCTGCTTCAAAAACAAACCCCTCGAAAGAGGGGTTTGTTTATTTTCATCGTATTATCGCGCCCCTGTCGCCGGACCCGATTCATAAAAGCGATTCAGAACTCTAAAGCAACACATTTTCGGCCAGGTTGATGCCCTCTGAAGTCCCCCGTAATACAAGAACATCGTTTTCCTGAAAAACCAGACTGTCGGAAACCTTGATTCTTTCCTTGTCGCGCCGGACAAGCGTGATTTCGACCTGGGAGACAGGCAAATCGACTTCCTGAACCGTCTTTCCGATCGCGCTTGCACCGGGCGGCAAAGTCAGGGCATGCAACCTCCAGTAAGAATCCGTTTCGGTCGAAATGACATCGCTTTCTCCAAGAAAATATTCCCTGAGTTTGCTGTAGCGTGACGAACGGACATGCTGAACACGCTTGAGAATGCGCTTCATGGGTATGCCGTACAGCATATAGGCGTATGAGGTCAGGACCAGACTGCTTTCGATGATTTCCGGAACGACTTCATCCGCACCGGCAGCCTTTAACTTGTCGAAATCACTTTCGTCATAACTGCGCACGATAACCGGTAAATTGGGCGCCATTTCCTTGGCAAAGTGCAGGATTCTCAACGCCGCCTGCGTATTGGCGAAGGTGATAATCAGCGAAGACGCGCGATGTATCCCTGCCGCGACAAGACTTTCCCTGCGAGTGGCGTCAGCATAAGAAACGCTGGCTCCGGCCGTCTCCGCCTTGCGGACCCGCTCGAGATCGAGATCAAGCGCCCGGTAAGGAATTTGTTCCTCCTCGAGCAAAGTCGCAATATTCTGCCCGGTACGCCCGAAACCGGCCATGATCACGTGCTGTTGCAATGACATGGCGCTGCTGGCGATTTTCGTCAGTTCAAGAGACTGCTGCACCCACTCGTTGGAAGAAAAACGCATCACGATCTTGTCGGAATTCAAAATGATGAAGGGTGCAATCAGCATCGACAATACCATAGACACCATCGTGACCTGCAAAAGCCAGGGCTCGACCATATTCAAACCGGCAATCTGGTTAACGAGCACAAAGCTGAATTCGCCAGCCTGCGCCAGCGCCAGACCGGTTTTCAGGCTGACGCCCTTTGAAGCGCCGAACAATTTCGTCAGCCATGCTGCCAGTGCAAATTTGTAGAGAAAAGCGAGAACGACAATCAGGATGACAAGCCACCAGTAGGTGAAGACGACGCGCATGTCCAGCATCATGCCAATGGTAATGAAGAAAAGCCCCAGCAGAACATCGCGGAACGATTTGATATCGACGTCCACCTCGTTTTTATAACGGGTTTCGGAAATCAGCATGCCGACGATAAAGGCACCCAGTTCCATCGAAAGCCCTGCTTTCTCCGTAATCCATGCAGCGCCCAGTGTGATCAACAGCAGGTTCAGCATGAACAATTCCTGCGAGTTCCGGCTCGCGACCAGCGAAAGCCATTTGCTCATCATCTTTTTTCCGAAGAAAAGCAGCAGCATCAGAACCAGTGCCGTTTTACCCAGCGCCAGTCCGATCAGCAGCCAGATGTCGCCCGTTCCCCGGGACAGGGTCGGCACGATGATCAGCAGCAGGACGACGGCCAGATCCTGAAACAACAGGATACCGATGACACGCCTTCCGTAATCCGTTTCCAGCTCCATGCGCTCTGCCAGCATCTTGGAAACGATGGCGGTCGACGACATCGCCCAGGCACCGCCCATCGCCAGCGCGGCCTGCCATGTGGTTGTCCCGAGTGTGGGAAGAAGAAAGACAATCGCGAGAGTGATGATGATCGATCCCAGGATGGAAATCGATACCTGGGCCAACCCGAGACCGAACACGATTTTTCTCATCGCAAGCAACTGCGGCAGGGAAAATTCGAGACCGACGGTAAACATCAGGAAAACAACCCCGAATTCAGCCAGCCCTTCAAGTGACTGGGCATCGCTTACCAGCCCTGTCGAGTAGGGCCCGATGACGGCTCCGACAGCCAGATATCCCAAAATCGAAGGGAGTTGAAAGGAGCGGAAAATCACTACCCCGATCACGGCAGCACCCAACATCAAAAGGACGAATTCCAGGGAATGCATGGAAAGAAATGGCTTTCTTTTCAGATTAAAAATAAAATTCGGACAAAATATCAGGACATTAAAACGTCCCTTTTCCAAACCGGCAAGCTGACTCGAGAAATGTTACAAACCGGCTTTTTCTGACTGTCATTGTATCGAAATTTATCGCTGAATGACGCCCGGGTTTGTGTCTAAGTGTTACAAGTTATACCGATAACAATGTGAACGTCTGTAAAATACGACTTTTAGGCAGGATACCCCCTAAGGACAGAGAGTATTCTTTATCGTTTGGCGAAATCCTGTCCGGATAATTCGTTTATACTTTCACAATGAACTCTGAAGCTATAAAAAACAAACTGTCCGTTGATCCGGATCGCATGTTGAAGCTCGCGGATGAAACGCTGGCAATTGAATCGCATGCGCTCGAATCGTTGAGAAAACGGTTTATTGAAGAAGACGCCGGACATTTCATTCAATCCGTCACCCTGCTATTGAACTGCAAGGGACGGGTTGTCGTTTCCGGCATGGGCAAATCCGGTCACATCGGCCGGAAAATCGCCGCGACACTGGCCTCAACGGGAACTCCTGCCATGTTTGTCCACCCCGGCGAAGCGGCTCATGGCGATCTGGGCATGATCACACATGACGATGTTTTCATCGCGCTTTCCTATTCAGGGGAAGCCAGCGAATTGATGTCGATCGCCCCGATCATCAAACGGATGGGAACGAAACTGATTGCCATGACAGGACGTCCGGATTCCAGTCTGGCTCAACTGGCTGACGTACATTTGAACGTACATGTTGAAAAAGAAGCCTGTCCGCTGAATCTGGCACCGACAGCCAGTACCACGACAACTCTGGCCCTGGGCGATGCTCTGGCCATTGCCGTTCTCGACGCACGTGGATTCCGTGAAGACGATTTTGCCCGTTCCCATCCGGGCGGTGCACTGGGACGCAAATTGTTGACACTGGTCTCGGACGTGATGCGTGCCGGCGACGACGTTCCTGTCGTCACAGCGGACACGCTTTTATATGACGCCCTCTTCGAAATCACCAAAAAAGGCATTGCCATGACCGCTGTCGTCGACGATGCAGGTCGTGCAATCGGTGTTTTCACAGATGGCGATCTTCGCCGCCTGATAGAAAAACAGCATAACTTTTCGAATCTCGTCATCCGTGACGTCATGTCGAAAAACCCGAGAACCATCGGTCCCGACAAACTGGCGGCGGAAGCGGTCAGCATTATGGAAAGATTCCGGATCAACCAGCTTCTGGTAACCGATAATGACGGAAAACTGATCGGCGCATTACACATACATGATTTGACGGAGGCCAAGGTAATCTGATGAATATGGAATTGTTAGGCAAATTAGCCAAAATCAAGTTGATGATTTTCGATGTCGATGGCGTGCTCACCGATGGCAAACTGAATTACGGCCAGGATGGTGAAATAATGAAAAGTTTCAACGTACTGGACGGACACGGCATCAAGCTTTTGAAACACGCCAATGTCGAAACCGCCATTGTCAGCGCCCGCAATACCCCTATTGTTTTAAAACGCGCCACTGATCTGGATATCGACCACGTCATTCAGGGAGCGGGCGACAAACGTGCCGCCCTAGAAACCCTGCTGGAAAAAACAGGGTTCGAAGCCGAACAATGCGGTTACATTGGCGACGATATCATCGATTTGCCGATATTGACCCGCGTGGGAGCGGCTTTCACCGTGCCGAACGGTCATGTCGAAGTCCTGTCGCGCGTCGATCACATCACGCACCGTGCTGCTGGCGACGGTGCGGTTCGCGAAGTCTGTGACATGATTTTGACTGCGAAAGGGTGCTATACCTCTGTTCTGGAGACTTTCCTGAAATGATGACGAGTGCCAGATCCGCCTTGCGAATACGTTTGACCATTATTTTTCTGGTCGTGCTGTTTCTTACGCTGGGTAGCATGTGGGTCAATATGGTCATCAGGAAAACGGCCATGGATGCTTCTTCGGATGTTCAAAGGACGGACCCGGACTATATTGTCGAAAATTTCCGCTATTTCAATATAAAACCGACCGGTGAGGCGCAATACGAGGCCAAGGGGTCCAAAATGACCCATTATCCGGCAGATGATACCTACCTGATTGAAAATCCGGTTCTGATCACCCAAAACAAAAATGACCAGATCGAAACGATTTCTTCAAAAGAAGCCTTTGTGGAAGATTTCAACAGCAAGGTCCACATGCGGGAAAATGTCGTCATGCAAAGGGATGCGACTGCCGGGAAAGGACCTCTTACGCTGACTTCGGAATATGTCCTTGTTTTCCCGGATGAGGAAGTCATGACAAGTGACAGGGAAGTTGTCATCAAGAGCGACAATTCTACCGTAACCGGTGTTGGCCTTCATGCGAACAATGCGACGCGTGAAGTGCAGATATCCAACCGGGCCCGAGTCACTTATAATCCTCCTGGCGCTGCCAAAAAATAAATTAGGTCCACAGACGATAATGAAAATTTTCAAGCCTTTCAACTTTCTGATACTGGCATTTTGCTTCGGATTGTCTTTTCCTGTCCTTGCGGAAAGAGCCGATGCCAACAAACCGACCAATATCGAAGCCGACCAAATGACCGCCGATGACGTCAAACAGATAACGACATTCACCGGGAATGTTATCGTCACGAAAGGCACATTGCTGATCAAGGCCGCCAAAGCCGTTATCGTGCAGGACCCGGAAGGTTATCAATTCGTCACCCTTTATGCCGCCCCCGGAAAACTGGCCTCCATGAGACAAAAACTCGATGGTGGTCCCAATCTCTGGATGGAAGGCTACGGTGAAAAAATCGAATATGACAACAAACACGAAGTGGCGAAATTCTATACACGTGCCCGGGTAAAACGCATGGATGGTTCTGTCGTGACGGATGATCTGATGGGGGAATACATTGCCTATGACGGCAAATCTGAATCATACCGCGCCAACAATACGTCGCAGGGCGTCTCGAAACCGGGAGCCGGACGAGTCAAGGCTGTTATCCAACCTCGCGAGAAAAAGACTAAATAATGAGCAATAGCAAACTGGTTGTCCGGCATCTTCAGAAAACCTACGGCAAGCGAACGGTTGTTTCCAATGTTTCGCTCGATGTGGCCAGTGGTGAAGTCGTGGGATTGCTCGGACCGAACGGCGCAGGCAAAACGACATCGTTTTACATGATCGTCGGTCTTGTCCCCGCCGATGATGGATCCATTGATCTGGATGGAGTCGATTTGACCCGCCTGCCGATTCACAAACGTGCCTCGATGGGATTGTCCTATTTGCCACAGGAAGCGTCCGTCTTCCGCAAACTGAACGTGGAAGACAATATCCGCGCCGTACTGGAGCTTCAGAAAAAAGACGGCAAACCCCTGTCGAAAGAAGAAATAGAAGCAAAACTCGACAGTTTGCTTGCCGAATTGCAGATCGAAAAGCTGAGAACCAATTCCGCCATGTCCCTGTCCGGTGGTGAAAGACGCCGTGTTGAAATTGCCAGAGCGCTGGCCAGCGATCCCCGGTTTATCCTTCTGGACGAACCTTTCGCCGGTATTGACCCGATCGCTGTTATTGAAATCCAGCGTATTGTCCGTTTCCTGAAGGACAGGGGCATCGGCGTTTTGATCACCGACCATAATGTACGCGAAACACTGGGTATTTGCGATCATGCCTACATCATCAATCAGGGCACTGTACTCGCCAGCGGGCATCCGGAAGAAATTATCGAAAACGAGTCTGTCCGGCGTGTTTATCTGGGAGAACACTTCAGAATGTAATGAACAAAAGGGATGAAACAAAAACTTCAAACCAGCTTTAGCCAACATTTAGCCTTAACCCCGCAATTACAGCAGTCCATCCGTCTTCTGCAACTGTCAAGTCAGGAACTGAATCAGGAACTGGAACAGGCCTTGCAGGAAAATCCTCTTCTGGAAAGAATGGACGATCCTTTGGCCAGTTCAACCCGCCTGGCTGGCGATGGTTCTGTCATATCAACAATAAAACCCCCAGAAACAGCCAGCCATACCGATTCAGGGGATTTTTCCGGTGAAAGAACGGGTGAGTTTTCCGGTAGTGAAGAACCCGCCATCGGCATGGAAGGGGTGGACAGTCTCTGGAATGCCCCTGCCCCATCCGAACGTCAACCGGACGATGAACGTTCCAGGCCCCAAATCGAGGCGCCCCCGGAATCCTTGCGCGAGCATTTGATCTCGCAAATGAGGCTGTCTGTCATCAGCCAGCGCCAGCGTGCCCTGGTCGAGTTGATTATCGATGCACTGGATACAAATGGTTTTCTGCAGGAAAGCCTGTCTGAAATGCTCGAATGGCTTCCGCCGGAACTCGGTATCAGCATGAAAGAACTTGAAGAAGCGCTCTCATGCGTACAGGATTTGGAACCTGCCGGAGTGGGCGCGAGAACGAGTGCCGAATGTCTCGCCATCCAGATTCGCCTGCTGCCACGCATCCCGTATGTCGTCCGGAAACGGGCAATGAATATTGTTGAAAACCACCTTGACCTGTTTGCCAGACACGATTTTGCCCGTTTGAAAAAAGTACTGGGATGTGACGATGAGGATCTGAAGGAAGCACAGGAGGTCATTTACCGATGTAATCCGCATCCCGGAGCCGCCTATGCTACCGACACGGCTGAAGCCGTTATTCCTGAAGTTATCGTCAGCAGGAAAGAGAGTTTCTGGGTTGCCGAGCTGAATACCGCCGCGATGCCGAAAATACGGGTCAATCAGATGTATGCCAACATTTTAAAGGATTCCGGCAGCAAGGCAGCGCTTTCAGTTCAGCTTCGGGAAGCTAAATGGTTGATCAGAAATATAAATCAACGATTTGAAACCATACTCAAAACCAGCCAGGCCATCGTGGAGCGCCAGCAGAATTTCTTCTCTTTTGGGGCAACATCAATGCGCCCTCTTGTTTTGCGTGAAATAGCTGATACACTAGGACTACACGAGAGCACAATATCCCGTGTTACCAACCAGAAATTCATGCGTACCCCGCACGGCATTTTAGAGTTGAAATACTTTTTCGGAAGTTCAGTTGCAACGGAAACAGGTGGTGAGGCGTCTTCTACAGCCATTCGGGAAAAAATCAGGCAACTGATTGAAACCGAAGACAAGAAAAAACCACTTTCTGACAACAGGATTGCACAACTTCTGGAAAAAGAGGGGCTGGTCGTGGCAAGAAGAACGGTCGCAAAATACCGCGACATCCTGAAATTGCCTCCCGCATCCCTGCGAAAGAAATTGTAGTGCCCGTCCAATTCATTTTGGACAAACAGAGTTAAAACGATTAGGTGACATCATCAAGGAGAAGTGTATGAACCTTACCATCAGTGGACATCATCTCGAAGTAACGCCTGCAATCCGTAGTCACGTTGAAAGCAAACTGGAAAGAATGAAACGGAATTTTGATGGCGTCATCGATATTTCCGTTTTATTGGCTGTTGACAATGTTTCCGACAAGGAAAAAAGCCAGCGCGCCGAAATTAACGTGAATATGAGTGGAAAGACATTGCATGTCGAAAGTGTCGCCTCCGACCTTTATGCTGCAATCGATCTTCTGATGGACAAACTTGACAGACAGATCGTCAAGGCCAAAACAAAATCCAAGGAACATTCCAGAGATTCAGTCAAAAACATGCCGGGCAAGGATGACGCATCTGCCTAAGCTTGTTCAATAACTGAAAAAAGGGCGCGGACAGCGCCTTTTTTCTTTTGCCAAACTGTCGGTAAAACTCCTTCCACTAAAAAAAGCCCCCTCCACAAGCCGCATAGTTACTGGCCTCATCCATTTTCTTTCTTGTCGTCAATTGCGTTTTTTTAAACGGACAATCCGGGAAAAATGCTTAAATCAAATGACACATCATTCACGCATGATCATTTGAAAAGGGCTGCATTATGGATATGGAATATGAATACAATCTGCTTTTGCACATCGATAGTGACGACGTCAAAACACTGGATCTGGCTCTTGCAAACGCACACCATTTTCTGACCGCGTTTACCGACGAAACGATAAGACTCGTTTTAATCGTCAACGGTCCGGGGGTTAAACTGATCACGACGCAATATCCGGAACAGGCGAAAAAAGCATCGGAAATGGCCCGCAAGGGCGCAAGCGTCATGGTATGCGGTAACGCCCTGAAAGCATATGAAATGGACAACAGCGAACTCTGGCCGGACATAGAAGTGGTATCGAACGGTATCGTTGAAATTGTCCGCTTGCAGAATGACGGAATGGCCTATGTAAAGCCCTAGTCTTTCCTTGCACAAAGATTTTATCGCCAGAAATGACGATAAAAAGTCTGAAAGAAAAATGGCAGGTTTTTTCCAAAAGCCTGCCATGACCTTTACTTTTCCTCCTGAAACCCATGTCAAATTCTTCTGGACACTGTTATAATGCCCGCTTGTTCGGGGCGTAGCGCAGCCTGGTAGCGCACTTGCATGGGGTGCAAGGGGTCGGAAGTTCGAATCTTCTCGCCCCGACCAATAAAATCAGACACTTACAGAACCAGACTGTAAGCCCGGGTAGAAACGGATATCATTATGCATATTCAGCAGGAACCCGATTCTTTTTTATTTCCCGGCAATAATTTTTTCAGCCCTGGTTCATTAGTACAAGCGCGTCTGCTGAATATCACTTAAAATTAGCAGAATTTTCATCTGTAAAAACAACAGCATCGCGATTGCAATATGCCAGTATAAGTGGATAATTGCACCGTGTTATTTTTGAACCTGAACGTGCAGTTTGCATGAAATCCGTCTGTGCCGCATATCCCGGACAATTGATCAAGCCATGTTTTTATCCAAACCGTATTCATTACCGGAAACAACCAGTCCCACGATATCCATCACCGTGTCAGGGCGTGAAATGGCAAGACCGCTTGTCTTGTGCGACTTTGACAATACAATCAGCACGAGCGATGTCACGGATACCTTGTTGCAGCGTTTTGGAATGCCGGGTCATGAAGAACTGGAAAACGACTGGGTTGCCGGGAAAATAGGTTCAAAAGAATGCATGAGTGGCCAGATTGGACTTTTGAACGCCAGTTTCGACGAACTGAACGATTGCCTGAATGAAATCACAATCGATCCTCATTTTCCGCAATTCGTAAAAACCCTCCAAAAATACAATATTGACTTGCGTATTGTGAGTGACGGTCTGGATTATGCCATTGATGCGATCCTGCAGCGTTACGGGCTGGAATCCATTCCAATCTATGCCAACCATCTGATTCAGACGGGTGAACGAAGCTGGAAGCTGGAGTTTCCTTACGAAAGTGCGAACTGCAGGAAAAAAAGCGGACATTGCAAATGCATCCACACACGCAGGCAGTCTGGCGACTCCCTGCGGATTATTTATGTAGGCGATGGCGCTTCCGATTATTGCGTTTCACATCAGACGGACTGGGTATTCGCGAAAAGCAATCTGATCGATTATTGCCGCAAGAACCAGCTGAGCCACTCGCCGATCCAGGGTTTCGCAGATGCTGAAAAACTTCTGCCTGAATTATTTCCGGAAATCTTCGTGCCTGTCACTGAAGACGCCATCCTGATTTAAATCAGCCCATTAGCATAACAATAAAAATGATTCAGAATGCCGAATTCATCCTGCCGGGCAATCGCACAGGTGTTTTACTGATTCATGGCCTGACGGGCACTCCCAATGAAATGCGGATCGTCGGCAGAGGCTTGAATCGTGCGGGTTTTACCGTCTATGCGATGCAACTGGCCGGTCACTGTGGCGATGAAGCCGATCTGAACCAGACGACCTG
>CAJKQK010000058.1 GCA_905202055.1 uncultured Oxalobacter sp.
GTGGTCATGGCACAACAAACGGCACAAAAACAGGCAAATAGCGCTCAGGCCGTGCCCTTGAAAGCCGAAACGAAAAACTGTTCCGTCCGGGTAAAAAAATGGCTGATCCGAAATGGAAAGATACGTTTTTCGGATAATTTCATCCAGCCTCGCTACACCGCCAATCTGGTGAATTTGAACGGTTCGATCAATAATTTGTCGACCGATGCCGGCAAACAGGCGACAGTCGGTGTGAAAGGCTGTGTCAATGGCGCGCCGCTGACGATTGCCGGGCAACTCAATCCTTTGAGCGATACCTTGTCGCTCGACATCAGGGCAGAAGTAAAGGGAATGGAACTCGCGCAGTTTTCGGCCTATTCCGGAAAATATATCGGGTATGGTATCGAGAAAGGAAAACTGTCGTTCGACGTGCATTACAAGGTTCAGGACAATCAGTTGACGGCGGAAAATTCGCTGGTTCTCGACCAGTTGACGCTGGGTGACGAGGTCGAAAGCGCGGATGCCGTTCGTTTGCCTGTCCGGCTTGCGCTGTCCCTGCTGAAGGACAAGGATGGTGTCATCGACATCAACCTTCCCGTGGGCGGTTCGTTGAACGATCCTGAATTTTCCGTGGGCGGCATCGTGTTCAAAATGTTCGTCAATCTGTTGACCAGGGCAGTGACGGCGCCGTTCAAGTTGCTGGGAGCGTTGGTCGGAAATGATGCGGAATTGTCGTTTGTGGCTTTCGAACCCGGAAGTTCTGCCATGACGGAAAGCGAGCGGAAAAAACTGGAATCACTGGCGAAAGCGCTGGAAAACCGGCCCGGGCTGACATTGGAAATTACCGGGAAATACGATCCAGTCGTCGACAGCAAATTGACGATCATGAAAAAACTGCGGGAAATGAAAGCAAAAGATCTCGGTAAAAAAGCAGGGGACGCCAAAGTGGTCGTCACCGACAAGGAATATCCGGATCTGCTCAAGCGGCTTTACGGTCATGAAGATTTCAACAAACCCAAAAACTGGATCGGCTTTTCCAAATCGGTGCCGGTACCGGAAATGGAAGAATTGTTGTCACAGCATTTTTCCGGAAATACCGATGACCTGATCCAGCTGGCGAACCGGAGAGGAAGGGTCGTCAAGGAATGGCTGGTCGAAAACGGGAAGATTCCTGAAGAAAGGCTGTTCCTTCTGGCCAGCAAGGCAAAGAAAACCGAAGGCGGCGATTCCGGCAATCGCGTCGATTTTTCTTTAAAATGACAAGCACAGACATCACACGATTGATTCCGACAGGGTAATTTTATTGAATGACAGAACAGAATACTCCCAACATTAAAAAGCGGTCACGCGTCAAGCTGGCGATCGCCGGTTTTCTGTCGTTCATCGTTTTGTTGATTGCCCTTGTTGCCGCCGGCATTTATTTTCTTCCCCGGATTGTCGAATCCAAAGCGAAGGAATTTGTCGCTGAAAAATTCAATCGTGAACTGACGATCGAAAAGCTCGATATCGATTTGTTGAACCTGACGGCGAAACTGGATGGGGTCGTGCTGACCGATCCCGGTTCAAAAGTGCCTTTTGCCTCCTTCGATCATCTGTTTGTCGAGCTGTCGCCGGAAACCTTTTCCGAACGCGCTCCCGTCGTAAAGGAAATCAGGCTCGTCAATCCGGCCATCCATTTCGTCCGCTACGGGAAAAAACATTACAACGTCGATGACCTGGTGGCTTATGCCACCCAGCCGAAAGAAGACGAATCGAAATCGAATTTCTCGATCAACAATATCCAGATCGACAACGGTACCATACGGATAGACGATGAACAGCGGAAAAAGACCCTGCTGATCGACGAGCTGAACATCGATATTCCCGTTATTGCCAACATGCCTTCGCAAGTCGGGATTTTCACGGCTCTGGCGATAAGCGCAAAGATCAACAAGGACAAAATCGAGCTGGTCGGCAAATCGGGAACGAAGCCGTCATACGACAAGAAATCCGGCAAGATCAGCGTCAGGCTCGATAAACTCGATTTGCCGACTTATCTGGGATATCTTCCATTCGATCCGGGTTTCAAACTGAAAAGCGGCAAATTCTCGGCCGATCTTGACATCATATTCCCCAGAAAAAAAGACGAGAAAAGGCGCATTCTTGTCCGGGGTGACGTCACCCTCAATTCAGTATGGCTGGCGGAATCGAATGCTGCCAACGTCCTCAAATTCCCGGAACTCAAAATCGATATCGCCAAAAGTGACATCTTGTCGGGGAAAATCGGAATCGAACGCATCGGACTGAAAAATCCGGAAGTATTTCTGGATAAAAACAGTAACGGCCAATGGAATGTTGAACGTCTTTTGAATACCGGGAAAAAGACTGAAACCGGAATAAAGACAGCGAGGAATGAAAAGCCTGCTGAAAAACGGCCTTTTACCGTCGATCTGGGGCAGCTTGCCGTAAGTGGAGGTCAGGTTTCCATTACGGACAAGACGTACAGGACGCCGGTGAACGTCTCGGCACGAAATATCGGTTTGAATGTTGAGGGACTGTCCCTTGATATGGACAAACGTGAAGTGACTGCCAACAGCGTTGTTTCAACCGGCACCCGGATCAATTTGATCCACAGCATGCCCGAGCTGCTCGACCAGTTCAGGGGCGGGGACAAGTCTGCCGTAGCGCAAAAAGCCGCCAGCAAGGCAGCGGAAAAGTCGGGCTTTCATTTCCGGGTCAAACAGGCGGCACTTCAAAACTGGTCGCTGCATCTTGAAAACAGACACCCGAAGGAACCGATTGTCACCAACGTATCCCGGCTGAATGTTACGGTAAACAACGTGTCCGATTCGATGGACAAACCATTTGCCGTATCGGCCAGTGCCCGAATCAATGACCGGGGTTCCTATCTGGTGAAAGGAAACGTGACCGTTTCACCGCTGAAAGCCGATCTGGATGTGGATTTCAGCCATGTCGACATCCATTTTGTCCAGCCTTACATCGATGACTTTGTGAACCTTTCCCTGCGGCAGGCGGATTTGTCCGTTAAAGGAAGACTTCTTTTGGACACATCGACATCCGGTATCTTGCAGGGACAGTTCAGTGGTGGTGCTGCCATCAGCAAGTTTTCGGCAGTCGACCAGATAACGAAGCGTCCGGTGATCAGCTGGAAAGACCTTGCGTTTGAAGGGCTTTCCGTCAACCTGAATCCACTTTCGGTCACGATAGACAGGGCCAGAATGACCGACGTGGTTGCACGGGTTATCCTGCTTGCGGACGGACGCCTGAACCTGCAGAATATCCTGCGCAGCAAGGCAGGCGGACAGAAGAGCCTGACTGACAATGAAGAGGAGCCGCAGCCGCCAGCGGCGCAGGACGAAGGAACTCCGGTGGCACGGGTGCCGGACACACAGGAAAAGGCGAAACCGGAGCAAGACAAGCCGCAGGGGGCAACGCAGGCTGTCGTTGTACAAACAGCGGACACTCAGGCAAAACCGGATTTTTCGCTTGTCATCAAGAAGTGGATTATCCGAAACGGAACCGTCCGTTTCTCGGACAATTTCATCAAGCCCCGTTACACGGCCAATATCCAGAATTTGCGTGGGGCATTCATCAATTTGTCGAATGACCCGAAAACGCAATCCAGAATACGGTTGAGAGGCCAGGTCAACGGGGCGCCACTGGATATTTCGGGTTACGTCAATCCATTGAGTGACACGCTGACGCTGAATATCAAGGCGCAGGTGACGGGAATGGAGCTGGCGCAGTTTTCCGCCTATTCGGGTAAATATCTTGGGTACGGGATCGAAAAAGGGAAATTGACCTATAAGGCGACCTATAAAGTCGAAAAAGGGATGCTGACTGCCGGGAATTCACTTATTCTCGACCAGTTGACGCTGGGCGAGAAAGTAGAAAGCAAAGAAGCGATCAGCGCGTCCATTGAACTGGCTCTGGCCTTGTTGAAAGACAGTGACGGGGTCATTGACCTGAACGTGCCGGTTTCCGGTTCACTGAACGATCCCCGGTTCTCTCTGGGCAGCATTGTCGGCAAGGTCATTTTAAACACCCTGAAGAGAATCGTGACGGCTCCTTTCGCCTGGCTGTCATCCCTGAACGAGAAAGAGAAAAACCTCTCGGGTATGGTTTTCGAACCGGGCAGTGCCACATTATCGAAAGAGGGGGAGAAACGTCTTGAAAGGCTGTCAAAAGGCCTTGCCAAACGTCCGAAGCTGAAGCTCGAAATCACTGGGATGTATGACGACGGTGCGGATCGTGCAGGGCTTGGACAATCGACGCTGGACAGAAAGATCCGTTCACTGAAACGGAAAAAGACAGGAGCGCAATCGTTTGAAGAGATTACGGTCAGTGATAAGGAATATCCGGAATTGCTGAAAGAGGTTTACAAGAACGAGAAATTCGACAAGCCGAAAGAACTGGTCATTTTCGACAAGGCGTTGCCGGTTCCGGAAATGGAGAAATTGCTGATCCGGCATTATGCCTCGACTAACGACAACCTGATCCTTCTGGCGAACCGCAGGGCGGAAGCGGTCAAGACATGGCTGGTTCTGAAGGGCAACGTACCGGACGAAAGAATTTACCTGCTCGCCAGCAGGAAGGGAGTCGCTGAGAAAGACAAACCAGCGCATCGCGTCGATTTCAATCTGCGCTGGAAAAACTGATGAGCCTTTTTATCTGCCGCTGCGCAAAACCGGCGACCCTTTCGGGAAGGGGCGGCTCAAAAAACGTGAACCGGCCAGTCCGTAACGCCAGGGAACGTCCACTGCCTTTGAAATGCCAATTCTCGGCCCGGCGACGATATCGACTGGAGCGGTTCTTGCCTTGAAGAGGCATTCTTCCGAACTGAGCAACAGTCCGTTTTCCCGATGCGTTATTCCCAATGCCTGACAAACCCGTCCGGGACCTGCACACAACAGGCGAACATCCGTCATGTTGCGCCGTTCTTTCATCGTATCGATTCCGGCAGTGGGTTCAATGGCACGGATCAGCACGGCGGAACCGTGGTTTTCTTCACCGCAGACGAAATTGAAGCACCAGTGAATGCCATATGAACGATAAACGTAAATTGCTTCGGGCGGGCCGAACATGATGGCATTGCGTCCGGTCGGGCCGCAAAAACTGTGGGAAGCGGGATCGGTCTGGTCGTAGGCTTCCGTTTCGACGATGATGCCGCCGACGCCCCGGTATGAAAAAAAAGAACCGATCAGCTGTTGCGCGACAACATCCGATGCCTGCAAAAAATCGATTCCTTCAGATGGCGACATGGCTTCGGTATGGTTTAAAGTTCCAGAACGGAATGACGGGTGATTTCATTATCATTGCCGATTTCTATCCAGTCACCCCGGGGAGTATCGCCGTCAAGACTCCAGTCCGACAGGACCAGACGGACGCATTCACCGTTTTCAGTCGTACAGATATGGCGTCCGGGGCGATGGGTATGTCCGTGGATCATGACGGATGCACCGGTTTTCCTGAAAAGATCGGCGATGACGGATGTATTGACGTCCATGATGTCAGCCGGTTTGGTCTCATTGGCTTTTTTGCTCTCCTGACGGTAGCCCGCAATGATCTTTTTTCTTTTGGAGAGTGGAAGGGCCAGAAACAGGAAGCGCACGAACGGATTATGGGTCCGCTTCCTGAAACGCATGTAGTTGATGTCATCCGTGCATTGCGCATCGCCATGCGCCAGCATGAGCTTTTTATTGCCGAACTCGACAATCGCCAGTTCGGGAAGCGCTTTCGCTCCGATGGTCCGAAGAAATTTTCTTCCGGTCAGGAGGTCACGATTGCCGGGAATCCAGAAAACGGATGTGCCCATATCTGAAACCCGGCGGATCGCGCCAAGGATGACTTGCACGGTTTCCGAATCCATATCGTCGTCACCTACCCAATATTCAAACAAATCGCCGAGAATATAGAGCTGTTCAGCCTGTGTTGCCTTCTTTTTAAGAAATTGCAGAAAACCGGCAATGGTTTTGGACGCGCCAGCCTGCAGATGCAGATCGGAAATGAAAAGCGCTTTTGAACTTTTCATTTGTGGGGCAGGCTGGTTCATATGGATCAGGAATTCGAATGACAATCAGACTTCTTCCGCTTTTTCGATGACGACATCTTCCAGCGGTACGTCGGCATGCATGCCTGCGCGGCCCGTTTTGACATTCTTGATCTTGTCGACGACTTCCTTGCCTTCGGTCACGGTACCGAAAACGCAGTAGCCCCAGCCGTCCTGTCCCGGATAGTCGAGGAAATCATTGTCGTTGACGTTGATGAAGAACTGGGCTGTCGCGGAGTGCGGGTCGGACGTTCTTGCCATCGCGATGCTGTACGTTTCATTCGACAGGCCGTTATTCGCTTCGTTTTCAACCGGTGCATTCGTTTTTTTCTGGCTCATGCCGGGTTCGAAACCGCCGCCCTGGATCATGAAGCCGTTGATGACACGATGAAAAATGGTGTTGTCGTAATGTCCTGCACGAACGTATTCCAGAAAGTTTTGAACGGTTTTAGGTGCTTTTTCGGCATCGAGTTCGATCTTGATCGTGCCGAGATTGGTGTGAAGTGCGACGGCCATAATATTCCTTATGATGAGATTGAAAATCTGCCAGATGCAGCCGGAAACAAATAATATCCCTTTTATTCTGACAGATGGACAAGGTAATGATTTTAATAAACAATGAAAAACATTCATTTCACGCTACCGGCATTCTAGCAAACTCTTTGTTTCAGCGATATTGCCCGTGTCCGGCAGCCCGGCCGTCAGTCAGAAATGATGCCGGTTTGGAATGCATGTCCAAAATCCATGTCCAAAAAGGGGATATCACAGTAAAATATCTGTTTTATTTGAATTAATTACCAGTCTCTCTCATGGACAGTCTGCAGATATATAACAGTTTAACGAGAAGCAAGGAAGTCTTTACGCCTATTGAACCGGGTAAAGTGAGAATGTACGTATGCGGCATGACGATTTACGATTATTGCCACATCGGCCATGCCAGGATGATGATGTCTTTCGACGTCGTTTACCGCTGGCTGAAAGCGTCGGGATACGACGTGACTTATGTGCGCAACATTACCGATATCGACGACAAGATCATCAACCGTGCCGCTGAAAACGGCGAAACGATTTCCAGCCTGACGTCGCGTTTTACACAATATATGCATGAAGATACCTGTGCGCTCGGTATCCTCCCTCCCGATCATGAACCCCGGGCGACCGAGTACGTTCCTGAAATGCTGGAGTTGATCGGCAAGCTGGAAAAGAATGGATTGGCGTATCAATCCACGGATGGTGACGTCAATTATTCCGTACGCGATTTCGAGGGCTACGGCAAACTGTCCGGCAAGTCGCTTGACGATCTGCGCGCTGGTGAACGGGTCGACGTCAATGCAGGCAAACGCGATCCGCTGGATTTCGTTTTGTGGAAGTCCGCCAAACCGACCGAACCCGAAGAAGCCAAGTGGCCATCCCAATGGGGAACAGGCCGTCCGGGCTGGCATATCGAATGTTCTGCCATGTCCTGCAAACTGCTCGGCGAGCATTTCGACATTCACGGTGGTGGGGCCGATTTGCAATTTCCGCACCATGAAAATGAAATCGCGCAATCAGAAGGCGCCTCACACCATCCATTCGTGAATTACTGGATGCATAACGGCTTCGTCCGTGTCGACAATGAAAAAATGTCCAAATCCCTTGGCAATTTTTTCACTATTCGCGATGTCCTGAAAAGTTACGACGCCGAAGTGCTCCGCTTCTTCATCATCCGTTCGCATTACCGCAGTCCGCTGAATTACTCCGATGCCCATCTGGACGATGCCCGGAACGCACTGACCCGTCTTTATACGTCCCTGAAAGATGTTGACGTCAAAGACGGGCCGGTTGATTGGGACAGCGAGTACGCAAAGCGCTTCGCCAGTGCCATGAACGATGATTTCAACACGCCGGAGGCGGTGGCCGTTCTCTTTGAACTGGCCAATGAAGTGAACCGGACGCATTCTTCCGGACTGGCGTCACAATTGAAAGCGCTGGCGGGTGTTCTCGGGCTTCTGGAACGCGATCCACGGCAGTTCCTGCAGGGCGATGCTGTCGATGAAGGCGAGGAAAAATGGATCGAGTCGCAAATTCAGGCACGTATTGACGCCAAGAAAGCGAAAAATTTTGCCGAAGCGGACAGGATCCGCAGTGAATTGCTTGAAAAAGGCATCGTCCTTGAAGACAGGCCTGGTGGCCTGACAGAGTGGCGTCGTTCATAAATGACGGACAGTCATACGATTTCCCTGCTTGATGAACGATACTGGGAGCGCGCCTGTACCGAATTGGGAGAACGCGACCCTGTCATGCAAAACCTGATTGCCACCTCGGGAAAGGATCGTTTGCAAACCCGTGGAGAACCTTTCCAGACACTGGTAAGGTCGATTGTCGGACAGCAGATTTCAGTCAAGGCGGCAGATTCCATCTGGAAGCGTTTCCTTCTGGTTTGTCCGACCGGTTCCCCGGAAGAAATTATGACTGCCAGTGCAGAAATGCTTTCCAGTGCCGGTTTATCCCGACGGAAAGTGGAATATCTGAAAGATTTGGCGTTTCATTTCATCAAGCGTAAAATTCAGGCCGATCAATGGCAGGATATGCCGGATGAGGATATTATTGCCGACCTGACCCAGGTTCGGGGAATAGGCCGCTGGACGGCCGAGATGTTTCTGATATTCAACCTGATGCGGCCCAATGTATTGCCGCTGGACGATGTCGGCCTGTTAAAAGGAATCAGCCTGTCTTATTTTTCCGGTGAAGAAATCGGCAAAAAAGACGTACGGAAAATTGCAGGGAATTGGGAACCGTGGTGTACTGTCGCAACATGGTATTTGTGGCGCAGTTTGACACCACTTCCGGTAGAATACTGAAAAATTAATTTTCTCGACTGCCAAAGCCTTGCAGTCGGTTTAAGGAGATAGTGTGGCTAAAACGAATTTTCTCAGCTTCGAGCAACCTATTGCTGAACTGGATGCCAAAATTGAAGAATTGCGTTTCGTCCAGGATGATTCGGCTGTCGACATTTCTGAAGAAATTTCACGGTTGATGAAAAAAAGCAAACAGCTGACGAAAGATATTTATTCCAGGCTGACGCCCTGGCAGGTATCACAAATCGCCCGTCATCCGAACAGGCCTTATACGCTGGACTATATCAACGAAATATTCACCGATTTCCATGAGTTGCATGGCGACAGGGCTTTTGCGGACGATCCGGCTATCGTCGGTGGCCTTGCCCGTTTCAATGGCATTCCATGTATTGTCATGGGGCACCAGAAAGGCCGTGACGTCAAGGAACGGAGTTTCCGCAATTTCGGGATGCCGCGTCCGGAAGGGTATCGCAAGGCATTGCGCCTGATGAAGATGGCTGAAAAATTCAAATTGCCTATCTTCACTTTCGTCGACACGCCGGGTGCATTCCCGGGCATCGATGCAGAGGAACGCGGACAGTCCGAAGCGATTGGCAAGAACCTGTTTGTCATGGCTGAACTGAAAGTGCCGATTATTGCCACAATCATCGGGGAAGGCGGTTCAGGCGGTGCATTGGCGATTGCCGTGGCCGACACTGTCCAGATGCTTCAATACTCCGTTTATTCCGTCATATCACCTGAAGGTTGTGCTTCCATCTTGTGGAAGACGGCCGAACGTGCCAATGAAGCGGCAGAGGCTTTGGGCCTGACGGCACAGCGCCTGAAATCGATCGGCATGATCGACAAGATCATCGAGGAACCGCTCGGTGGCGCCCATCGCGACATGAAGGCGATGGCGGCAACATTGAAACGTGAACTGGCCGAAGCCTATCGCCAGATTCAGGATATCCCGATTGACGAACTGATCGCTGCCCGTCAGGAAAAATGGCTGGGTTACGGTCAGTTCAAAGATAGCGAACAGGCTAAATAAAGGCGGTTGTTTTGCATAATCCTGTAGTCGAAAAAGAATTTGAGCGCGCGTTGGAAGCAATTCTGGCGCGCGTTTTTCGTATGGAAAACGTCGATATTGCACCGCTATTCTCTTCGCCGGAATTGCGGGAAAACACACGCATCGCCATCGCGTACAGCGGAGGCCTTGATTCGAGCGTCCTGTTGCATCTTGCCTATCGTTTTGCGGTTGAAAAGGGCTGTGTCCTCTGCGCATTTCACGTCCATCACGGATTGAATCCGCATGCGGATGAGTGGCTGGCCTATTGTGAAAACGAATGTAAACGGCTGGGTGTTTTTTTCGATAGCAAACGGGTGCAGATCGACCGGCAAAGCGGTGACGGAATCGAGGCTGAAGCCCGCAAAAAACGTTATCGTGCGCTCGGTGAACTGTGCCGCGAGCATGACATTCCTCTTTTGCTGACGGCTCACCATGAAGACGATCAGGTAGAAACCGTATTGCTCCAATTGATGCGTGGTGCGGGTGTCGCAGGCCTGTCAGGCATGGAAGCAAGCAGTCACTCACCGGAACTTCTCGGGGATGAAAAACTGATTCTGGGCCGGCCGCTTCTTTCTGTTTCCCGAAAAGAGCTGGCTGCATGGCAGACGGAAGAGGGCGTATCGCATATCGATGACGATTCGAATGACGATATGACATACACGCGCAATGCCATCCGGCACAGGCTGGTTCCCGTGCTGGACGACCTTTTCCCGGGGTTTCAGAAGCGTTTGTTCCGAACGGCGCAGCATGCCGGTTCCGCACAACGCCTGCTGGAAGAGCTGGCACGAAACGATTTCGAATTGTGCGTGTCCGGAAAGAACAGCCTGAATCTGGAGCTGATGCGTTCGCTGGATCAGGACCGGATCGACAATCTGCTTCGTTACTGGCTTGCAATCAATGGCGTCCGAATGCCTTCGACTTCATGGCTTTCGCAAGCCAGACAGCAGTTGATGGATGCGCGTGAAGATGCACAGATCGACCTGATTCTTGACGCTTATACGATACGTCGTTATCGCCAGAACATTTCGCTTGGCAAAACCGTTGAGTCAACAGGCAATCAGCCCCATCCGCTCGAGATACAGTGGCATGGAGAAAACACATTCAGGCTCCACCAATGGCGTGGGACACTTCATTTTGAAGAGAGCGGGACGGGATTCGACATAGACTGGCTCCAAAGGCGCAAACTGAGAATCGAGCCGTATCGGGGAAATGCCGAACTCAAACTGGCGGGACGGCCGACCAAAACTCTGAAAGCCCTTTGTCAGGAACTGGGAATACCCGCATGGGAAAGACAATTCCTGCCGCTGGTCTTTTTCGAAAACGATCTTGTTTATGCTGCCGGAATCGGTATTGGCGCATCTTGTCTGAAAAAAAACGGAAAATGTGTTCAGATCAGATGGGAACGCGATACATAATGGCTTTTTTTATGTCCCCGTTGGCCGTATGTCTTGTTAAATTTCACCTCAAACGGTAAAGTTAAAAGCTGAACTTTTTCTTACTTTTTATTCATAAAAATTATATGGCTTTAGTCGTTCACAAATATGGCGGAACATCGATGGGGTCGATCGACCGCATCAAGAACGTCGCCCGGCGTGTCGCCAAATGGCACAATGCGGGACATCAGGTCGTCGTAGTCCCATCCGCCATGTCGGGTGAAACAAACCGCCTGATCGGACTGGCAAGGGAAATCATGCCGGAACCCGACCAGCGCGAACTCGATATGGTCACGTCGACCGGCGAACAGGTTTCAGTCGGTTTGTTGTCAATGGCATTGATGCAGCTCGGGAAACGGGCAGTTTCGTTCACCGGCTGGCAGGTTCCCGTCAAGACGGACACCTCCCATACCAAGGCCCGCATCCAGTCCATCGACGAGGAAAAAATCACGGAAAACCTCGATCAGGGAAAAGTCGTCATCATCGCCGGTTTTCAGGGCATCAGTGAAGACGGCAATATAACGACTCTTGGACGGGGTGGTTCCGATACGTCTGCCGTCGCGGTCGCCGCTGCCCTCAAAGCATCGGAATGCCTTATTTATACCGACGTGGATGGTGTTTACACAACCGATCCACGTGTCGTAACCGATGCCAGAAGACTGAAAAAAATCACTTTTGAAGAAATGCTTGAAATGGCTTCCATGGGTGCGAAGGTATTGCAAATCCGTTCTGTGGAGTTCGCAAAGAAGTATAATGTTCCCGTTCACGTGCGCTCCACGTTTTCTGATGATCCGGGAACGCTGGTCGCCCAGGAGGACGCCATGATGGAAGCCGTGCTCGTCTCCGGCATTGCATATGACAAGGATCAGGCCCGTGTAACCGTATGCGGGGTTCCTGACCGCCCCGGCGTCTCCGCCGCCCTTTTTGCGCCGCTGTCCGAAAACGGCATCATGGTTGACATGATCATCCAGACCGCCAGCCGCGAAGGCGTGACCGACATGACGTTCACCGTGTCCCGCAAGGATCTGGAGAAAGCCATTCAGCTCATGAAGGAAATCGTCGCGCGGATCGGCGGTACGGGCGTGGAACACGACCCCTACGTCGCTAAGGTTTCCGTCATCGGCGTGGGAATGCGCAACCACACCGGCGTGGCGACCAAGGCCTTCGCCGCCCTGCAGCAGGAAAACATCAACATCCAGATGATCAGTACGTCCGAGATTAAGATTTCCTGTCTGATCGACGAAAAATACACCGAACTCGCTGTGCGCACCCTGCACGACGCGTTTGAACTGCACAAGCCTGATCACGCCTAGCCGTCAAGCGAACTGATGCGAAGGCCCGGGGAGTCCTCTTT
>CAJKQK010000059.1 GCA_905202055.1 uncultured Oxalobacter sp.
TTTCGTCGTCGGGCAGAGCATTTATCTGTCCAGACATCTCAAGGATGCACGGTAGACAATCGGTTTAAAAGGAAAACAAGGGCGTGAATGATGTCACGCCTTTTTTATTTTCCCCGAATCGGGGTGCCTCCTGTTTCAGGAAAGCCCGATAGCCGGTCTGGAAATCTTCTGTATTGAAACAGTCGAAACATTTGTCTTATTCATCGCTATCGATAGCGTGTGAACCAGACAGCTTCCTGATGAATCTCTTGTGCCAGCGTGTCGCCAGAGGCGCTCCTGAAACGATTCGACGTACTGTGTCGTTGACGGATTCTTCAAATTCTCTGTCGGGAACGACGCGGGTCACGAGACGTCTTTCTTTCGCTTCCACGGGATTGAAAATCCGGCCTTCCAGCAATATTTCCATTACAACGTCTTTTCCGGCCAGTTCAATCAATGGTTCGAGTTCCGGATAAGCCATCACAAGTCCCGGATTTTTTATCGGCACGCCGAAGCGGGCTGATTCATTGCAAATCCGGAAGTCGCATGTGGATGCGATTTCCAGACCGGCACCGACACAAATTCCTTCAATGGAAGCGACGAGGGGAATGGGACAATTGCAAAGCGCGGTGAGCGTATCGTGCATCACCTTCCCATAGCGCGTGCCTGTTCTTTATTCGACCGGACTTCTCCGAATTCATGAATGTCTCAACCGGACGAAAACGCTTTTCCGTCCGATCCCCTGATGACAATGCATCTCTGGGAATCGTCGGACGACAATTCAAGCAGGGATTGGCGAAGGCTTCGCCACATATGTGCCGTGATGGCGTTGTGCCGTTCAGGATTGTTCAGGATGAGAGTGACGACAAATTCCCCTCCCGTTCAAAATAAACCGGCTCCCGACCGTTATGTGACGATGGGGAGCCTTTGCGACAGTATCGGTCATCTCAGAGGGATCAACCTGTATTGCGCATCCCGGCGGCAATACCATTGATCGACAGATGAATGCCCCGGGTGGCACGTGCGTCGAGGTTTTCCGGATTGTTGCCCGGATTGCGGTGACGCTTGATCAGTTCGACCTGCAAGTGGTTCAGCGGATCGATATAAGCCAGCCGGTCTTTCAATGCGCGGGCCAGTCGCGGATTATTGACCAGACGTTCTTTTTCGTTGGTGATGATTTCAAAACTGCTCAATGTCCGCTGATGTTCTGCGCAAATATGCGAGAAAACGGTGTCACGCAGGTTTCTGTCAGTCACCAGTTCGGAATAACGATAGGCGATCGCCAGATCGGACTTGGCCAGCACCATGTCCATATTCGAGAGCATGGATTCGAAGAAAGGCCATTCCTTGTACATGGACTGGAGAAGCGAGATTTTTCTGTTCTTGACGTTGATGTCTTCCTCATCCAGCCACTGGGTGATTGCGGAGCCGAAACCGTACCAGCCAGGCAGCAGAACACGGCATTGCCCCCATGAGAAACTCCAGGGAATCGCTCTCAGATCTTCAATACGGCGCGATGACTTGCGGGATGCCGGACGGGAACCGATATTCAGTTCGGCGATTTCCGTAATCGGAGTCGACTGGAAGAAATAATCCGTGAATCCCGGTGTATCGTAGACCAGATGGCGGTAAGCCTTGTAGGCGAGTGCCGAAATTTCTTCCAGTGCCGATTCAAACTCGTGCATCGTGTCGGTATATTTCTTGTTTTCGTCTTCCGGCATCAGGCTGGCTTCCAGCGTGGCGGCAACGAGCAGCTCCAGATTACGGCTGCCGATTTCCGGGTCCGCAAATTTGGATGCGATCATTTCCCCCTGTTCGGTCAGGCGGATCTGGCCGTTAACAGTCCCGTGCGGTTGTGCCAGAATGGCTTCATAGGTCGGGCCACCTCCGCGGCCGACGGTACCGCCACGTCCGTGGAACAGGCGAAGCCGGACACCCATCTGGTTGAACAGCTCGACCAGTTGTTTTTCAGCCTTGTACAATTCCCAGTTGGAAGTTGTGTAACCGCCATCCTTGTTCGAATCGGAGTATCCAAGCATGACTTCCTGCAAGTCGCCCTGTTTTCTGATCAGCTCCCGGACCAGCGGAATACTCATGGCTTCTTTCATGATGGCCGCTGCCGAACGCAAGTCCGGAATCATTTCAAACAGGGGAATGGCCATGAGATCCGCTTCGGCCTCGTTCCAGTCCAGAACGGTATCGGAACCCGGTTTCCGTTTCGGACGGAGCAGTCCGGATTCTTTCTGCAGCAGATACACTTCCAGAATGTCCGAAACCGTTTCGGTATGGGAAATAATGTAGTTCGTAATGGCCCGCTTGCCATACTGTTCGCGGATATAACGGGCGGTACGAAGGATTCTGAGTTCAGACGTCGTTTCTTCCGAATACTGGGCGAACGGGGAATAAAGCAGACGCGGCTGGCTGAGTTCCCTGATCAGCAGCTCCACTTTTTTCTCTTCGGAAAGGGCCGCATAATCCGGCTCGACCTGTGCTGTGGCAAAAATTTCCGTCAGGATGCGTTCATGGATGTCCGAACTCTGGCGCATATCGAGCGTTGCCAGATGGAAGCCGAAAATATCGACGGCAGCCTTCAATGCACCGAGACGGATTCTGACAAGCAGCTCGCCTGCATTCTGGTTTAAGGAATCGATCATGATCTGGAGATCGGCGCCGAATTCTTCCGGTGTCGCATAAGCTTCGCCCGTCCCGATTTCGCTGCGCGGAAGGCTGGTCATGCCATAGTCGCGGGCAGTCGCCGCCAGGCGCGAGTATATGGCGATCAGGGCACGGCGGTACGGCTCATCGACACGGTGCAGCGATGTGTCGGATGAGGTGTTTGCCAGTTCCTGCAATTCAGGGCTGACGTGATTCAACAGTGACGAGATGGAAAGCTCGGCACCGAGGTTATGGATTTCTTCCAGATAGAATTCCATGACCAGATGGGATTGCCGTTCCAGCGCGTGAAGCATCGTGTCGGCGTTGACGTTCGGGTTGCCGTCGCGGTCACCGCCGATCCAGCTGCCCATCTGCAGGTATTTGCTTTCTGAACCCGGGGCGGCAATGCCATCGGCGCTTTCAGGATAGCGTTCGCTGATTTCTTCCTGAATCGAATGATACAGTTCAGGCAATTCCCTCAGGAATGTCGTCCGGTAATAGGACAGGGCATTATTGATTTCATCGGCGACGGACAAGCGGGTATAACGCAGAAGACGGGTTTGCCAGAGGGCGGCAATTTGCGCGCGGAGCATTTCCGTATTGTGTTTGCTTTCCTTCGGGGTCAGGGAAGTGCCGCGTTGAGCCAGCAAACGGGCGATTTCACGTTCGCTGTCCAAAGTGCTTTTACGCTGGACTTCGGTCGGATGGGCAGTCAGGACAGGTGAAATGAACGTATTGTTCAGGGACTCCTTGATGGCCGCACCGGGGACACCTGCAGCGTCAAGCTGGTCCAGCGCATAATTCAGGCTGCCTTTTTCTGGAGGCGCACCGGAAATAAGGGCTGAACGATAGGCCAGGTTGGCATGCTTGTCGACGGCGATATTGGCCAGATGCGAAAAATACGAAAAAGCGCGAACGACTGAAATGGCCTGATTCCTGGAAAGGTTTTTCAACAGGTTGTTCAGGGTATCTGCAGAGCAAATATTGGGGTCGCGCCTGAAACTGACGGCTGTCTGCCGCACTTTTTCAACCAGATTGAAAGTATCTTCACCTTCTTTTTCTCGAATGGTGTCGCCGAGCATGCGGCCCAGCATACGAATGTCTTCTTTTTCGGACGCTTCTGCCCGGGATTGGGATGGATTGTTGAGGCTCATTTCCTGATGCTGTTCTGCCATAGTGTAATAGGGTCAGGTAAGTCAAAATAACCGGTCATGGGTAATGACGGCTTTCGAAAAAACGGTGTTATTCAGTTTCGTGTCAAAAAACATGCTGAAAGGTGGAGCGGGTGTTTCGGATAACCGATCGGTATCGGTTGTGGAAACCGGAAACTCCTGTCGTTTTACAATAAAAACGCGACACTAAAGAACAAAGCGGTGTTTCATCATGGGAAAAGATGAACCTTCAGGCTTTTCAATGTGTCCGGGCAAGTAAATAAGTATACCTTTTTTCGTATCATATCCTACCTTTCATGATGGATTTTTGTATAAAAAATTGTCATTTTTTTCAATATGGACAAGCATTCCTGTTCTGATTCATTAAACAAAACTCATTCATAAAGCAAAAAAACAGACACGATCGGGGTGAAATACATGACGGTTCATGTCGCGAATTCCCAACAAAGGCAATTCGTGAAAAACAAACAGGACGGTCTTTTTTACCACTGGCAATCAAAAACGTTTTTATCCCGGCCGGAAGATATTCCTGTCTTCTCAGATAGAGCGTAAAAAGGAAGATTCAGAGGCTATAATGTCCTTCGGGAATAATAAAATGATTGAATATGTCCTCACCTGATTCATCAACCGAAACCGTTTCTTCCGGCAAAGCCGAAACGTTTTTCAGGATGCAGCAGCGCTTGCGCTGGCTGACCTGGGCGCTGGTTGTGCTCGTCGTCCTGTTCGTCGCCCATCTGGTTTATTCACATATCGAAATCGGGGGGCTCCGTGCGGAAATCGCAAAGCGTTTGCAGACAGGTGACGATGTGAGCATGGAAGCGAAAACGATTGCCAAAACCACACAGGACACGATGGTCGACATTCAGGCAAAAGTGGTCGCTCTGGAAAACAGGCAGGCGGAAACCCAGAATCAGCAGATATCGCTTTCCCAGATGTATCAGGATCTCTCGAAAAGTAAAGATGACTGGTCGCTGGCGGAAATCGAACAGGTTTTATCGACGGCCAACCAACAGCTGCAACTTTCCGGGAATATCGATGGCGCACTGGTCGCCTTGCAAAATGCCGACAGGACGCTTGCCCATTCCAATAAGCCCCAGTTCATTGCCATCAGGGCCGCCATTGCAAGGGATATCGGGCGTCTGCGGGCTGTACCGAATGTCGATACAGCCGGTATGGCTTTGAAACTGGACAGTATTATTAACGAAATCAATCGCTTGCCGTTGATGGCAGGAGAAAAGCCACTGCCTGATCATGGCAGGGACGGTTCTCTGCGCATGAAAAAAGAGTATGAATTTTCACTGTCGCCTTCGGAATGGGCGCATTCCGGTGCCGTTTTATGGAATGAGTGGATTGACGACATGCGGGAGGAAATCCATTCACTGGTCAGGGTACAGGAAGTGGACGCTCCGGATGCCTTGATCCTGTCGCCTTCGCAAGCATATTATCTGAGAGAAAACCTGAAATTGCGTCTGCTTTCGGCACGACTTTCCCTACTGTCGCATTCACCGAATTCTTTCAAAAACGATATCAATGCCGCGCTGGATTTGCTCGACCGTTATTTCGATACGTCGGCAGATTCGGTGAAATCGGTCAGGGTGACGTTGAGAAATCTGGAATCGAGTGATCTGTCCGTGGACATTCCCAGTCTGTCGGACAGCTTGAACGCCGTTCAGAATCATCGAATGAAGAATTGACAGCATGCGAATCTTTCTCTGGATACTCTCTCTTTTTGCCACAGCGGCCGGACTTGCCGTACTGGTGCGTTTCAACGCAGGGAACGTCGTTTTTTTCTGGCCGCCTTACCGGGTCGATATATCGCTCAACTTTTTCCTTTTGCTGCTGGTTCTTCTGACCATTTTGCTGTTTCTGGTTTTCAAGGCTATTCATCTGGCTTTGCGGCTGCCTTCCCGGATATCACAGGTTCGCGAACAAAGAAAAGAGCAGGAAAGCAATCAGGCTTTGCGGGAATCCCTGAAGGCCCTGTTTGAGGGGCGTTTCGTACAGGCGCAAAAAGCGGCACGAAAGGCATGGGACTGGGAAAGGAACAGGGGATACGCCGCCCTGATCGGGGCGCGGGCATCACAGGCCGTCCAGCAATACGACAAGCGTGACGATTACCTGAAAAGCATAGAGGATGATGAAGATTACGATACGGCATGTCTTGTGACGAAAGCCGAGTTGTATATCGACGAACATCAGCCGCACAAGGCCCTGGAGGTCATTGACGAACTCAATGCGAATGGGACGCGGCATATCCATATCCAGCGCATGTCCCTGAAAGCCAACCAGCAGATCGGGAACTGGAAAGAAGTGCTCCGGCTCGTCCAGTCTCTGGACAAACATCACTCCATCCGTCCGGTATTGTCCGAAAAACTGAAAGAGGCGGCGTACGTCAATCTTTTCAATTCAGCGGCGCCGGATGCTGAGTCGGTAATGCTTGTATGGCAAGATATTCCTGAACAGGAGCAGGAAAAACCGGCAGTGGCAGTCAGCGCCGCAAAGGCATTTTACCATTGTATGTTGCCGAAAAAGAGTGAAGAGATACTGTCCCGTGTGCTGGATAAATTCTGGGATGACCGGCTGGTGAGCGCGTTTGTCGAATTTGCCGAAAGCAGGGAACCGGACGATCTGGCGGTGCAAACAGCACATTGTGAACGGTGGCTGGAAAAATACGGACGGCAGCCGCAGCTTTTGCTGGCTCTGGGTGTATTGGCCTCACGTCAGAAACAGTTCGACAAATCAGCAAGCTGTTTTGAAGAAGCCGTTTCCCTAGCCTCCGACAGGAAGCTCCTGTATCAGGCGCATCTTTTGCTTGCGCAATTACATGACAGGCTGGGGCACGAAGAAAAAGCGGTCCGGCATTACCGCGAGGCGTCGATCAGCCGCCAGATTCTCAAGGCCTGACTTTTCCGGTTTTTCGCCGATCGTCCATCTTACGGGCGCAGTTTTTTCAGACGTTTCTGTGCATTCACATTGCCTTGTGCTGCGGCTTTACGGTACCACACAAGGGCTTTGGATATGTCTTTTTCAACGCCAATCCCCTTGTCGTACATGACGGCCAGATTGAATTGGGCCCGGGCATAACCTTTTTCGGCAGCGGCCTCAAACCAGTGAAACGCTTTTTTCTCGTCCTTTTCAAGTCCGATACCTTCGGAATATAAAACGCCGAGTTTGTTTTGCGCCTTCGCATAACCTGCCCGTGCGGCTTTTCCGAACCAGTAAGCGGATTGTCCTTCGTTTTTCGTCACACCCAGTCCGCGGGCATACATCACGCCAAGCCCGTACTGGGCTTCCGGAAGCTGGTGCATGGCAGCCTTGCGCAGCCATTTGATGGTTTCGGCAAAATCCTGCCGGGTTCCTTTTCCGAGCCCATACATGACAGCCAGGTTGTATTCGGCATCGGGATACCCCTGAACGGCTGCCTTGCCGTACCAGTCGAACGCTTCTTTGTAGTCCTGTGCGACATCATTGCCTTCGTAGTAGGTGACGCCGAGATAATTCTGGGCTCTGGCGAATCCCTGATTGGCTGACTTCATGATCAGATTCAGGCCACGTTCGATATCTTTCCTCACGATCACGCCATTTTTATAAAGAAGGCCCAAAGCATAAGTCGATTTCGGATCGTCCTTCTTTGCGCCCGATTCAAACAGCGAGAGTGCCTGCTGGTAGTGCCCGCTCTTGTAAGCGCTGACACCATCGTCGAAGTCATCGGCAAACGCGACACCGGCAAGACATGACAGGGCAACCAGCAAAAAAGCACGAAAAAAATGGTTTGCCCGTATATCGAAAAAAAACATTTTTCTGGCAGTCTGGCTGTTCATATGTGTATCTCTGAAATGAAGGTGAATACTTAACTTTAATATAAAAAACAGCCGCTAAAACGATTTGTTGAATCTAAAATTTCAATTGAAACTTCATTTTGCATGAAAACGACGAATTTGTTTTCTCCAGCAGCGCATCCTGAATCATCACATGTTGAATGAAGCCTGCCTCTTTCATTTTTGGAACGTCCATACTCTATTGACTGGTAAAAATGGAAAAGTTTTTCTTTTTTCCGTTTTCGTTGATTTTTACATTGCCTGTTCATGCCCGAAAGCCGTCCTGTTTTCAAGCGGACTCATTCAGAGCATAAAAAAAGGCAGCGACTGCTGCCTTTTTTACTGTTTTACAAAAATCAGTTTGCCAGCAACTGTCTCAAAACGTATGGAAGAATACCGCCGTGACGGTAATAATCCACTTCGATCGGTGTATCGATACGAAGCAGCAGAGGCACGTTTTGTGAAGACCCGTCGGCACGGTGGATGACGAGCGTCACATCCTGCAATGGAACGATGTCGTCCAGTCCCTGCAGATCGAAAGTTTCATCACCTTTCAGTCCCAACGATTCGGCGCTGTCGCTGCCAGTGAACTGGAGCGGCAGAACCGCCATCCCGACCAGATTGGAACGGTGAATACGCTCGAAAGAACGGGCGATAACCGCTTTCACGCCCAGCAACTGGGTGCCTTTCGCTGCCCAGTCACGGGAAGAACCGGTGCCGTATTCCTCGCCACCGATGACGATGGTTGGCACTTTTTCTTTCTGATAGCGCATCGCTGCGTCGAAAATCGATGTTTCTTCACCACCCGGCTGATACAGGGTATAACCGCCTTCACGACGGCTGCCATCCGGACCGGCAGGCAACATCTGGTTCTTGATACGGACATTGCCGAACGTGCCGCGCATCATCACTTCATGATTGCCGCGTCGGGAACCGAAGGAATTGAAATTGGCCTTCGAAATGCCGTGCTCCAGCAGCCATTGCCCGGCAGGACTTTTTTCCTGAATCGAACCGGCAGGCGAAATATGGTCGGTCGTGATCGAGTCGCCGAACAGGGCCAGCGCACGGGCGCCGGAAATATTGGCGGAAGCTGCGTTCGGTTCCATGCTGAAGTCGCTGAAAAAAGGCGGTTCGGCGATATAGGTCGATTGCGGCCAGTCGTAAACATCACCTGTGGCGAAACCGGCAATTTTCTGCCAGAGTTCACCCGGAGCCGTTTTGATATCGCTGTAATTCTTGCGGAAAGACGCTGCGTCCAGAGCCAGAGGAACCAGTGCAGCCACCTCATGCGAGGTCGGCCAGATGTCGGACAGATAAATGTCCTTGCCATCCTTGCCTTTGCCCAGCGGTTCCGTCGTCAGGTCACGGGTGACGTTTCCGGCAATCGCATAAGCCACGACGAGTGGAGGCGACGCCAGGAAATTGGCGCGGATGTTCGGATGGATCCGGGCTTCGAAGTTCCGGTTGCCGGACAGTACCGCTGCTGCGATCACATCGTTCTTGACGATGGCTTCGTTCATCGCAGGAGTCAGGTCGCCGGCATTGCCGATACAGGTGGTGCAACCATAAGCCGCCACGTTGAAACCGAGTTTTTCCAGATAAGGCAAAAGACCGGCTTTTTCCAGATAGTTAGTCACGATTCTGGAACCCGGAGCCAGAGATGTCTTGATACGCGGTGAAACCTGAAGACCGGCCTCGACCGCTTTTTTCGCCAACAGGCCGGCAGCCAGCAAAACGGCGGGGTTGCTGGTGTTGGTACATGAGGTAATGGCAGCGATCAGGATATCTCCGTTTTTCAATTCAACGTTGTCGGAATTGACATAGCTCGCTTCCAGATCAGCCGGTTTCTTGTTGAAACCACCGTCCTTGACGGGAGCACTGAACAATTCGGTAAACCGTTTTTTCAGGTTGCCCAGTTCGATACGGTCCTGCGGACGTCTCGGGCCGGCGACGGAAGCGGTGACGCTGCCGAGGTCGAGATTGACGACACGGGTATAATCGATCTGGCCCGCTTTCGGGATACCGAACATGCCCTGAGCCCTGAAGTACGATTCAAGGGCGGATACTTCTTCATCGGTGCGGCCGGTATTTTTGAAATAACTGATCGTGGCTTCGTCCACAGGGAAGAAACCGATGGTAGCGCCATATTCCGGAGCCATATTGGCGATCGTCGCGCGGTCGGTCGCGGACAGGGACGCCGCGCCTTCGCCGAAGAATTCGACGAACTTGCCGACAACTTTTTCCTTGCGCAGGAGTTCGGTGATCGTCAGAACCAGATCGGTCGCGGTACACCCTTCACGCAGTTTGCCTGTGAGGTTCATGCCGATGACGTCAGGTGTCAAAAAATAAACCGGCTGTCCGAGCATGCCGGCTTCCGCTTCGATACCGCCGACACCCCAGCCTACGACGCCGACACCGTTGATCATGGTCGTATGCGAATCGGTGCCGACCAGTGTATCCGGGTAATAAACTTCGCCCAGTCCGGCGTCGTTGCGTTTGTGGACGCCACGGGCCAGATATTCCATATTGACCTGATGGACGATACCGAAGCCGGGAGGAACGACACCGAATGTGTCGAAAGCCTGCATGCCCCATTTCATGAACTGGTAACGTTCGCGGTTACGGTCGAATTCCAGTTTCATGTTCAGATCCAGTGCATTGTCCTGACGGAAATAATCGATCTGGACGGAGTGATCCACCACCAGGTCGACCGGAACCAGCGGCTCGATCTTTTTCGGGTTCTTGCCGGTTTTGACGGCTACGTTTCTCATGGCGGCAAGGTCGACAAGCAACGGAATACCGGTGAAATCCTGCAAAATCACACGTGCGACGACGAAAGGAATTTCGTTTGTACGTTCTTCATTCGGCTTCCAGTTAGCCAGTTGGCGCACGTGTTCTTCCGTAATTTTCTTGCCGTCACAATTGCGAAGTACGGACTCGAGAACAATACGGATGGAGACTGGCAGGCGGGACAAGTCGAGACCCAGTTCTTTCCCGAGATCGGGAATGGAGTAGAAGTGGCCTTTCTTTTCGTTGGTGACAGGAAATTCTTTATAGGTATTCTGTGTGAAACAAGACATGAAAACTCCAAATACGAATGGCCCTTTTCGGGCCATTCATCAGTCAGACTGAAACAAAAACAATGAAAAGTTCAGTTTTTTGCGGCCACCAAAGCTTTTCTTTGTTCAGGATTACGGCATTCATTAGCCAGCTGGCTTCCTTTTTTGCTATCCAAGAGCATGCTTTTCGCCGGGATATTGACCCATACGAGGCCAGTGCTTTTATCTTCATAGCGTTCGGCACCGGTGGTTGTCGCGGTACGCAGCATGCGGTGCATCTTGTTTCGCCATTGAAGATTGACGTAACTTGGATCGTCGGATTTTTTGTAAACGGTTAATTTATTGCCGAGTTCACAATTATATTGTGAACCGCTCATTCCCGCTACATTGACAACTGCTTCTTCTTTTTGCGCAGCCTGTGTTTTATTGGCAGTTTTTTTCTTGGCGGGTTTTTTGGCTTTTTGGGACTTGGTGACAGGTTTGGCCTGCGCAGTTCCAATAGTGAATGGAAGAGCGAATCCTGCGACAACGAAAATAGCGGCCAGAAGTTTATGCATGTTAAGCCTCATTCAAAAGAAGAAAATGTGCCGTTGGCACAACTATATGATAATAGTCCTGTGGATAAATCCGCAAGTATTGATACAGCTTTTCTTTAATATTTTTATCGATTAACAAAGGAATAAAGTTCAAATAAATCAAAAGCTAGCCGCTTTTTGGCGAAAAGATTTCCCGCTGGAATATAAATGGCGAAAAGAAATGAAAAACATCCTGTACCGGAGCAAGTGCAGGATGTTTTGGATGGACTGGACTGTTTTCAATAAAGCCCGGCTTGCCGTCCTCTTGCCTGAACCAGTGTCAGCAGAATGTCGATTGTCGGGGTCGGAACATTGGTCAAACGACCGAGTTCCTGTACTGCGGTGACCAGTGCATCGATTTCCATCGACCGGTTTCTTTCGAGATCCTGCAGCATGGACATTTTGTGGCCAACTGCCTTGCCGGCTATGGTCAGGCGCCTGTCGATCATTTCTTCCGGAATGAAAACGTCCAGCGCTTCCGTAACGGCTTTCGCTTCAACCATGGCCTGTCTGCAGAGTTTACCCAAATCGCCGGACGTGATCTGGTCGAGCGTCGTATGTGTCAGGGCACTGATGGGATTGAAACAGACGTTTCCCCACAATTTCAGCCAGACGTTCCATCGGATGGCTTCCCGGACAGGTGCATCGAAATTCGCCGCTTTCATTGTTTCCGAGAGTGCCATAACGCGGTCGGATTTGCTGCCGTCGGGTTCGCCGAGAATGAAGCGGTTGAATTCATGATGTTCAACTACGCCCGGTGCGATGATTTCACAGGCCGGATCGACAACGCATCCAATAGCGCGTTCGGGTCCAATCAGCTTCCATTGTTTGGCTCCCGGATCGACTGATTCGAGATGGCGGCCGTCGAATTCACCGCCATTCTTGTAGAAATACCACCAGGGTATGCCGTTCATGGCGGTAACCATCGCCGTGTCCGGCCCAAGAAGAGGGGCGAACTGTTCTGCGGATTCATAGGACTGGTGGGCTTTCAGGGCACAGATAACGTAGTCTTGCGGCCCGAAATCGGCAGGATTGCTGCTGGCGGCAATTCTCGCATTTTTTTCTTTTCCGTCGATCCGGAGTGTCAGGCCATTCTTTTTGATGGCGTCCAGATGTTCGCCCCGAGCGATAGCACAGACTTCGTTTCCGGCCAAAGCCAGTTCAACTGCCAGATAACCGCCGATAGCACCGGCACCGAATATACAGATTTTCATGTTCAGCCTCCTTTTTGGCACAACATTATCGGATGAAATAACAGTGTTGTTGATATGAGTATACACAGCTCTTATTTATTTAAAAAATACTTTTTTTGTTT
>CAJKQK010000060.1 GCA_905202055.1 uncultured Oxalobacter sp.
CCTTCACAATAATACATGGTCGTCGAACGGTGAAGCACCTTGCCACGCCCGATGATCTGCTGGCTGATCTTGCCACCCGGCTGAAAGAAACTGGTTTTCATTTCCACAGTCGCCGCACTGGTCAGATCAGGCACAAGTGAACGGGCTGCACGGGCCATGGCGGCATCCAGCAGGGTCATGATGATACCGCCATGCATGACCTGCCAGCTGTTCATATGTTGCGCCTGCAAACAGATGCCGACTTCCGCAACCCCGTCTTTCATGTCGAGCAATTCAAACCCGAGATCTTTCAGAAACGGGTTATCACTAATCAGTGCCATCTTGTCTATCCGTCCGTCAATCGCTTATTTGGCTGCTTCCGGGCTTGTTTCCCCTTTTTCTTCGGCAGGGTTCTTGACCAGAATTTCAACCTTGGCTTCTTTTTTCAGATAATTCAGATAGGCGTTCAGATCCTGCTGGGACGCTACGTTAGCCATCTGTTTGCCCATCGCTTCACGCAGGTTCTTGTCAGGATTGGACGGTGTCACCACTTTGGTGATACGGTAAATCACATACCCCATTCCAGGCACATCCGAACCCACATAAGCCGGCAGTTTCGCAACATCCGCTTTCATGACCGGTGCCAATTCTGCACGGTTGGCCATCGCGATCTTGTGGCGTGAAACCATAATGGCAGACGAGAAACCGGAAGCGGAAGCACCGTCCTGAAGTTTGGCCAATTCAGCTTCACCGGCCGCTTTCGCCAGTTTCTGTGCTTTTTCATTGGTGACTTCAGCCGTAATCACCTGTTTGACCTTGTCAAATGGTGTCAGGGCAGCCGGATAATGCTTGGCGATACGCGCTGCTACCAGAACCTGCGGAGCCACTTCGATCGCTTCCGTATTGTGTTTTCCTTTTACGACGTCATCCGTGAAAATGGCTTGCAGAATCTTCGGATTCGCCAGTAGCTGGTTCTGCTTGGCGGCAATCGCAGGGTCACGTGCCAGATTCTGGAAAGGATGAATCGTCAGTTTCAGGGCATCGGCAACCGGTTTCAGGCTATCCGGTTTTTCGTAAACCATATTTGAAAACGTCTCTGACATTTCGGCGAATTTTTTGTTGGCCTGTTCACGTGTCAGTTCCTGCAAGACACGATCCTTCACCTGTGCCAGCGGTTTGGCAACCGCGGGCTTGATATCGGAAACCGTAATGATGTGATAGCCGAAATCCGTCTGGACCAGATCGCTGATTTCACCTTTTTTCATGCCGAAAACGGCATCATTGAATGGTTTGACCATCTTCCCACGGGTAAAGAAACCCAGATCACCACCGTTTTTTGCGGAACCCGGATCCGCTGAATTGGCTTTTGCCAGTTCCGCAAACCGTGCAGGATTGACTTTCAGTTCAGCCAGGATGTCTTCCGCTTTCTTTTTGGCTTCCGCTTTTTCGGCTTCGGTCGCATTCTTGTTGACGGCAATCAGGATATGCTGTGCGCGACGCTCTTCCGGTATGGAGAAACGATCCTTGTTCTGCGAATAGTAGCTCTGCAAATCCGCATCGCTGATCTTGATGTTTTTGGCGACCGTCGGCATATCCAGTACGACTACTTCAACATCGGCGTGTTCAGGAATCGTGAACTGGGCTTCATGCGTCTTGTAAAAAGCGTTCAGCTCTTCGTCCGTCACCGAAACCTTGCCGCGATAAGCAGCATTATTGAAGAGCAAATGCTGGACTTCACGTTCCTGTTCAAACAGATTGAAGACACGCCGGGTAACGGCTGCCGGTTCAATTGCACTGTATTCAATCGGCGCCGCCAGTTGCTGGATAGCCATATCCTGACGGACCATGGCGAAATGCATATCGGGGTTAAGACCTTGCGCCGAAAGCGCTTCCTTGTAACGGGCTTCATCCAGTTTGCCATCCGGCCCGATCAGCCCCGGAATTTCGCGAATGCGCTGCAAAACGATCTGTTCCGGTACGGAAAGATTTTCCTTGTTGACTGTTTCAAGCAGAACACGCTTGACGATCAGGTTCTGCAAAACATTCCATTTGAATTCGGACGACTCGATCCATTTGTTATCGAATGGCTGGCCGGAAGCGGCAGCGCGCTGGCGGAGACGTTCCGCCTGTTCGCGCTGGGCATTGTCCCATTCCTGTTGTGTAATGGATTTTCCGGCGACCTTGGCAACGGCATCACCATCACCAAAACGTTTGAACCCCTCGACACCGACAAAAATAAAGGAAGGAATGATGAAAACCAGAAGAATGATTTGAGTCAGACGTTTGTGGTTGCGTATAAACTCAAGCATGGCGGCCTCTGCCCATTTAAGAAAATGCGTTTGAAATAAAAAAAAGGCGAACAAGTGTTCGCCTTTTCCGTTTATTGGCGGAGTGGACGGGACTCGAACCCGCGACCCCCGGCGTGACAGGCCGATATTCTAACCAACTGAACTACCACTCCTAAAACTGCACCAGTTTGACTGTTTGGTGGGTGCTGAGAGGCTCGAACTCCCGACCTATGCCTTGTAAGGGCACCGCTCTACCAACTGAGCTAAGCACCCTTCTTATTCTTAGCCAGTCAAACTCGACGTTTGTCATGCGTCGTAAAAAACATTAGTTTACAGCATCTTTTAACAATTTACCAGCCCTAAATTTAGGAACTTTTGCTGATTTGATTTTGATAACTTCACCGGTACGTGGATTACGGCCGGAACGAGCAGCACGTTCACCTACGCTGAAGGTACCAAAGCCCACCAGAGTAACGCTGTCATTGTTCTTCAAACTTGTAGTTACTGCATCAATCACTGCATCAAGGGAACGAGCAGCCGCTGCCTTGGAAATGTCAGCAGATTTGGCGATATGCTCGATAAGCTCAGTTTTATTCACGTAACCCCCTACAAATATTTAAATGTCCATCAGAGACAAACTTGAGTGCATGCATTAAACAAGCGTGCCACTGAAGTGTCAAGAAAAAAAATGTACCCTAACCGGTACCCCCAAACGAAACCTGAAATCCCTGCCTCTCGTCTGCCGAAAGACATGTCCGACCATATTCGGTCGAAATCCGAACAAAATCAACACAAAAATAACGAAAACGACACTAATCTTCCCTTCCTTTGAGAATCAGCAAATTCAACATTAGGCTTTCTTTTTTGATTAAAAATTTCTGTAAAAAATTTACCTGTATGTTGTAAGTGAACAACTTCCTCACCTCTTCAAGTTACCGATATCCGCATTTGCGATTATTGTTTTTTGGACAACTCATGAAAACAGAGTCAAACAGGCGAATTTGTTTTGCATTTTACATAGGCATTTTCGAGAAATCAGGCAAGCTCATCAGTAGCGGCATTTTCCTCGGAACAAAACAAAAAATCATGTCAAAAAGAAAACTGTTTTCTTCTTTATAGCCGATAAAATTTTCAAAAATAAACGTTGCATTCCAACAACATTACTATCAAAAAATAAAAAGCAAATTTAAAGGTCATAAAAAAGAGACCTTTCAGGTCCCTTTTTTAAATTTCCGGCTCTTTTATCTGCTTATGAAGCGCGGCTTGCACGTCTGCGATCGATATCGGAGAGATGACGCTTGCGCAAACGGATACTCTTCGGCGTGATTTCAACCAGCTCGTCATCCTCGATAAACTCAACAGCATATTCCAGAGACATCTGGATCGGTGGAACGAGCCGAACCGCTTCATCCGTACCGGAAGCACGGATATTGGTCAGCTGTTTTCCCTTGATCGGATTGACGACAAGATCGTTTTCACGTGAATGGATACCGATAATCATGCCCTCATAAACCGGATCGTTGTGATTGACGAACATACGGCCCCGCTCCTGCAATTTCCACAAGGCATAAGCAACCGCTGCGCCATTATCCTGCGAGATCAAAACACCGTTTCTGCGACCACCCGCTTCAGCCTTGGACGGATCGACAGGATAATAATCATCGAAAACGTGACTCATGAGGCCTGTACCACGTGTCAGGGTCATGAACTCACTCTGGAAACCGATCAGCCCACGAGCCGGAATCCTGTATTCCAGACGAACACGCCCTTTGCTGTCCGGTTGCATATCCTGCAAATCGCCACGGCGGCGACCAAGTTCTTCCATGACCGCACCCTGATTGGCTTCATCGACATCGACAGTCAGGGCTTCATACGGTTCGTGCCTTATACCATCTATATCCTTGTATACGACTCGTGGACGGGAAACGGCCAGTTCATATCCTTCACGTCTCATGTTTTCGATCAGGATCGTCAGATGCAATTCACCACGACCCGACACTTCGAAAACAGTATCGTCATCGGTTGGCGCCACACGCAAGGCTACATTCGATTTCAGTTCGCGATCCAGTCTTTCACGCAACTGGCGGCTGGTGACGAATTTGCCTTCACGACCGGCAAATGGCGAAGTATTGACCATGAAATTCATCGTCAGCGTCGGTTCATCGACCGTCAGCATCGGCAACGCATCCGGATGCTCCGGATCGCAAATCGTCGACCCGATATCAATCGCCTCAATCCCGTTGATCAGCACGATATCGCCTGCGGATGCTTCATCGATTACCTTGCGTTCCAGTCCCTTGAAAGAAAGCACCTGATTGATACGTGCCTTGATCGGCGTCGAGTCCGGACCATTCAGGATAATCACGTCTTGCAAGGGTTTGACACGACCGCGGTTGACACGACCCACACCAATTTTGCCGACGTAGGAAGAATAGTCCAGAGAGGAAATCTGCATCTGGAAAGGACCGTCCGGATCGGCATCGCGAACCGGAACGTATTTCAGGATGGCATCGAACAGGGGACGCATGTCTCCCGAACGGACACTGTCATCCAGACCTGCATAACCGTTTAAGCCTGACGCATAAATGACGGGAAAGTCGAGCTGTTCTTCCGTTGCGCCAAGCTTGTCGAACAAATCAAAAGTCGCATTGATCACCCAGTCGGGACGGGCACCCGGACGGTCGACCTTGTTGATGACGACAATCGGTTTCAGTCCCAGTCCCAGCGCCTTGCGGGTTACGAAACGGGTTTGGGGCATCGGGCCTTCAACGGCATCGACCAGAAGCAGCACACTGTCGACCATCGACAACACACGCTCCACTTCACCACCGAAGTCGGCATGGCCGGGGGTATCGACGATATTGATGTGCGTCCCTTCATATTCAACGGCACAGTTTTTGGCGAGAATGGTAATCCCGCGTTCTTTTTCCAGATCGTTGGAATCCATCACCCGTTCCGAAACGGCCTGATTTTCCCTGAAAGTACCCGATTGACGCAGCAGCTGATCGACGAGAGTGGTTTTGCCATGGTCGACGTGCGCGATAATCGCGACATTGCGGATAGCACGTGTAGTTTGAGACATAAAAACCTGATAAATGGTAGAAAAGGATAACTTGGTATTTTAACACGTGAACGTTTTCGGAAATGAAAACAGCCACGACATTTAAACGTCAAAACAGGAAGCCGGTTGACGTGCCGGTAACAGAAAAAATTAATCCGTCAGCTTTCGGGAATTCGTGCGAGGGAAACCAGGCGTTCGGGGGCCAGAACGCCATCTGCCCTTAACTGTGCTGTCCCCAGGAAAACGCCGTTTTCAGCTGCATAAATCCGGAAACGTCCGGAATCGGCAGATACCTGGACACCTTCTTTTGCCAGTGACAGGCGCTGGCCATTCAAAAACCGCTTCGTCAGGAAGGCATTCAGCGAAAGTGCAGGGAAAGAGGACAAAAGATAATCCACCGGTTCGAGCCTTTTATGTTGTGCCCCTGTTTCGTCAGGCAATGACGCTTCCAGATTCATCAGGGAAACCGCCTTATCGATTCCAAGGGATCCGACACGGGTGCGGCGAAGCACTTTCAGGTGGGCGCCACACTCCAGTGCATGACCGATGTCTTCGCCCAGAACACGAATATACGTTCCCTTGCTGCACGTTACACGAAGGGTAAGAAAAGGAGATTCCCAATCGAGCAATATCAGTTCGCCAATGGTAACGGGACGGGCTTCGCGTTCCAGTTCCACTCCGGCACGCGCATATTCGTAAAGAGGTTTGCCATCCCGTTTCAGTGCGGAATACATGGGAGGAACCTGAAGAATGTCACCTCGGAACCTGGCAAGTACCGACTCGATTTCATCCCGCGAAAACGAAACGGCTTCGGAAGTTTTCAACACTTCCCCTTCCGTATCACCAGTCGTGGTCGCGATCCCGAGATGAACGACCGTTTCATAGGTCTTGTCGGCATCAAGCAGGTCTTGTGAAAATTTTGTGGCTTCGCCGAAACAGATCGGCAACAACCCGGTTGCAAAAGGATCGAGCGTTCCGGTATGACCGGCTTTTTTGGCGTTCATGGCACGCTTGGCCCTGATCAAGGCATCGTTGCTGGAAATACCGGCCGGTTTATCCAGCAACAAAACACCATCGATATCCAGCCGTTTTTTCCTGACGGATGCCTGACTCATGAATTCCTTGAACCTGAAAAATGAAAGGCCCTGCTTTCACGAGGCCGGAAATGAAAATTGAAACTCAGACTTCACCATCGTCTTTCGCACGCTCCGAATTGGCCACATCGATCAGATGGGATAAAGCCATACCTTGGGCGATGGAATTGTCATAAACGAAAGAAAGTTGCGGCAATGTATGAATATGCAGGCGTTTGCCCAGTTGCATCCTCAAAAATCCCGACGCACGATGCAGACTGTCCAGAGTCTTTTCCACCTTTTCCGGACTGTCGTCCAGCATGGTGAAAAAGATCTTGGCATGAGCATAGTCGGGCGTCACTTTCACATCCGTGATCGTGATCATCCCGACATGCGGGTCTTTCAGTTCCGAAAAAATGATATCGGACAGATCGCGCTGGATCTGGTCAGCCACACGTACACTGCGGCCAGGGATCGATTTGCTGTGTCTTGCCATGATCCACTCCCTAAAAAAAGAAAATATCCAATATCAACATATCTGAAATTGCCATTCCTGTGTCAGGAAATTACAGGGTTCTTGCGATTTCCTGAATTTCATACACTTCAAGCTGGTCGCCGACCTTGATGTCATTGTAATTTTTCAGCGTCAGGCCGCATTCGAAGTTGGCCTTGACTTCCTTGACGTCATCCTTGAAACGTTTCAGTGAATCGATTTCACCGGACCAGATAACGACATTGTCACGCAACAGATGAACCGGAGAACCCCTGCGGACCAGACCTTCAGTCACGAAACAACCTGCAATGGCACCGACACGGCTGACATTGATGACCTGCCTGATTTCGACCAGACCCAAGGCATGTTCGCGTTTTTCCGGCGCCAGCATACCCGACATTGCCGCTTTCACTTCATCGATCGCATCGTAAATGATGTTGTAGTAACGAATGTCGACACCATTGGCTTCAGCCTGATGTCGGGCCTGTGCGTCGGCACGGGTGTTGAACCCGATAATGACCGCCTGCGAAGCCAGCGCAAGATTGACGTCCGTTTCGGTAATGCCACCGACGGCGGCATGAACGATCTGGACCCGGACTTCGTCGTTGGACAATTTCAACAGGGAAGAAGCGAGCGCTTCCTGCGAACCCTGAACATCGGTCTTGATAATCAAAGGCAAGGTCTTGACTTCGCCTTCCCCGATATTCTCGAACATGTTTTCAAGTTTGGCCGCCTGTTGTTTTGCCAGCTTCACGTCCCGGTACTTGCCCTGACGGAACAGGCCGATTTCACGGGCCTTGCGTTCGTCGTTCAAGACAACGATTTCTTCACCGGCAGAAGGAACACCGGTCAGCCCCTGGATTTCGACAGGAATACTTGGGCCAGCTTCGGAAATGGCCTTGCCTGTTTCACTCAACATGGCGCGAACACGGCCATATTCCTGACCGACCAGAACCACGTCACCCCGATGCAGGGTGCCGGATTGGACCAGAACGGTGGCAACCGGGCCACGTCCCTTGTCCAGACGAGCTTCAATGACAAGGCCTTTAGCCATCGCATCAACCGGAGCCGTCAATTCAAGAATTTCAGCCTGCAACAGGACATTTTCCAGCAGGGAATCGATTCCCTGTCCGGATTTTGCCGAAACGGGAACAAATGGAATGTCTCCACCATATTCTTCAGGAATGACGTCCTCTGCAACAAGTTCCTGCGTAACGCGATTGACGTTTGCTCCCTGCTTGTCGATCTTGTTGATTGCAACGACGATAGGAACGCCGGCCGCTTTCGCATGGGCAATCGCTTCCTTGGTTTGTGGCATCACGCCATCGTCAGCGGCAACAACCAGAATGACGATATCGGTCGCTTTCGCACCACGGGCACGCATGGCAGTAAACGCTTCATGGCCCGGGGTATCGAGGAAAGTCACGATACCACGACCGGTTTTCACATGATATGCGCCGATATGCTGGGTAATGCCGCCCGCTTCGCCAGTGGCGACTTTCGTCCGGCGGATATAGTCAAGAAGAGACGTCTTGCCGTGATCGACGTGGCCCATAACGGTAACGACCGGAGCACGTGGCAACAATTCCGCATTTTCGTTGTCACCCATCTCGGCCAGTTCGGCCTCAACGTCCTGAATCTTGGCGGCAAAAGCCTTGTGTCCCATTTCCTCGACCAGAATCATCGCCGTTTCCTGATCCAGGACCTGATTGATCGTGACCATCTGGCCCAGTTTCATCAACTGCTTGATCACTTCAGAAGCCTTGACGGCCATCTTGTGTGCCAGTTCGGCAACGGTTATCGTTTCAGGAACGTAAACGTCATGAACAATCGCTTCTGTCGGCTGATGGAAATTGCTTTCCCGTTCGGCAACCTGCGAATGACGGCGTCCTTTCGGGCCGCCTGAGCTGCTGCGCCAGCCACCATCGCGTCCGGACATATCGTTACCACGACTCTTGAGGCCCGCGCCACGTTTCTTGGCGCCTTCTTCCTGCCACGTGGAAGCCGTTTTGGTCGCTTTCTTGTCGGCAGACGTTTTCTTTTCCGTTTTCTTGTCAGCGACAGGTGCCGCCTTTTTCTCGGCCGGTTTGTCCTGTGCCGATCTGGCTTGCGCCGGCTTGGAAATCGTTCCGGCTGTTTTCTGCGGCACCGGAGAATTTCCCGCAGGACCCGCCGCCGGTTTTTCCGGTTGCCTGACCACTTTGCGCGAAGCTGAGGTACTCATCATCGCCTTGATCTGGGCGACTTCGTCTTCCACTGCCTTGCGGGCACGTTCCGCTTCTTCAGCCCGGCGAACGCGTTCCGCTTCCGCTTCTTTTCTTGCTTTTTCAGCCTGTGCCGCCTCTTCAGCCATCCTAGCCATTTCTGCCTTCTTCAAAGCTTCAGCCGCTTCTTTTTCTTCAGCAGCCAACTGTTGTTTAGCCATTTTCTGCCGTTCAGTGTCCTGGCGCATTTTTTCAGCTGCCTCGCGCTGCTCGGTCTCTTTCTTTTTCAACTCCAAAGCTTCAATCCGGGCCTGTTCTTCGGCCTTGATCCGTTCCTGCTTTTCGGCTTCCATTTGAGCCAGCAAAGCCTGTTTTTCACGCAATTCGGCTTCCTGACGGGCGATCAGTTCGGCCTGACGTCGTGACTCTTCAGCACGACGCTGTTTTTCAGCTTCATCGATAACGGGAGGGACAATCCTTCTTTCGGCAGCGGCCATATGGGCAGCCTGTTCTTCCCGCTTGTCAAACGTCCGTTTCTTGCGAACCTCGACCTGAATCGTTCTGGATTTGCCCGTAGCGTCAGCCTGTTTGATTTCGGTGGTTTCCTTGCGGGTCAGGGAGATTTTTCTTTTTTCACCCGATGGCGAACCATGCGACCCGCGCAGAAAACTCAATAACTTGTCCTTGTCTTCCTTCGAAAGGATATCATCGGCCGAGTTTTTGTCCACACCGGCGTCACGTAACTGTTTCAACAGTACGTCAGAAGGCATATTCAGTTCGGCTGCAAATTGGGCTACATTGTTAGTCGCCATTCATTCCTCTTTCTTCTAATAGATGCGGCAAATACGAATCAGGACAGGCTCACGTCTTACTTGGACTCAACCAGCTTCCAGGCGCGTGCCTGCAATTCCTTCGCCACGTCGTCGTACTTCGCATCGATCAGTTTCATTTCATCATCCGTTACATCGGCAAATTCGTTTTCCAGCAACTGGCGGGCCCGTTCGACAGGCAAGGCCAGAATGGCACCGAATTCGTCATAAGCCAGTTCGGCAAAACGCTGCAGCGTTTTCACACCGGCCAACCCGAGCTTGCCGGCAATCGAACGATCCATTCCTTCCAGATTGACCAGTTCTTCTTCCATACCGGCCATTCCTTCTTCGGAAGCAATCGCTTCAGTAATCAGGGCATCACGGGCACGCTGGCGGATTTCATTAACGGTATCTTCATCGAATGCCTCGATTTCCAGCATTTCGCTGATCGGCACATAAGCGATTTCTTCCAGCGCCGTAAAACCTTCCTCAATCAGGATATCAGCCACTTCCTGATCGACGTCGAGTCTTTCCATGAACAGCTTCTGCAATTCGGCTTTTTCCAGAGCGGATTTGTCAGCCGATTCTTCTGCTGTCATGATATTGATCTTCCAGCCCGTCAGCTCGGTTGCCAGGCGAACGTTCTGGCCGCTGCGACCGATGGCGATGGCCAGATTTTCCTCATCGACAATCACATCCATCGCATGTTTGTCTTCATCGACCACAATGGAAGTGACATTGGCCGGCGCCAGTGCACCGATAACGAACTGTGCAGGATCTTCCGACCACAAAACGATATCGACACGTTCGCCACCCAGTTCCCCGGTAACGGCCTGAACGCGGGAGCCGCGCATACCGACACAAGTACCGATCGGATCGATACGCTTGTCACTGGTATATACCGCTATTTTCGCACGAACGCCGGGATCGCGCGCGGCTGATTTGATTTCCAGAAAGCCCTGTTCGATTTCAGGCACTTCCAGTTCAAACAGCTTGATAATGAATTCAGGCGCCGTACGAGACAGGATGACCTGCGGTCCGCGAGCGCCACGTTCAACACGCAGGATATAAGCGCGGACGCGGTCACCGACACGCAGATTTTCCTTTGGAATCATCTGTTCACGAGGCAGCCGGGCTTCAACCTTGCCGGATTCGACAATGGCGTCACCGCGTTCCATCCGTTTGACCGTACCGGTCACCAGCGAATCGCCGCGATCCAGGAAGTCCTGCAGAACCTGTTCACGTTCAGCATCGCGAATGCGCTGCAAAACGATCTGTTTCGTATCCTGTGCGAAGCGACGCCCCAGATCGATCGATTCGATAGGGTCTTCGATGTAATCGTCCACCTCGATGTCCGGGAATTGTTCCTTGGCTTCAAAATACAGCATTTCCTGATCCGGCTGCTGCAGGCCTGCCTCATCCGGCACAACGTGCCAGCGACGGAAGGTTTCGACTTCGCCCGTGGTACGGTCAATGGAAACGCGGATGTCCGCGTCACCGGGATAACGTTTTTTCGTAGCAAGGGCCAAAGCATGTTCAAGCGCACCCAGGACAATTTCCTTGTCTACGTTTTTTTCGCGCGCCAGCGCATCAACCAATTGCAGAATTTCGAGACTCATGCTTTACGGCTCCTAAAATTCACCTGTGGCACCAGATGTGCCTTGTCTATATCAGCGATAGTAAAATGCAAAACGGAATTGTTGTCTTTATCCTTCCCTTCGAATTCCAGAGCCAGCTCATCTCCTTCAGGCTCCAGCAGAATTCCCTGGAAAGTCTTGCGATTCGACATTCCCGCAACCGGTTTGCGCAGTTTGACGTGCGCTTCCATTCCAACAAAACGAACAAAATCGGCAAATTTCTTCAAAGGACGGTCAAGACCGGGCGATGAGACTTCCAGCCTGTCGTAATCGATATCCTCAACCATCAGGACATGCGATAATTGACGGCTGACCTTTTCGCAATCCTCCAGCGAGATATTGCCACGTTCGGCATCTTCAGGTTTGAAATCGATATAGACGCGCAACAGGTTTCCCTGCGCCCTTTCCACATCGACCAGATCGTACCCGCAGCCGTTTACCGTTTTTTCAATCAGTTCCTGCAACAAAATCCGCTCCCGTTTCTATTCATTCGAATTTCCCCTCAAAAAGAGGAAAATCATGTTGTTAGTGGCACTTCGGATTGAATAATGAAAAAAAAATGGGCTAAAGCCCATGATCAAAATTCAAAGCACCAGCACCATCCAGAAAATGGACGAAACCGTAATAAGTTGCTCATTATATACAATAAGCGCGCATCCTGCAATGCGGGACGGCAGGAATTCCAATAATATCAATGAGTAAGCTTTTCGGAAAGAAATACAGTGCCGGAAAACCACCTGATTTCAGCAATGCCAGACGGCATGAACACAGGAAAATTGCCTTATACTCGCTTTTTTGCCACAAACCGCCAAAACATCATCTTCATAACACCTGATTTTTTAATCCTTCTCAAAAAGACGGGCCTGATCTTTTGCGGAACACAACGAAAACGGTAAAATCAGACGGTTTTATCTGTGATTGAAAACTTTCCGGCAAAAACAAGTGGAGTATTGGAACAGACAAAAATATGGCTCTTAAAGAAACCAGTTACAG
>CAJKQK010000061.1 GCA_905202055.1 uncultured Oxalobacter sp.
TTTCCTTTTTAAATAATTTTTATAATTTGTAAGTTTAAATTATATTGTGTTTATAAAATACTTATACTATTAAAAAATATATAAACTAAATTTTATGTTTATTTAATTCCGGAAAACATCAGCTCCTTTCGGTGTCACAAATTTGAAGGTGCTGGCCGATACCGGCGGGTTTTTCGTGAATTTCGTGAATTTGATGAGGGAGAGCTGCCCGAGCGAATCGTACAGTTCCATCGCTTCCGGCATGCCGTTTTTCATGCCGATATTGATTTTTTCAAATGGTGTGTCTTTGGTTTTCGGGATGGCTTCGACCCATTCATAACCGCCATGTGTTCCGGCATTCCTGAGCTTGAAGTTTTTTTCCAGATCGTTGCTGCCGAAAAGGATGGCGGCCGGGCTGGAACCGAGGGCGTTGCCGAGCTTCTTGACGGTGACCTGATTCAAATCCCTGTCATAAATGTACAGGTTGACGCCATCAGCCTGAAGCACCTGTTCATACGGTTTTTTATAGGCCCAGATGAATTTGCCGGGACGGGAGAATATAAACGTGCCCGAAGCCACGTTGGTGATTCGGGCTTTGTCGCCGCCCTTGACTTGTCCCTGGCTGAATTCGCCTTTGGCGGAACGGGCGTTGGTGGAAAAGCTTTTCAGCTGATCCAGTGCGGTTGCACCGGCGAACGCGGGGATAAGAACGAATAAAGCCATTGCTATGGCTTTTGAGAGGAATGGGCGCATGATGTTTTGTCTGTTTTGAAAAATGAATGTTTTTTTGACCGGAAAAATCCGTTTTCGTTTCTTTCAGGTTTATTCGCTACTGGATGTCGGCACCAGAATTTCACGGTTGCCGTTGCTTTGCATCGGTGAAACGAGGCCGCTTCTTTCCATTTGTTCGAGAAGGCGCGCGGCACGGTTGTATCCGATGCGCAAGTGCCGCTGGACGAGCGAAATGGAGGCGCGACGGTTTTTCAGGACGATGGCGACGGCCTGATCGTACAGGACGTCCGATTCATCGTCACTGCCACCGTTTTCACCGAAAGCGGCATTCGGATCGTCTTCCAGCGTGCCCCCTTCGAGGATACCTTCGATGTAATCGGCTTCGCCATGTTCTTTCAGGAAGCTGACGACACGATGGACTTCATCGTCGGAAACGAAGGCGCCATGAACGCGGTTAGGGAATCCGGTTCCGGGTGGCAGGTAAAGCATGTCACCGAGCCCCAGCAGGGTTTCCGCACCCATCTGGTCCAAAATGGTGCGGGAATCGATTTTGCTGCTGACCTGAAAAGCCATACGGGTCGGGATATTGGCCTTGATCAGGCCGGTGATGACATCAACGGACGGCCGCTGGGTCGCAAGGATCAGGTGGATGCCGGCAGCCCGGGCTTTCTGGGCGATGCGGGCGATCAGTTCTTCCACTTTTTTGCCGACGACCATCATCAGGTCGGCGAACTCATCGACAATGATGACGATCTGCGGCATTTTCTCCAGTGGTTCCGGTGAGTCCGGTGTAATGGAGAATGGGTTCGGGATTTTTTCTTCTTTCTTTTCCGCTTCGATAATGCGGCTGTTGTATCCGGCCAGGTTACGGACGCCGAGATGCGACATGAGCCGGTAGCGTTTCTCCATTTCGGCAACGGCCCAGTTCAGGGCGTGGCCTGCCTGACGCATGTCGGTGACGACCGGGGCGAGCAGGTGCGGGATGCCTTCATAGATCGACAGTTCGAGCATTTTCGGATCGATCAGGATCAGCCTGACCTGACTTGGATCGGCCTTGTAGAGCAGGGACAGGATCGTCGCGTTGATACCGACGGATTTGCCGGAACCGGTCGTTCCCGCTATCAACAGGTGAGGCATTCTGGCGAGGTCGGCAACGACTGGGTTGCCGGCGATATCCTTGCCGAGAGCGATCGTCAGTCTGGACGATGCGTCGCTATAGACTTTGGAACTCAATATTTCGGTCAGACGGACGATCTGGCGCTTGGAATTCGGCAGTTCGAGTGCCATGTAATTTTTTCCCGGAATCGTTTCGATGACGCGGATGGACACGAGCGACAGGGAGCGGGCGAGATCGCGGGCCAGATTGACGATGGTGCTGCCTTTGACACCGGTATCCGGCTCGATTTCGTAACGGGTGACGACTGGCCCCGGATAGGCGGCTACCACGCGGACGGTGACGCCGAAGTCAGACAGTTTCTTTTCGATCAGGCGGCTGGTGAATTCGAGTGTTTCCACGCTGACGGTTTCCTGTTGTGCGCCGACAGGGTCAAGAAGGGAAAGCGGAGGCAGTTCGCCATCGTGCATGTCGGAAAAGAGAACGACCTGTTTTTCTTTTTCGACGCGTTCGGATTTCGGCACGTCGACAATCTGAGGTTCGATGCGCATCGGTGGTGCTTCGGTGGCTTTGGCTTTTTCCTGACTGACGGTTTCCTCGCGTTTGACGGAAGCGACCTGCCCGATTTTCCGGTCTTCACGGGCGGCTTTGACTTTCATGAAAAAACCGAATACGGTTTCAAGTCCAGCGCCGATGTTTTCGACGAGTTGCAGCCATGACATTTGCAGGAAAAGGGAAAATCCAACGGCGCACAGGAGAAGGAGCAACAGGGTTCCGGACATGAATCCAAGATAATGCTGTACCGTATTGCCGACGATTTCACCGACGACTCCGCCGGGAATACGCGGCAACTGGATACGCATGTTATACATGCGCAGATATTCGACGCCGCTGCTTGAAAACAGGAGGATCAGAAAACCGGCGTTTTTGAGAATGCGGTCACGGAACCATGACGGTTCGGGTTCTTCCTGCAACAGGAGCAGGCGTGAAATGCGTTTGTATCCTGTCCAGGACGCTTTCAGCAACCAGAGGACGATCCACCATGCCGAGAGGCCGAATGTGAAAAACAGGATATCGGCGATGAAAGCGCCGATACGTCCGCCCAGATTGGAAATATGGGTGATCTGGCTGGCGTGTGACCAGCCGGGGTCTGCCTTGTCGTAGCTTGAAAAGATGAGCAGGAAGTAAAAGGTAATGGCGATCAGGACAAACCATCCCGCTTCCTTGATCAGTCGGGAAGAACGGCTGGGCGTATCCGGTTTGATTTCCGGTTTTTTACGGTCGTAGCTGGATATGTTTTTGCTCATGAATCCGGTTATTTTGAAATGCAAAATCACTGCAATACGGAGTATTGTATTCGTATTTCATCAAGAGCCAAAATACAGGAAAAAAAATCAAGAAACGGCCGCTTAAATTGAAACTGTTGTGGCCGCACCGGCATCCTGTATTTCCGTTTCGTCTATAATCTTAGCAATAATTGGCGGACAGATTGAGAATTGCTGAACGATTTATGATATTTTCGATCCGTCCACTGCGTTTTTTACAGAATATTCAACCATTTTCGACGGTTTTATTATGACGACTTCTCCTTTGCATGCTGATGTTTTGATTCTGGGGTCCGGCCCTGCCGGTTATACCGCTGCCGTTTATACGGCACGGGCGAACCTGAAACCGCTTCTGGTGACCGGACTGGCACAGGGTGGCCAGCTGATGACGGCGTCCGACGTGGAAAACTGGCCGGGCGATCCGACAGGTGTTGCCGGTCCGGAGTTGATGCAACGTATGCTGGAACATGCCGAACGTTTCGATACCCGTATTGTGTTCGATCACATTCATACGGCCGAGCTGACAAAAAAGCCGATCCGTCTGATCGGCGATATGGGTGAATATACCTGTAATGCGCTGATTATCGCGACAGGTGCTTCCGCCCAATATCTGGGACTGGAATCCGAGCAGGCTTTCATCGGAAAGGGCGTTTCCGGATGCGCTACCTGTGACGGCTTTTTCTATCGCAATCAGGAAGTCGCGGTTGTCGGTGGTGGCAATACGGCGGTTGACGAGGCGATTTATCTTTCCAACATCGCGTCCAAAGTGACCCTTATCCATCGTCGCGATTCGTTCAAGGCGGAACCTATTCTGGTGACGCGCCTGATGGAAAGGGTAAAAGAAGGCAAGATCGAAATCATGTACGACACGACAATCGATGAAGTGCTGGGCGATGATTCAGGTGTGACCGGCATTCGGGTTAAATCGGTGAAGGATGGCTCCCTGAAAGTAGTGACGGTCAACGGTGTTTTCATCGCGATTGGCCATAAACCGAATACGTCCATTTTCGAAGGCCAGCTTGAACTGGTGAATGGTTACATCAAAACCCGCATGGGGCAGGATGGCATGGCGACAGCGACGAATATTCCGGGCGTTTTCGCTGCCGGCGACGTTCAGGATTACATGTATCGTCAGGCGGTCACGAGTGCCGGTTCAGGTTGTATGGCTGCGCTCGATGCACAGCGTTATCTGGAAGAAAATATTTCATGACGGTGACAGGAAATGGCGTCATCGAAAAAAATTACCGACCTTAAAACACTGAAAAAGGTCGTCAAAAAGGCTAACGAGGCCCGGAAAAAAGAAGAAGACGAACGAAAGCGGGCTGAAAGACAGTCCATCTCAGACCGTGATCTTTTTCTTCAAATGGTAGGCGACGTTACGCCGATCGATAGCAAGGACAGGATCGATCCTGTCTTCACGTCGCCAAAGCCGGTTCCGCATCAACGAATCGCCGATGAGAAAGAGGCGCTGAAAGCATCGCTTTCAGACGAATTCAGCATTGAAAGCCTTCTGGAAACGGACGAGGCTTTAAGTTATGCCCAAAATGGGATCGGTCCGGACGTTGTCAGGAAATTGCGGCGCGGTCACTGGGTCATCGGCGACCAGCTCGATCTGCATGGTTTGCGCCGGGATGAGGCACGGGAAATGCTGGTTGAATTCTTGCGGCGTGCTTCCATCCGGGGTATCCGCTGTGTCCGCATCATTCACGGGAAAGGTCTCGGGTCTGTCAATCAGGAACCGGTCTTGAAAAAGCTCGTTCACAAATGGCTTGTCCAGCGCTCGGATGTGGTTGCCTTCTGTCAGGCCAAACCGGCCGATGGCGGTTCCGGTGCCGTTGTCGTGCTGCTGAAAGGCACCTGATTCGGCCGGACAGGCTGGTGTGAAAAGCATTGACCCGATATACTTGTCTTTTATACCGGTTTGGCCGGTTTTCCAATGATTCATGTTTGTTCAGGTATATAAAGAGGGTTTTTCATGTTTTCTTTTCTGAAAAAAGCGGTTCCCGTCAGTCTGGTTCTGGTTTCTGTCGGAGTTTTGTCTGCGTGTACCACCGGACAGGAAATGTCGGCAAAGCTGACGGCCAAGGCAGAAAAAGGTGATGTGGAAGCGATGGTTGAACTGGCTGAAGCCTATTGCGGCGCGAAAAACGTCGATCAGGACGACCAGATTTGCGGTATGTGGATGAAACGTGCTGCGGAAAAAGGTCATGTGCGTGCCCAATATATGCTCGGGAGAATGTATGAACTCGGATTGGGCATGAGAGCCGATCCGGTGCAGGCCTACAAGTGGTACAGCGTTTCGGCTCCGCATTACAAGATGTCTGAAACGGGGGCAGAAGCGATGTATGCCGTCATGACGCCGGTTCAACAGTCAGAAGCCAAAAAGCTCGCTGAAGAAGCGAAGAAAACCATTCCTTCCAAACCATAATTTTTTTCAATGATTCCGCCTGCATTCTTACATGCAGGCCATGTTTTTTTTATGCTTATCAGAAAGTTTCTGGAAACCGATGTCCATGCCGCCGGACAGATGGCTTACGATACATGGTCGTACGAGCTTGATGGCGTCGGGCACGATTTGAATCGCTTTATCCATGAATACATGGTCCGTTACTACCATACGAACCGCCAGTATTCTTTCAGTCTGGTCGACCAGTCGCTGAATGCCTTTTTGCTGGCTGGTTTCAAAACGGATCAGGCCGCTTGCAAGAGCTGGTTTGAAAACACGCTTTCCCGTTTCTTGCCTGAGGAAAAGGAAGTTGCACTAAAGTACCGGGAATATCTTTTTAGAAACGGTTCCGCCGTCAAAAAGTACATGAAGGACAGGGATATCATGATGAACCTGTTCATGAGCAGGGGCGGTGGGACAGGACGGAAACTGTTGACCGGTTTCGAACAGCTTTGCCGGAAAAATGCCGTTGAAAACGTTTTCCTGTGGGCGGACGTAACATGTCACTATTCATGGTATGAAAAGAACGGTTTCGAGGTTCTGGAGCGGTTTGAGAACAAAACCCCGGTCGATATCGGATGTCTGGATACGTATATTTTCAAAAAGAGCCTGAATTGATCGTTGACGATACATAAAAGGGGAGCCATTGGTTCCCCTTTTTTATCCGGCGCAACTGCTGATGGGATTCAAATCGCCTCCATGCCGGTTTCTCCGGTGCGGATACGGATGACCTGTTCGATATCCTGCACGAAAATTTTTCCGTCGCCGATTTTTCCGGTACGTGCCGATTTCAGGATGGCTTCGATAGCGAGATCGAGCACGCTGTCATCGACGACGACTTCGATTTTGACTTTCGGCAGGAAATCGACAACGTATTCAGCACCACGATAGAGCTCGGTATGGCCTTTCTGGCGGCCGAATCCCTTTACTTCCGTTACGGTCAGGCCGTTGATATTGGCATCCGACAGAGCTTCGCGTACTTCGTCCAGTTTGAAAGGTTTGATGATAGCTGTAATTTTTTTCATGCGAACTCCGTTGGCAGTAAAAATGAAACCGCTTCCGAAAAATGTGGAAGCGGTTTCATTTTAAAGCATTTTGTTTTCAATCGCGATATTTCGATGTGATCGGACATCGCCAGTCGCGTCCGAAACCACGCGGCGTGATCCGGATGCCGATGGGGGCCTGACGCCGTTTGTATTCATTGATTCTCATCAGGCGGACGATTCGTTCCACAACGGCTGTGTTGTACCCGTTCCTGACGATTTCATTGACGCTGCGGTTATCTTCCATGAACATTTTGACGATTGTATCGAGTACTTCATAAGGAGGAAGGGTGTCCTGGTCGAACTGGTTCGGTTTCAGTTCGGCCGTCGGTGCACGGGTCAGCATTCGTTCCGGAATGACATCCGAGATCGAATTGCGGTAGTGACAAAGGCGATAGACAAGTGTTTTGTAGATGTCCTTGATCACGGCGAAACCACCTGCCATGTCACCGTACAGGGTACAGTAACCGACAGCCATTTCACTTTTGTTTCCGGTTGTCAGGACGATGGAGCCAAACTTGTTCGACAGGGCCATCAGCAGGGTTCCGCGAATGCGTGCCTGAAGGTTTTCTTCCGTCGAATCTTCGGGAAGATTGTTGAATTGTGGTGCCAGTGTGCTTAAAAACGACGAGAAGCAGTCTGAAATCGGAATTTCGTCGTAAGCGACTTTCAGGCGTGCCGCCATGTCACTTGCATCAATTCGCGAGATGTCGCTGGTATAAGGGGAGGGCATCATGACGGCACGGACTTTTTCAGGTCCCAGCGCATCGACGGCAATCGCCAGAACCAGTGCGGAATCGACACCTCCCGACAACCCGATAATGACACCGGGAAAACCGTTTTTACAGACATAATCCCGAACGCCCATGACAAGCGCCTTGTAAACTTCGCTTTCTACTGTCATGCTTTCTTCAATACGGCCTTTAACAGGCTGCTTTTTGTCGAAAGAGACAATTTCAAGGTCTTCTTCGCACTGTTTTAACCGGGCGCAGATTTTTCCGTCTGAATCCATCGCAAACGAGCAACCATCGAAGACCAGTTCGTCCTGACCGCCGACCAGATTGGTGTAGATGGCAGACATACCCTGGCTGACGACATTCTGGCGGATGATAACGGGACGCTGGTGCATTTTCCCCATATGGTACGGCGAACTGTTCAGCACAAGCATGACATCCGCTCCGGCTGCACGTGCTTTTTGCGATGGCAATGGAAACCAGACATCTTCGCAAATGCCGATTCCGAAACAGACACCTTTGACCTTGAACACGAGCGGTTCATTGCCCGGTGCAAAATATCTTTTTTCGTCAAAAACGGTGTAATTCGGCAATTCCTGTTTGAAATAGGTACCGATGATGGTGCCGTTTACCAGAATGGAACAGGCGTTGTAACACAGGCCGTTTTGGATCAGATGATGGCCGACCAGTACGAATACATTGTCAAGATCGGCCAGTTCGTTTTTAAGCCTGTCCAGTTCCAGTTGCGTGGATGAATGAAAGCTGTGCTGCAAAAGCAGGTCTTCAGGAGGATAGCCGGTCAGGGAAAGCTCTGGCGTCAGAACGATATCGGCTCCACGCGAAGCCGCTTTCCGGGCGAATTCTGCAATGCGTTCGCGATTGCCGGACAGATCTCCGACGGTACTGTTGATTTGGGCGATGGCGACTTGGGGAGACATAATATTCGTTCAAAAATGAGTGACATCCGAAGAAACTATTGAGGATAGCATATAACTTTTTCGATTTTCGTGTTCGGACATTTTCTCAAATGACAGGCTAAATGTTCATCTGAATGTCTAAGGCAGCGGAATTTGGTTACAATGCTAAATCTCGTTGGGCCGATTGTTGACGGTTTGTTGTTTATAAATCGTTATTTTATTGTCGGTCTTGTTCAACCGCTGAATTTAGTAGATGGTTCGTATGCAATACGTTTCGACTCGCGCACAAGACAAAAATGGAGCAAAACGCTCTTTTTCCCAAATTCTGCTCGAAGGGCTGGCTCCGGATGGCGGTCTGTACATGCCGGATTCCTATCCGGCCGTGACGATGGCGGAGCTGGATTCATGGCGTTCCCTGTCTTATGCCGGCCTCGCTTTCGAGATTCTCAGGAAATTCGCGGACGATATCCCCGGGGCTGACCTGAAAGCGCTGGTCGAAAAAACCTATACCTCCGGCGTCTATAAAAATGTCCGTTCCGGCGATTCAAGGGATGCGATCACGCCTTTGCGCCTGCTGGAAGAAAAAGATGGCCAAAAGCTCATGTTGCTTGGACTGTCGAACGGGCCGACGCTGGCCTTCAAGGATATGGCGATGCAGATGCTCGGCAATCTTTTTGAATACGAATTGGCACGCAAAAATGCCGAACTGAACATTCTGGGAGCAACATCCGGTGACACGGGCAGTGCCGCGGAATATGCCATGAGGGGCAAAAAGGGTATCCGGGTGTTCATGCTGTCGCCGCACCTGAAAATGAGTGCTTTCCAGACAGCGCAGATGTTCAGCCTGCAAGACCCGAACATTTTCAATATTGCCATTGAAGGGGTGTTCGACGATTGTCAGGATATCGTGAAAGCCGTTTCCAATGATCTGGAATACAAGGCACGCCAGAAAATCGGCACCGTCAATTCGATCAACTGGGCGCGTGTGGTGGCGCAGGTGATTTATTACTTCCGTGCGTATCTGCTGGCGACGCAAAACAGTGAACAGAAAGTGTCGTTTACCGTTCCATCAGGCAATTTCGGGAATGTGTGTGCAGGGCATATTGCACGTATGATGGGATTGCCGATCGACAGACTGGTTGTCGCCACGAATGAAAACGACGTCCTGGACGAATTTTTCCGCACGGGTGTTTACCGCGTTCGCAAGTCGGCTGAAACCTGGCATACCAGCAGTCCGTCAATGGACATTTCCAAGGCATCCAATTTCGAACGATTTGTTTACGATTTGCTCGCTAAAGACAGTATCCGGGTCAGCGCCCTGTTCAAACAGATCGAATCGAGAGGTTTTTTCGACCTGTCGGGCAAGTCTGGAAGCGATGGCGACGAGTTCGCACAGGTCGGCAGTTTCGGCTTTGAATCCGGTAAATCCACCCATGCAGACCGTCTGGAAACGATCCGGTTCGTACAGAAGGAATACGGCATCATGATCGATACCCATACGGCAGACGGCCTCAAAGTGGCGCGCGAACATCAGCAAAAAGGGGTTCCGATGATTGTGCTGGAAACGGCTCAGGCAGCGAAATTCAACGAAACGATTTTCGAAGCGCTGGGCACGAATGCCGATCGTCCGGCAGGTTTCGAAAATATCGAAGACTTGCCACAACGTTTCACTGTTATGCCTGCTGATGCGGAAAAGGTCAAAGAGTTTATTGCGGCACGAACGGGACTTTGATTTTTATGACGAAGTTTCCGATCGTTTTTCCGACTTGAACGAAATATGAGGGGCGGACCTGATATGCTGACAGTTGACGAAGCACTGAATAGTTTGCTTGAAATGGCCCGGCAGGTTCCGGAGTCGGAAACTGTCGCCCTTAACGATGCGAATGGACGTGTGCTGACGGAGTCGCAGTATTCCACGATAGATGTACCGAATGCGGATAACGCCGCCATGGACGGTTATGCCATTCGTTTTTCCGATCTCAATGAAGCCGGGACGGTTTTGATTGTCAGGCAAAGGGTTCCTGCCGGACAGACGGGCGGGAAATTGAAAAGCGGGGAAGCGGCACGTATTTTTACCGGCGCTCCCATACCGGAGGGTGCCGATACGGTTGTCCGGCAGGAATGGTGTGAAGCCGATGGAGACCAGTTGAGATTTACGCGTTTGCCGGAGAAAAAAGGTGAATCGGTCAGGTATCGTGGAGAAGATCTTGAAAAAGGGGATCTCGTCCTGAAAAAAGGAACCCGGTTGCAGGCGCAGCATCTTGGCATTGCCGCTTCCGTCGGTCTGGTGGATTTGCCGGTTACCCGTCGTCTGAAAGTCGCGTTGATGTCGACTGGCGACGAGCTGGTAAAGCAGGGTGAATCGTTGACCCCGGGGAAAATTTATAACTCCAATCGCTATACTTTGCGCGCACTGCTTGAAAATCTCGGGTGCGCCGTAACGGATTTGGGCATCATTGCCGACAACTTCAAGGCAACACAGGCTGCTTTTGCGCAAGCCGTAACGATGGGACATGATCTGATCCTCACATCCGGGGGCGTTTCCGTGGGCGAAGAAGATCATGTCAAACCGGCTATCGAATCGCTGGGACGCCTGCATTTCTGGCGCGTGGCCGTCAAACCGGGAAAACCGCTTGTTTTCGGTGAAATCGATGAACTTTCCGTACAGCCGTCTGTGCGTTCCACCCCTATTATCGGTTTGCCCGGCAATCCGGTTTCCAGCTTCGTCACTTTCCTGCTTTTCGTTCGGCCGTTTCTTTTGCGGATGCAGGGAGTGGAGGATGTGTTTCCAGAATCGTTTTCGCTTCGTGCGGATTTCGGGCTGGACAATCCCGATGAACGGAACGAATTTTTAAGAGTCAGATTGAACGAAGCCGGAGGGCTCGAGCCTTTCGTCAATCAGGGATCAGGTGTGATGTCTTCAACCGTCTGGGGAGACGGCCTGATCGACAATCCACCGGGAAAGTCTGTCAAAAAGGGGGACTTTGTCCGTTTTATTCCTTTCAGTGAATTGTTGAACTGATGAAAATTAGAGTGCGTTATTTTGCCAGCGTCAGGGAAAAACTCGGGGTTGCAGAAGAATGGGTAACATTACCCGATGATGTTGAAACGGTTGACGGCGTTCGGCTTTTCCTCATGAAAAGAGGAAGCGTCTGGTCTGAGGTATTGTCTGCCGGACAGTTGAAAATGGCTTGTCAGTTACAAATGGCAAAGCCCGATGCAAAAGTGAGCGAAGGATGTGAAGTCGCTTTCTTCCCTCCTGTCACGGGGGGCTAAACTCCGGTTTAATTCATTTGCCTTATTTTACCCGGGTAAAATATGCTTTTCATTTTATATGAACAGGGCCGCAAATGTATCACTCTGCACTTTCACAATGGATCGCCTTTTCCGGAGACAGCTGTATCGCGTCCGGCATGCCTGAAAATGTCGCGACACAGGTCAAACATTCTATCGATTTAAATCCTGTAGAGCCTGTGCTGGTTTTCGATACAAAAACAAGTGCCGTTATCGAAGTGGACTTTCGGGGCTCTTTATCTGATGTGATGGCCCGTTTGCCTGTCGGTAGCGGGCAGGAAACAGAAACCGGTTCATCGCAGAAGGTGCCTGTCAAACAGGGCGCAGGAAGACCAAAATTAGGTGTGGTTCCGCGGGAAGTCACCTTGTTGCCGAGGCATTGGGAATGGCTTGCCATGCAACCTGGAGGCGCATCGGTGACGCTTCGGAAACTGGTCGGGCATGCCTTGCGTGCGGGAACGGAAACAGACCGGATGCGTCAGGTGCAGGAGGCGGCTTACAAGTTCATGGTGGCGATGGCAGGAAACCGGCAGGGGTTTGAAGAAGCCTCGCGGGCCTTGTTTGCCGGGAACTCGGCTCAATTCAGGCAGTGTATTGAAAATTGGCCCTGCGATATCCGGGATCACCTCTTTTCCCTGTTGAGTGATCTCGATGGCATGCCTGATCGTAATGATTGAGTTCTTTTCGCAAAAGGCAAAAACAAAAAAGCCGACATTTTCATATCGGCTTTTTCAAGCGCAAGAAAAAACAGGGAAGACCTTACTTGATCTTCGTTTCCTTATAAG
>CAJKQK010000062.1 GCA_905202055.1 uncultured Oxalobacter sp.
AAAGATGCTGGCTGAAAGAGGGTTTGACGATGTGCGAAGCTGGAAAGATCTGGCCGGTATCGAGCGGGTCAGTGGCGGCCGGTTCACAAAATAGCACGTCGGAATGATTCAATAAATAAATGCAGGCATTGCGCCTGCATTTATTTATTGTTTTCCGGAAAGTCAGGCAAGGGCGGCTTCCAGTTCTTTGTTCATCGTTTTGCGTGGTTTGTCCCAAAGGTCGATGTGGCGGTATTGTCCCAGCCCTTTCGGTTCACGGTGTGCAATAACAATAAAACCGGTTTGCGGGAGTGACGTTCTCAACAGACGGTAAAGCTGTTCTTCGGCTTCGGCGTCCAGCGAACTGGTCGCTTCATCCAGGAAGACCCATTCCGGCCGGGTGGCGAGAATGCGTGCGACCATGAGCCGTTGCTGTTCACCGCCTGAAAGGCGGTATTCACTGCCAATTTCGCCTGCATGTTCAAGCTGTTCTTCGTGTCGTGGGCAGGTCAGGCCGACGTTTTTAAGCAGTTCCCGGATATGGTTCATGTCTTTTGGCGGATCGGGGTAGCAGATGCATTCCGCCAGTGAACCGAGTGGGAGGTAGGCTTTTTGCGGCATGAAGAGCGTTTTGCCTTTCGGGAGTGCCACCAGCCCATCGCAGTGGGGCCATATGCCGGATAGCGTTTTCAGAAGGGTTGATTTGCCGATGCCGGATGGGCCATCGATCCAGACGGCTTCGCCACGGTTGACGGCCAGTTCGGGAATGTGAAGCAGATTCTGTCCAGCCGGATCGCGTACGGTCAGATTTCGGATACGCAATTTGTCGTCAGGAGAACTGTTCCATGTGATCGGTGAGGGCGATTTGCCGATTTCTTCGGCCTGATCCATAAAGGAAGCCAGACGGTTGGCAGTAGCGGAGAGCTCGGCCAGTTCCTTATACGAAAAGATGAACCATGACAGGGTCGTGACAAGCCGTGTGAACGCTGAACCCAGCTGCATGAGTCCGCCAAGGGCAACGTAACCCATCATGTAGGCAGGAAAGGCCAGAAAGAGGGGAATACGCAGCACGGTCATGTAATACGGACGAGTGAAGATGCCCAGTATGAATTCACGGTTGATCCGGTGACGCCAGTTTTCAAGGATGCGCCTGTAACGCCGGTCGATAATGTCGCGTTCCGCTTTTTCCCCGTTTTCAAGCGCAACGGCTTCTTTTGATTCACGCAAGCGGGCGAGTGCAAAACGCATGTCGGCTTCACGGTGCTGCTGGATGACGTTCAGTTTCATCAGGGGCGCACCCATCCAGTGGGTCAGGCCGCTGGAAATGAGGACGTAGACCGGAGCCGCCCAGACGAGGTAATGCTCGATGACGAACGGTGTTCCGAAAAGCGTAAAGGCAATCGGGAAAGCCGAGAGTTTCCAGAGCAGGGCGATATAGGTGGTCAGTCCGACAAGGCCGGTGAACAGGTCGAGGACTTTTCCTGTCAGCCTGTCGACGAAAATCCGGCAGTCTTCCGAAATTCGCTGGTCCGGGTTGTCCAGTGGCGAATCTTCGTCCGTATTCAAGTGCCAGTAGGCCTTGTTGGAGAACCAGCGTTCCAGTGAAGCCTGTGTCAGCGTGGTTCTCCAACGGATCTGGACGAGCTGGCGGATATAGGTGGCGATGAGGTACTGGGATGCACTGGCAACGGTAATGACGGCGAATACGCCGATTTGCCAGAGCGCAGCCTGCGCATCGTATTTTTCCAGTGCGCTGAAGAAGTCCTTGTTCCAGGTAATCATTTTCAGTGCCAGCTGGATTTCGACCAGATTCAGGGCCAGTACGATGAAGCAGTAAAGTATGCCGATTTTGCCTCCCGGGCCCTTGATGCACAGGGAGGTCAGGGAGGCGATACGTTTCAGGGTGTTATTCATTCCGGTTCTTTTTGCTTTCACTGTTTTTCGGCATGGCTATCCGGACAGCCCGGGGTTCGGACATATCGATACGGAAAACAGCGTCGGCCATTTTCCGGTCGGGTTCGGGGAGCCATTGTTCTTCGTCAGATGTCAGCAGGACCGCCGTATCGGTTATGCCGAGGTCGGCCAGCTGGTACGGTGTGCCTTGCCCGTATTCAAGATGGCCGCGACCGATGATGCCGATGACGATCGGTTTCGGTTTGCCTTCCGGAATCTCGTTTAAGGCATGAACGATATTGCAGGCAAAGGCACGATCCCATGTTTGCATGGCACGCATGAAGCGTTCCCTGTCAGGTGCGGGCGTGGATGGGGGGGATGCCCCGGGGTCATGTTTGCGATATCCTGCCAGACGGTCATAGTAGTCTTCGGTCGGTGGCGCTGCAGGTGTCAGACCATCGCGCTCGGCTTCCGGGATGGCATCCCATCCCAGTTTTCCGACGCGGGTGACCAGCTCGCGGTAACAGTTCAGCGCCAGCATCCGGATTTTGTTTTGCCGGCAGAAATGGAAGAGCGGAAGGTAAAGCTCGGCTGGAAATCCCCATACGCCGAGCCATTCCGATTTTTCAAGAAAGGTTTTCGTGTCCAGTTTCCCGTCCACCCATTCATCAAGAACGCTCTGAAGTCGCCGGGGGAACATTTCGAAGCCCATCATCATGTCGGGGCGCAACGCATATAGCGTTGCAGCCACGTGCAGTTGCCAGCGATGGACTTCGGCAATGTCGTGCGTTTCTCCCAGCATGACGACGGATTTTTTTGCCATTTCCTGCATGAGAGACTGAAACGGCAGTGTTTTGCCCGTCATGGGATCGATCCAGGTTGCCCTTGGGTGGGCAACCGGGGATATTTTGGCTGGTTTCCGGTTTGCAGATGTCATTCTCACTCCATCAGAAATTGGCAGTCAGGGAAACGGCAAACGTACGACCCTGCCCGGTGAAGAGTTCCAGCGGGTTGGTATAGATGGTTGCCGGATTGGCCGGATGGGCCTCCATTGACGCTGCCGTGCTTTCGAAGTAGCGTTTGTTCAGGATATTCAGTACGGACGCCGTCAGACGGAAAGTCTTGTTGATTTGCCAGTTGATATATCCGTCATATATCGCGTAGCCACCCGGTTTGAAATTGTCTTCATCGCTGACGCGGTGGACGCCACGTGAGAATGTACCCATGAGCTGGGTGGACAAGCCGTATTTTGGCATCTCGTATTTGATGCCGAGCACGGCGGATAATGGAGAAGCGCCGTCAAACGGGACATAGTCGCTGCTGTCCATACTCGTCTGTTTGCCATATTGGTAAACGGCACTGCTGTTTAACGTCCAGTTTCGGGCGAGTTGCCATTCGGCCGATGCTTCAATACCCCAGAGTTTGACTTTGTCGACGTTTCTGTAGGTGTATTGGGTGCCGCTTCCCGGAATCAGCTGGCGTCCCAGGATGAAGTTGGTGTAGTCGCTGTAAAATCCCCCGATTGAGAACCAGCCTTTGTCGAACTGTCCCCTGAATCCGATGTCGATCGATTTGACTTCTTCCGGTTTCAGATTCGCATTGGGCACCAGTTGTATCATTCCCATATCGTACGAGGTGTAAAGCTGCTCCGCTGTCGGCATTTTGAAGCCTTCGGCATACCGCCCGTATACGGAATACTGGTCGGTCAGCCTGAAAAGGGTACCGAGTTGGGGAAGCCATTTGTTTTCACTGATTTTGCGCGGTTCGCTTCCGGCAATGACGTCATAATTCTTGTCCGGAGACGGGTCAAGGGAGTAATGTGCACGACGGATGCCCGGAATGACTTTGAAGCGCTCGTTGAAGAGTTTTATTTCATCTTGCAGATAAAGGTCGGCACGGGTTGTTTTGGCCTTGGCGAAATTGCTGCCACCCCCATATGTGGTCGTTGTCGTTCCGGTTGTCAGATTGTTGCTGACACTCTTGTTGTAATAATCGGTGTCGGTCTGGTCGCCCTGAAAACCGTAAGTCAATTTATGTCTTGTACCGGCAAGATCGAAACTCGAGGTCAACTGGATGTCTGCCTGGTAAAAGTCCTGGCTGTAATCCGTGTGTCCTGTGGTGTAATAATCGGTATTTGTGTTGACGTTCTTGTACCTGCGCTGGTCGAAAAGCGAACGTTTCTGCGGGGAATAGGAAAGCCGCCATGTCACGTTGTCGACTGCCGGAGCGCGGACATCCCAATCGTGTTCCAGTGCGACACGGTAACGGGTCTGTTTCTGCTCTCTCTGGCGACTGATGTTATCTGTGGAAGACAATCCCATGGCACTTGGAAGGCGTCCTGTATCGTATAACTGGTCGATGCTGGTATCGGTACCGAAGAATTCACCGGTCAGTTTGAACTGATGGTCGGCATTCGGTCTGAGAACCAGTTTGGCCAATCCGTTATTGACTTCGGCATCGGTCGGGTTGAACCGGTCGCAACCGAGCCCGTTGCGGTTACAGCCCCATTGGCCGCCATCGGCGCGGGCATTTCTCAGACGGGTTTCGTGATAGGTACGGTGTGTGTAGCCGAACAGGACTTGCGCAACGGGATTCATTTGTGCGGCGACCATGGCGCTCTGGGTGTGGGCGTTATTGCTTCCGTCGAAGCCATAGCTTGCCTGACCGCCGAGTTGCCTTCCCTTCAAAAGGTCGTCCGGGTCGAGTGTCTGATAGGACACCATGCCGCCAAGGGCATCGGCTCCCCAGAGAACGGATGCCGGGCCGCGCTGGATTTCGACGGCTTTCAGGGTGGACAGGTCGACAAAGTCACGGTTGCCTGCGTCATTCGCTTCCATGACACGGGCACCATCGACGACGATCTGGACACGGTTCCCGCTGACGCCGCGAATGGTAAAGCCTGACAGTCCGCCGAACGGTGTCGTTCCGGATGTCTGCCGGTTGACTCGTATGCCGGGCTGGTAACGGACCAGTTCGGCAATATTGTTGACGTTGTGTTCCTCCATCTGTTCACGGGTGATGACATTGACGACCGCCGGAACGTCAAGCACTTTTTCTTCCTGTCGGGTTGCCGTGACAGTAATGGCTCCCATTTCCTGCGGAGTGTCGTCCTTTTTCTTTTTGTCCGGTGCGACGGCGTGTGCTTTCTCGGTCTGGTTTTCTTCCTGCTGTGCCTGGGCATAAGGCGCAAGACAGAGTGTGGCAGAGGCAAAGCCAATGCCGAGTGAGACAATCTTCCTGTTCATGTTTCTGCTTTCTATACGGGGGAAATTTGGTTATTTCTCTTGTGGTCTGGTTATAAAACCGATAGTTGACAGTCCTGCCCGACTGGCATCGGAAAGTGTTTCTGCTACATATTGATAATCGGCATGCCTGTCCGCGTAGATGTGGACTTCCGGCATGGGATCTTTTCTGGCGGCTTCGGCAAAAAGAGCCTGTGCCGTTTCGCGGTCAACGGAATTCCCGTTGTAAAAGAGTTCGCCGTTGGAACGGATGGCCAGATCGATTTTTTCTTTTGCGGACTCGACGGATCTCGAGCTGGCCTGCGGGAGTTCAAGTTTCACGGAGTGCGACAGAAGCGGGGCTGTGACAATGAAGATGACGAGCAGGACAAGCATCACGTCGATTAACGGGACCATGTTCATTTCCGCCATCGGGGTACGGGTGTTTTTGTTCTGGAATCCGCCGAATGCCATATCAGCCTCGTTTGATGTTGTGGACGACGGGTGATGCCATCTCGGCAGGCTCACTGTTGATCGAATAGAGTTTGCCGGTCGTCAAAAAGGTCAGCAGTTCGTTGGCAAAGGTGTCGAGTTTGGACATCAGGACATTGTTGCTGCGAACCAGCCAGTTGTAGCCGATGACGGCGGGAATGGCGACGGCCAGTCCGATACCGGTCATGATCAGTGCTTCACCGACCGGGCCGGCTACCTTGTCCAGCGTGCCTGAGCCGCTGGCGCTGATGTTGATCAGGGCGTTGTAAATGCCCCAGACAGTCCCGAACAGGCCGATGAACGGGGCTGTCGAACCAATGGTAGCAAGAACGGTCAGGCCGTTTTCAAGACGGGCCGCGTCCTCGTCCATGACCATTCTCATCGTGCGTGTGACGAATTCCTGCTGGGTTCCGGCTTCGGACAGTTTTGCCGCGCCGTAATGGGCATGATGTTCCTGGGCGTGCTGGGCGTGTGCGGTCAGGTGAGAGAAAGGGCATTTGATGCCATGTGTCTGGATTTCATGGCGAACGGTGTCCAGCGAGCTGGCATTCCAGAAAAAGTGCAGGAACTGGTTGCTGTACTGCTTGCGTCGCCAGCCCGCGATGCCCTTGGTGATGATAAGTGTCCATGAGACGATGGACATGCCGATCAATATGGCCAGGATGGTTTTGCCCAGAAAATCGCTTTGGGCAATGAAATGGGAAAATCCGATATTACTGACGGTCGATTCCATGATGTGCAGCTTTCTTGTATGTGATGATAGGTGTTATCGGTTGTTCAGGTTGAAGCGGTAAGGGATGATAGCCTTGGCGTACATTGGCCGTCCGTGTTCCATATAGGGATAAAACGTGCTGCGCCGGGCCGCTTTGAGTGCCGCTTCATCCAGCCGGTCGAAACCTGAGGAGGAAACCACACGGGCGTCATGAACCCGTCCGGATGTGTCGACAACAACCTGGATATTGACCTGCCCGGATTCATGGCGCTGGATGGAACGGGCAGGGTACTCGGGTTTGAATGCATGTTTGTACCGGAGCTGGGAAAGGGAAACGGAACGTGCCGATCCGGTTCCCGATCCGCCGGAGCCGAAGTTGTTGCCTGTGTTCTCTCCGTGTCCTGCGCCGGGATTGTTCCCGTTGCCGGTGCCTTGACCTGTCCCTCTGTCGGTGTTGCTGCCCGTTCCTTTTGTCGTGGCAGTGCCGTCAGTTTTTTCTGCAGCCCCTTGTTGCAGAAGTGTCGATTCAGTCTGTTGTACCGTTTTCTTTTCAACAGTCGGTGCAGTCTGTACGGCTTTATTCGAAGCAGAATGCGTGGCGATCAGTCCGGGCTCCGGTTTTTCCTTGCTTATCCGTGTGTTTTCACTGGCCACAGCAGATTGTTGCGCATGGGATACATTTGAAGCGGGCTGTCCTTTCAGAACGGATACATAGAGTGTCGAACCGCCGCTGCCGCCTCCACCGCTGTTCCCGCCAAGTTCGACGAGGGGAATGCTTCTTAACGCCAGCGCAATCAGTATGCCATGTAACAGCAGTACTATTGCTGCAAGCGCCTTGGCCAGCGGCCGGGGCAAACGGTCGATATGCCGTGCGGGGAAAAGAACCGGGTTGCTTGTTGCCATTTTTTTCTGAAAACTGTGCCGTTTTTGATGTTCTGGAAAACGATTTTTATCGGGTTGATCTGTAAAAACGCTTCAAATGATAATGATTCTCATTTACAATTGTCAATGCTTAATGCAAATGAGACGCATTTATTTTTTGGGTGGGCTGATTTTGCCGGTTTGGCGAGGCTTTCCATCCAAAGATATTTTTACTGAAAGGAAAATCAGGAATGACGCAAACGGTACAGCAGATGGATAAAGAAACGGTCAGGGCGAAGTTGCAGGAAAATCCGGGTGTCATGCTCGAGGCGCTTGCCAGAAACAGTGATCTTTCCATGGCTGAATTAATCGAGTTGCTTCCGGAGGGGATGTGGAAACGGACGGATGGAAGCCGTTTCATCGAAATCATGCAGATCCTTCCGAAACTGGGCAAGATGACGCTGGTCATGAATACACCGGATGTCATTATGGAGTTTTCGGGAGACATTCCGACAGGGACGGAAAGTAACGGTTTTTACAATCTGGATTACAAGAGCCCGATGCACGGTCATTTGCGTGCCGGACATTGCAAATCCGTGTATCTGGTCGAGCGGCCTTTCATGAAATCGCAAACCGTGAGTATCCAGTTCATGAATGAAACCGGAGACGTCATGTTCAAGGTATTTGCAGGCCGCAATGAAAAGAGGGAACTGATCGCTGAACAGGTGGAAGCCTTGCGTTCGATTTTTCAGGATGCCAGTGTCGGGGTGGCTGCATGAGCGGATGTGATTTGCTCTTGTTCGGTGCCACACGCAATACGGGATTGCATATTGCCCGTCTGGCGGCACGGCGTGGCGAGAAAATTGCCGCTATGGTGCGGGCCGGTAGTGATGCGTCTGCCTTGAAAAAACTGGAGGTAAGGGTTCTTGAGGGTGACGCTTTTGATGTGGATGACTGCATGGAGGTCATCGATCAGGCGTCTCCAAGACGGGTTGTCAGCCTGATGGGAGGCAAAAACCTGGAGGGGCGCCGCGTTTGCGGTGAAGGTAATATCAATGTCATCCGGGCACTGGAAAATTCGGCTCCGGTTGAACGCTTCGTGCTCGTGACGTCGATGGGCTGTGGCGAGCAGTTTGCAGGTCTGAACGAAAATGTCAAAAAATTTCTCGGGGAGGCTTTGCTTGCCAAGACGGAAGCGGAGGATTATCTGCGCCTTTCCGGTTTGCCCTGGACAATCGTCCGGCCGGGAGGACTCAATAACGAACCGGCAAGCGGCGCTTTCTGCTTGCTTGACGCGCCTGACAGGAGCCGGCAGGGTTATGTTTCGCGTGAAGACGTCGCGGCAGCGGTTCTGGCGATACTGGACGATGCCGGTTATCTGTATCGTGCCACGACCGTTCAGTGTGATTTGCCGGTCGGGGAGAGTGGCGATGCGTGAAGTTGCCGATTTTTTTGCCCGTGTGAGTGACGATCCGCTCACAATGGCCTTCGAGGAAGAAAAAAATACAATGCCGCCGATGGCGGTCATGCGACGTGAACCACCTCCCTGGAACGGCGGAACTTTTGCCGAGTTTGCTCCGCAGGCGTTTATGGCGGGGCCGGAGCGTCCGCTTACCTTGTACGTCCACGTCCCTTTTTGCCATCATCACTGCACTTTTTGCCCGTTTTACATTAATCAGACAAAAAAGGATTTCAGTTCGAAATATACAGCGCTCCTGTTGAAGGAGATCGCCGGTACGGCGGAGGTTTTGAAAGACGTGGCCCACAAGCGCAAGGTCGACGTGATTTATTTCGGGGGCGGTACGCCTACCGATCTTGAAAAGGACGATATGGCGAGTGTCATCCGTTCGCTGTTCGATCATTTCGACATTTCACCGGATGCCGAGGTGACGGTCGAAGGTCGGAATACCGGTTTTACGGCAGAGAAGGGGAAAGCATGGGTCGAGGCCGGCGCGAACCGGTTTTCCATCGGGCTGCAGGCGGCCAATACGCAGTTGCGCAGAAAGCTCGGCAGGCTGGCTTCCAGAGAGGAAGCGGCGGCGACCCTGAACGAGCTTGCCGATACGGGTGCCTCGGTCGTGATCGATCTCCTTTACGGATTGCCGGGGCAGACGGAAGAAATCCTGATCGATGATGTCCGTTACATCAGTGAACAAACGCGTATTGCCGGACTGGATCTGTACGAACTCAGGATGTTTCCGGGCAGTCCGCTGGACAAGGCGATCGAACGGGGCAAGATGCCGCCGATGCCGGAGTTTCCTGAAAAAGCCAGATTGTTCGGGACGGCTTATAAAGGCCTGATCGCCGGAGGATTCGATCATTTTTCGCCCCGGCACTGGCGCCGCACGCCAAACGAACGCTCGCTCTATAACCGGCTTGCCGGTGGGCAGACGGATATGATCCCGTTCGGTTCGGCTGCGGGTGGACGTCTGGGAACCATCGGCCTTGGTACGGCGCGGGATATCAAATCGTATACGGAAATGGTCGAACGCGGTGAAAAACCGCTGGGACGGATTACTCAAGCACCGCTAGCCGCCGATAAGACAGGTTTTGACAGGGAGCTTGATTTGGCGTTTGAAGCGATCAGGGTTCCGGCAATCGACAAATGGCCGGAGCCGCTTCGCGAATCGGGCCGGCTTTTGCTGGCGCAATGGAAAAAGGCCGGATTGCTTGAAGGGAACGTTGACGGTCCGGGCATGGCGTTTACCTGTGCCGGATTTTACTGGTCTTCGCGTATGAAGAAACTACTGCTCGAGTTTGCTGCGGAGCCGGTTCCGGCATAGGTCTTTTTATCGGCTGGCTTGCCGATGAAGAGACCGGAGTGCCCTCCATAAATGAATTATGGAGGGCATTTTTTCATTTCTGACGCAGGAAGGAAATGGATTATTTCATGGCAGACATGGCTTAAAACTTGCCCAACAGGTACAATCTCGTCATGAAAAATATCGTCATTCTTATTTCCGGCCGGGGCAGCAATATGGAAGCCATTGTCCGGACATTCAAACAGGAAAAATGGGATGCCCGACTGTCTGCGGTCATCAGTAACCGGGACGATGCAGCCGGTCTCGGCTTTGCCGGAAAAGCCGGTATCCCAACCCGTGTCGTATCGCACAAGGAATATCCCGACAGGGAATCCTATGACGCCGTCCTGCAGAAAACAATCGATGAATATCAGCCCGATCTGGTGATTCTGGCTGGTTTCATGCGTATTCTGACCACAGGTTTCGTCGAGCATTATACCGGTCGGATGATCAATATCCATCCTTCCCTTCTTCCCAGTTTCAGGGGGTTGCATACCCACCGGCAGGCGATTGACGCGGGTGTGCGCGTTCATGGAGCGACGGTTCATTTTGTGACGCCGGAACTGGATGGCGGCCCGATTATCGCGCAGGCGATCGTTCCGGTTTTTCCGGGGGATGATGAGGATGCACTGGCTGGCAGGGTACTGGAACAGGAGCACCGGATTTACCCCCGTGTCGTGCGCCTGATCGTTGAGGACAGAATCAGCCTGAATCAGGAAGGTCGTGTGAGATTGTCTCCGGAAGTAGTTGATTCACTTGAATTTATTGTAAAGGGAGGTGGGCTGTGAGACTTGCACCATTGGTTATTACCCATACCGAACAGGTATTGCGGGAAGTTCTTCAGTTTTCCGGTCCTGCCGACGTCGTGATTTCGCGTTATTTCCGTGAACATCCCAAACTGGGGATGCGCGAGCGGGGCGCTATTGCGGAAACGGTTTACGCTATCCTTCGTAACCGGTTGATTTACAATAATTTTTCGGAGTCCGGGTATGGTGCGCAGATGCGGCGTCTGGTACTGTTGGGGCTTGCCGATATTTATGGCGTCGATTCGCTTGGCGGGATCGACGAAAATGAAACCGCATGGTTAAACCATGTGTCGAAGGTCGATCGCAGCCAGTTGCCACAGAAAATGCAGGCCAATTTGCCTGAATGGCTATACGACCGGCTGGCAGAACAAATCGGGGAAGACGAAACGCAGAGGCTGGCTGCTGTGCTGAATACGCCTGCACCGCTGGATTTGCGTGTCAATACGCTGAAAGTCAAACCTGATGAAGTGATGAAGGTGTTAAGTGAGGTGCCGGTCGAATGCGCTCCGACGCCTTTCGCTTCGACGGGCATTCGTCTCCAGAAGAAAATCGCCTTGCAGAATATGCCTTTGTTCAAGGATGGCGGAGTTGAGGTTCAGGATGAAGGAAGCCAGTTGCTGGCGCAGATCGTCGGGGCCAAACGGGGGGAAATGGTCGTCGATTTCTGTGCGGGTGCGGGCGGCAAGACGCTCGCTCTGGGGTGTGCCATGCGCAATACCGGACGTCTGTATGCTTTCGACGTGTCCGACAAGCGGCTGGCGAAGATGAAGCCGAGACTGGCGAGAAGTGGTCTGTCGAACGTTCACCCGATCCAGATCGCGCATGAGCGTGATGCCCGAATCAAGCGATTGGCCGGAAAGGCCGACCGGGTACTGGTCGATTCGCCATGCAGTGGACTCGGTACCTTGCGCCGTAATCCTGACCTGAAATGGCGCCAGACGCCGGAAACGATTACCGGGATGACGGAAAAGCAGCATGCGATTCTGGAATCGGCGGCGAGACTGGTCAAGGTGGGCGGTCGGCTCGTTTATGCCACATGCAGTTTGCTGGAGGAGGAAAATGACCGGATCGTCGGGGATTTCCTGAAAAAGGACGATCGCTTTGCACTGGTGCCGATGTCGAAAGTGCTGGCGGATGCAAAGGTTGATCTGGAAATGGGGGATTACCTGAAGCTGATGCCTCACAAACACCAGACGGACGGATTCTTTGCGGCTGTGTTCGAACGCGTGAAGTAAATCTGTTTTCCGATTTTTGAAAGCGGCATTTTTCCACCGAATGCCGCTTTTTTATCAAAGTGCTTTATAAGCTTTTTCAACATAATGTTTTAAATGGATATTTCATATATTTTGATATT
>CAJKQK010000063.1 GCA_905202055.1 uncultured Oxalobacter sp.
CGCCGGATGATGAACATAAAGAAAGCCTGATGCTCGCCAGTTTTGTCGAGCGCGCCTATCTGGATTATGCGATATCCGTCGTCAAGGGTCGCGCACTTCCCGATGTCTGTGACGGGCAGAAGCCGGTACAACGCCGCATTCTGTATGCCATGAACGAACTGCGGCTGGATTCCGCTGCCAAGCCCCGCAAATCGGCAGCCGTCGTCGGCGACGTCCTTGGCAAACTGCATCCGCATGGCGACCAGTCCGTTTACGATGCGCTCGTCAGGATGGCACAGGATTTTTCGATGCGTTATCCGCTTATCGACGGTCACGGAAATTTCGGTTCAAGGGATGGTGACGGCGCTGCTGCGATGCGCTATACAGAGGCGCGTTTGACACCCATTGCCGAAATCCTGCTCGAAGAAATCGATCAGGGAACAGTCGAATTCCAGGACAATTACGACGGTTCGACTCAGGAGCCGAAACTCCTTCCTGCGAGATTGCCAGTCACATTATTAAACGGCGCATCCGGCATCGCCGTTGGCATGGCTACCGAAATCCCTTCCCATAATCTGAATGAAGTGGCAACTGCCGCCGTCGCGATGATCCGCAATCCGTCCATCAGCCACGTCGAACTGATGGAAATCATTCCGGGCCCCGATTTTCCCGGAGGCGGACAGATCATCACCGCGCCCAATGTCATTTCGGAAATCTATGAAAACGGTCGGGGCAGTGTCAAGGTACGCGCCCGCTGGAAAATCGAGGAGCTGGCACGCGGACAATGGCAAGCCGTCGTTTCCGAACTGCCGCCTGGCACTTCCGCCCAGAAAGTCCTCGAGGAAATCGAGGAAATCACCAATCCGAAAGTCCGCGCCGGTAAAAAAGCCCTGTCGGCAGAACAGGTCGCCCTGCGCCAGCAATTCCTGGGTATTCTGGATACCATCCGTGATGAAGCCAGCCGGGATGCACCCGTGCGCATTGTTCTGGAACCGAAATCGAAGCGGCAGGACCCGGATGAATTCATGCAAACGCTTCTGGCATACACGTCTCTGGAATGCAATGCGCCCATCAATCTTGTCATGATCGGCATTGACGGACGACCACGGCAAAAAGGCCTGACCGATATCATTCTGGAATGGATCGATTTCCGTTTCGCTACTGTCACGCGCCGTACAAACTGGCGGCTTGGCCGGGTGGACGACCGCATCCATATCCTGGAAGGTCGTGAAACCGTATTGTTGAATATTGACGCCGTCATCCGCATTATTCGCGAGTCGGACGAGCCGAAAGCCGCCCTGATCGACGCTTTCCAGTTATCGGACAGACAGGCTGACGATATTCTTGAAATCCGCTTGCGTCAGTTGGCCCGACTGGAAAAAATCAAAATCGAGCAGGAACTGGCCGAATTGCGCAAGGAAAAAGAAGGTCTTCACGACCTGCTTGACAATCCCTCTTCGATGAAGCGTCTGATCATCAATGAAATCGAAGCCGACCGCAAAAAATACGGTGATGCACGCCGTACGCTGATCGAAGAAGCCGAAAAGGCTACTGCCGAACAGAAAATCGTCGATGAACCCGTCACGGTCATCATTTCGCAAAATGGCTGGGTTCGCCAGCGCACCGGCCATGGACTCAATCTCTCTGCCGTTACATTCAAATCGGGTGACAACCTGCTGTCCGGTTTTGAATGCAGGAGCACTGATTTTCTGCTGGCGTTCTCGTCAACCGGACGGATCTATACGGTTCCGGTGCACCAGTTACCCGGAGGACGGGGCGACGGCATGCCGATCACGACATTTGCCGAAATCGGTATCGATGAAACCATTGTTCAGTATTTTGTCAGTTCGCCCGACAAATCCGTTTTGCTTTCCATGAATTCCGGTTACGGATTTTCCGCAAAAACGTCTGACATGATGAGCCGAGTTCGCAATGGCAAATCGTTCATTACGCTGGAAGAAGGAGAAACCCTTTTGCCGCCGCTTGTCATCCCTGATGGAAACAAATGGATCGGCGTTTTGTCCGAAAAAGGCCGTTTCCTTCTTTTCGACGTCAAAGAACTGCGTATGCTTTCTTCTGGCGGACACGGCGTTATCCTGATGGGACTCGACAAAGATGAAAAAATCAGGGCAACGCTGCCAGTCAGTGACAACGGTTGTATCATCACTTGCATGGCCAGGAACGACAACCGCTATGAAGTCCGTATCAGCGGAAACCTGATCGAAACGTACACAGGCAAGCGCGCCCGAAAAGGCAAGCCAGTAGAGACCCGTTTCACCCCCGTGAGCCTCGAAAACATCAAATAATCTGCATTTATTTGTTCAGCTTTTGGCGAGTTGTGATTCAATACTTCCGAGATTACCCGTGATACAGGACGTTCCCGTCCGGTTTCACGGGTAATGCTATGGTTTGTTCGTACAAGCGCGGCACGATCCGTATTCCCTCGTGCTTTTTGACTGTCTTACACACCCTGACATATGCAAAACGACGGCAATCCAGAAAAACGGACAAAAAATCCCCGTGAATCCCGACAAAAGGAAAGTGAACCCGCATCAGGGAAATTACAGGGCAATACCAAACTGGATGATCTGTTTCAAACCGATCCTGATCCGGACAATAATCTTTTTGCCACCGTTGGCGAAACCGACCCGCTTTTTTCAGGAAATAACCGGACAGACTACCGTCGCATGTTTGAAAAAGTACCGGCCGCCATGCTTGTTCTCGACAAATCGGGAAAAATCGTCAGGGCCAATTATGCTGCTGCCAGGCTACTCGGCCACACTCCTGTCCGGCTGGAACAGACTTTATTTACGGATTATCTGAAAAAAGCCGACCGGGATTCATTTCTGACCGTAACGAAAAAACTGAAAAGCAGCAGAAACCATTCCGTCTGGGAAGGACAGGCCGCAAAAACCGAAAGAATCTTTCGTATGCGCAGCTTTTCAGACGAAAAAAACCAGAATCTGCTCCTGTCACTGGAAGATATCACCGATGAAAAGAAAAAACTGGGAAGAGAAGAAGCCAGGGCACAGCAATTGCAGGAGGACAGCCAACTCTATCGTATGGCGGTAGAACGTACTGATATCGGCCTGTGGAAAGCGTCCCTTTCAAAAAAGCAAGCCATGGAAGCGATACACTTCAACTTCTCTGACAAAGGCGGCGATATTTTCGGATTCGTTTCTTTTACAGACATTGGTTATACGCAGTTCACCGATATCGTCCATACGGACAGTGCTGAAAAAATCCGGGGCGCACTCAGGTCGGCTATTAACAGCAAAATCGGATTCGACATTGAAATACGGATCAACAAGCCGAACGGCGATTTTGCATGGGTCAACTGGAAATGTTTTCTGATCGAGGAAAACCAGACAGGCTCAATCCTGCTCGAAGGCATCGCGCTGGATATCACGTCTCACAAGACAACCGAAAAAGCGCTGGCGATTGCCAGCAATCTTTTCGAAAACAATCGTGACGGTATTTTCATAGCCGACCAGACTGGCCGCATTACCGTCGTCAACTACCAGTTCACCCGGATGACAGGGCTGTCGCAGGAACAAATCATGAGCAACAAGCAATGGTACCTGCAACCCGGCATTTCCGACTCATCCTGCTACAGCCAGCTCTGTGATGTTATCATCTGTACTGACCATGAAGAAATGGCGACTTTCGAGAAAAATCGTGAACAGCGGATCGAACCGACGTACCTGACGATCAAGATCGTTCGGGATATGGATGAAAAAATTATCAGCTATATCGGTGTACTGCTCGACATCAGCCAGAATGATTTTCTTGAAGATCATACCCGATATATGATCGAGCACGATTTCCTGACCGGCCTTCCCAACCGGATTCTCTTGCTCGACCGGCTTGGCCAGACATTGATAGCGGCTGAACGCAACCACCGGCGTGCCGCCGTCATGTTCCTGGATCTCGACAAGTTCAAACACATCAACGATACACTCGGACATGCCATTGGTGACCGTCTTTTGCAACAGGTTGCCCAGCGCCTCACCCAGTGCGTCCGTAAAAACGATACTGTCAGCCGTCAGGGAGGTGATGAATTCGTCATCCTCCTCTCCGATATCGGCGAAGCGGACGATGCGGCAATGGTCGCCAACAATATCATGCATACCCTGTCGCAAAATTACCAGATCGAAAATTATGAAATGTCGATCACGCCATCCATTGGGATCGCCCTTTTTCCGGAAGATGGAAAGGATATAGACACCCTGCTGAAAAATGCCGACACGGCCATGTATCACGCAAAGGAAAACGGCAGAAACGCCTACCAGTTTTTCAATGCCGATATGAACCTGCATCTGATCGAACGTTCCCAACTGGAAGAAGACCTGAAATCCGCATTGAAAAACGGTGATTTCTTTCTCGAATACCAGCCGATCATCGACATGCACAACCAGCGTATGACGAGTGTCGAAGCGTTTCTGCGCTGGAATCATCCCCAGTTCGGCATTCTGATGCCTTCGCGTTTTCTTTCCATAGCCGAAAATACCGGGCTGATTGGCCCTATTGGGGAATGGGTCATCAATACTGCCTGCAAACAGGCAAAAAAATGGAAAGATCAGGGATTTTCAAAAACCGTTTCCATCAATCTGTCTTCCATCCAGCTGAAACAGAAAGATTTGCTTGGAACGATTAAAAGTGCGCTTGAAGAAAACGATCTGACACCCGACTTCCTGGAACTGCAAATCACCGAAGGCAGCATTACCGAAAATATCCGTACGGTTATCGACCTTTTAAACGAACTCCGGAATATGGGCGTCAAAATTGCGCTGGACAACTTCGGAAACGGCTGCTCCAGCATCAGTCATCTGAAACGTGTACCCATCGAGAAAATCAAAATCGATCCGGCGTTTATTCATGCACTGGGAACGCAAAGCAGCGATGCCGATGTCGCGGGAGCCATTATCGCCATGGCTAAAAACCTGAACCTGAAAGTCTCGGCAGGTGGCGTTGAAACCACAGACCAGGCAAACAGGTTAAAAGAAATCGGATGTGACGAGTATCAGGGTTATGTGATCAGCCGGACACTGCCGGCAAAAGAAATCAACCGCCTGCAACTGCCAAACTGATCGCAACCGAACTCACTCCGCTCTCATGAACCCTGAGCTACCTGACATACCCTGCACTACGCAAACCCTTTTGCCCACCGTCATGGATGGCGCCGCTGGCGGTGCAATCATGAAAGTCCCTCCGTGATCCAGCAAAACAGTGTATTGAAAACACGCCCGACCTGTTGTCGTGCCTTTACCGGTTCCCTGACTGCAATCCAGATCGCGTGAAAACCCCTTCCTGACTTCAGCAGGACGAAGCATGACGATCGTACCACAATCGTATCCGGCATTTTCAGCAACGGAACTGCCCGTTTTGCCATTGGGATGCACAGGCAATGAACATGCCGAAACACCAAAACCCGGCATCAGCAAGACAACAGGCTTTTTCATGATTTTCAATCAATCTCGGCAATCAGTTCGAGTTCCAGGCAGGCACCGGTGGGCAACTGTGCCACGCCGAACGCTGAACGCGCATGACGTCCGGCATCGCCGAATACGTCCACCAATAATTCCGAAGCGCCATTCGTGACCAGATGATGTTCCGTGAAATCAGCAGTCGAATTCACCAGAGACAAGACCTTGACGATGCGTTTCACGCGCTTCAGGTCACCGCCACAGGCATCCTGCAAAGTGGCAATCATGTCGATCGCCGTATTGCGGGCAGCCATTTTGCCCTCTTCCACCGAAATATTCCTGCCGAACTGGGCAGCCAGCGGTTTGCCGTCCTTTTTGGCAATGTGACCGGACAGATAAACCAGATTACCGGACCGGACATACATCACATAAGCGGCAACCGGCTTGGCGACAGGAGGCAATTCGATATTCAGTGCTTTGAGCTTTTCATAAACGGACATTTTTTATTCCCGACAAGAGTTAAGCGAAAAAAACGGATACAGACATTCAATCAAGTCATTATATCCAAGCCGATACATGACGGATACGTTTTACCTGAAACGGGCATGCAAACGTGGACAAAACAAAACGGCTGATCTTTTTGTCCGTTAAAATAGTGCAAACAGACAAATGACTGGACAAAATGAACGACACGAACAAGAACGATGAGACCTTTGACGACATTGACGCCCTGCTCGAAGGGCATTTTTACAAGCTCGTCGATAAAGAACCGGCGCCCTGCACTTTTGCCGAATATGCAAGTAACATGAAATCGGCGGAAAACCGGATCATCGAACAGACCCGGGTGGGCGAATTGACCGTTTCGACTGTTTTTACCGGCATCGATCACGCTTTCGGTATGGGAGAAAAACAATTGTTCGAAACGAGCGTTTTCGGATTTCCGGACAATATCCAGCCCCTATGGCGATTTGCCAGCTGGGACGATGCCGTCAGCCAGCATCTTCAACTCGTTCTCATGCTCGAACATAACGGACCTGACTGCCTGCTGGAAGAAGTCCGCAAAAAACAGGCTGACTGAACGAAAACGGATCAGCGCCTGAAAACCCAGACCGAATCCGTCGATGTCTTTTCATGAAAGGCATAGCCACCGGTATCGAAAGCTTTTAGTCTTTCCACATCGTCAATCCCGTTTTTCGCTGCATACCGGGTCATCAGCCCCCTCGCTTTCTTTGCATACAAACCGATGACTTTCGCACCGCCTTCCCGCATCTCCTGAAAAACAGGCGTGATCATTTTTCCTTTCAGCTTTTTCACGTCGACGGCTTTGGAAAATTCTTCCGAAGCGAGATTGACGAGAACAGGATCATCCATTTTCTCCAGTTCGTCATTAATCGAATCCATAATCGGTTTTTGCCAGTAATCTTACAGGCTCATACCATCCGGCCTGACCTTTGTACTATGAAACTCGAGGCGATAAGGCTGTATCAGATCGAAAGGTTTGGAAATTCCGTAAAGTGCCGACAAAATGCGTAAATGATCGTTTAGCCATGCCCATTCTTTTTCTGTCATATCGCGTGCATTCAAAGCCCGATAGACGTCACCGTCATAGGAAAAAACCCCCGGTTGTGTTTCCGGCTGGACGGCTTTGACATTCCACTCTTCAAAATAACCCGCTTCTTTTATGGCAATGGTATCCGAAACTTTCAAAACCTCCGCCAGTTCAGACGGTGAATACGATCTCATAATATCCGCAATTTTTCCGGCTTTGGAAATCCATTTCGGCTGATCCAGATATTTTTTCAGAAACGGATCCATCATTATCTTGTCTGAAAATTTCTTGCGTTTCGAGGGTGATAGAATAATCAGCATAAAAAAAACCATTCAAAAAAATTTCATGAACTCCATTTTAGTCGTACCGGACACAAATGTCTGTCTGGACCTTTTCGTTTTCCGCGATCCCGCCATTAGAAAATTTTATGATGCCATCAAGGCGGATATGTTTCACTTGATAACACGTAAGGATTGCCGCGAAGAATGGCTGCGTGTCCTGGAATATCCCAAATTGAATCTGAATGAAATCGAAAAAGAACGTTCAAAGCTGGAATTCGATGAATGCATTGAATTAATTGAACCTGAAAAACGCGATTACCATTTACTTCCTGTTTGTAGCGATAAAGATGACCAGAAATTTATGGAACTTGCTTTTGACGCCAGAGCGGGCGTCCTGATTACAAAAGACAAGGCTTTATTAAAACTGGCCCGTAAAAATACCCGTAACGGTTTTTTCCGCATAATTACACCTGATCAATGGAAACAGCTCGTCTGAATAAGAGCTGAACAAGTCAGCCATTTATTTTGCATGCCAATTAATTTAATGGCATTTCCACCTGTTACAAAGTGATTTCTTGATTAATGATAGAATAATCCTGACGAATCGGGGATTAAATGGTCAACAAAGACTTTATTTATTTAAAATGTAAAGATAGAATATATCCATTAAAATAACTGAACCGTTATTTTACTTATTAAAAACATACACTGAAAGCTTGAGGATTCCGCTCTGGAATTTAAAAATTTTCGGATACTTGACAGGGACAAATCATGGCTACATACAAACAGTTGCAGGATCAGATAAAACAGCTTCAAAACGAAGCCGAAGAGTTACGTAAAAACGAATTATCCAATGCCATTTCTCAAATCAAAATGACCATGGCTGAATACGGAATCACACTGGCCGATCTTGGCTTCACCAATAAAAAGAAAACCGGTCGTGTACGTGCGCCACTGGCTCCCAAATATCGCAATCCTGCAAGTGGTGAAACCTGGTCAGGCCGTGGCAAGGCTCCCAAATGGATCGACCCGAAAAATAAAGACAAATATCTTATTAAATAATTCCGGTTCAGATTATTAACTTATATCAAGTTTGATAAATAAGCGGTTTTATCTTTCGCTCTTATCTCCAAGGCCTGCCCAATTCAGGCCTTTTTTCATTCTTCATTTATTTCCCTTCCGACCAATAAGTCAAGGTTGCTTTTTTTCAATATTTTCCCTTTTTGATAGTTGACGCCATTGGCATGAGTAGCGGTATTTCTCATACCGTCATCACTAAAACTCTGCAGTCCATATACATGCCCCCCTGACAGAGGGATGAAAACAGCCAATCATTCTGCTGGCTTGATTAATCATTTTACTTCTCGTCAAAATTCTTTTCTGGAGATATGCGATCATCGATTGAAACCGCCACTCATCATCAAGATGAAGCCGGATTATTCCACAATAAACCGGACTCATCATTCATCTATTGATCTTGTATTCGTCCTTAACTGAATGGACAGTTTTGAAAAAGCGTGCCGGGTTATGAACCGTTTAATGCCAATCCGAATTAAAGACCTGTTTGTCTTTATTTGAAATTGCATTCTATTATTAAAGGCAGAATCAAAATGACTTCTAGAAAAATCACCAAAGCTGTTTTTCCTGTTGCCGGCCTTGGAACGCGTTTTTTGCCAGCGACAAAAGCCAGCCCTAAAGAAATGCTTCCCGTCGTTGACAAACCATTGATCCAATATGCTGTCGAAGAAGCCGCAGCCGCAGGCATTACCGAAATGATATTTGTCACCGGCCGCAATAAAAGAGCCATTGAAGATCATTTCGACAAGGCATACGAACTCGAAACGGAACTTTATGCCAAAAACAAGCAGACACTTCTGGACGTACTCAAAAAAATCAAGCCGAAAAATGTCGAATGCTATTTTGTCCGCCAAGCGGAAGCTTTGGGACTGGGCCATGCCGTTCTGTGCGCGGCCAGACTCGTGAGGGATGAACCATTTGCCGTCATTCTGGCGGACGACTTGCTGGACGCTGAAGTTCCTGTCATGCGACAAATGACCGAATTGTATATGGAACAGGGCCACAGCATTATCGGTGTGGAAAAAATCAACATCGCCAAAAGCAGGGACTACGGCATGATTGCAGGCGAACCGGCAGACAAGCTTTTGAAAATCCATCATATTGTTGAAAAACCGGCTCCTGAAAATGCACCATCCAATCTGGGTGTCGTTGGCCGCTACATTCTCAATCCGGCTATTTTCACCCACTTGCGCAAACTCCGGCCTGGTAGTGGTGGCGAATTGCAACTGACGGATGCCATAGAATCACTTCTTGGGAGCGAACCGGTATTCGCCTATGAGTTCGACGGAGTCCGTTACGACTGTGGCAGCAAACTCGGTTACCTGAAAGCGACAGTCCAGTTTGCCCTGAAACATGAAGAAGTGGGCAGGGAATTCAGACAATTCCTTGACAGCCGTCCGCAGGATCAGATCAAAAAAAATTATTTCATGGCAACGACCGCTCTATCGGACATTGGCGACATCGGGACCTCCCGACTCGATAAAAATCCGCCTCAAAACTCTTTCCCGATCAATGCCGCCTGATAATGAAAAAAAACTGAAAACAGTCTGACAACCCTGAAGATTCTTTTTGCCCCACCGGTGAAAAGAATCTTTTCATTTATAGCGGCAACCCCAGGCCTCATCATCCATGAAAACACATTCTGATGGATAATGATGATATTGCATTGTCGTTGAACACGCTCTTCAGAAACAGGGCGACAGCGACATGAACATTTTTTACTGAAAAAACCGAACATTATTTGGAAACAGACAGCAAAATGAACACAGAACAACCGGAAACCATTCATCGTCTCGATTACACCGTACCGTCTTTTCTGGTCGAGCATATCGACCTTGTTTTCGACCTTGCCCCCTCCGCGACCAGCGTGTCCGCGACAACCGAACTCAGGCACAATCCGGCATCAGGCAGTCATGAAATCGTTTTAAACGGACAGGATCTTGAACTTGTCAAAATCGTCATGAATGGACGAAGACTGGAAAAACCGGATTACGCGCTGGATCATGGTGAATTGCGTATCCCGAATGCCCCCGACAAAGTCACGCTGGTAATTGATACTCTTGTTCGCCCCGATAAAAACACATCCCTGATGGGATTGTATATTTCGAACGGGAATTTTTTCACCCAGTGCGAAGCTGAAGGATTCCGGAAAATCACCTACTATCCTGACCGTCCGGACGTGATGGCAAGTTATACGGTCACTCTGCTTGCCGACAAGGAAAAATATCCGATTCTCCTGTCCAACGGCAATCTTGTCGATGAAGGCGATTTGCCAAAAGGCCGTCATTTCGCAAAATGGGAAGACCCGTTCAAAAAACCGTCCTATCTGTTCGCTCTCGTTGCGGGCAATCTGGTGTGTCAGGAAGAAACATTCAGGCTTGCAGATGGCCGGGACGTGCTTTTGCAGGTCTGGGTCGAAGATGGCAATCTCGACAAGACGCCTCATGCGATGGAATCCCTGAAACACAGTATCGCGTGGGATGAAACGCGTTTCGGTCTGGAACTCGATCTTGACCGTTTCATGATCGTTGCCGTCAGCGACTTCAATATGGGCGCTATGGAAAACAAGGGTTTGAACATCTTCAACACCCGTTACGTGCTTGCGAATCCGCGCATTGCAACCGATCAGGATTACGCCAACATCGAATCCGTCGTCGGTCATGAATACTTCCATAACTGGACAGGTGACCGTGTTACCTGCCGTGACTGGTTCCAGCTCTCTTTAAAAGAAGGCCTCACCGTATTCCGAGATCAGGAATTTTCCGCCGACCGCACTGGCAGCGACTCAGGACGTGCTGTCAGGCGCATCGAAGATGTGCGCACGCTCCGTCAGGTCCAGTTTCCCGAAGATGCAGGCCCTATGGCCCATCCTGTCCGTCCCGATTCGTATCAGGAAATCAACAACTTTTATACCGTCACGATTTATGAAAAAGGTGCTGAAGTCGTGCGCATGTACCAGACCCTTCTCGGACGGGACGGTTTCAAAAAGGGCATGGATCTTTATTTCAAACGCCATGACGGAAACGCCGTGACATGCGCCGATTTTCTGGCCGCGATGGCTGATGCGAATGGTCGCGACCTCTCCCAATTCGAACTCTGGTACAGTCAGGCCGGAACACCCCGTGTCAAACTGGAAAGCGTTTACGACAGCCAGAACAAGGCCCTGTCGCTGACATTAAGCCAGACCTGTCCGCCAACCGCCGGGCAAGCAGACAAAAAACCTTTCCTGATCCCCGTAGCCATCGGTCTGCTGGATTCGAAAGGCAAGGGAATTCCCGTACGCGTCAAAGGATCTGACAAGGCATCCGATACCTGCGTTTTGGAGCTGACACAGGAAAAACAGACCTTCACACTGGTCGATGTACCGGAAAAACCGATCATTTCGGCCCTGCGCAACTTCTCCGCTCCCGTCATTCTTGAATTCGATCAGACAGACGAGGAACTGCTGCATCTGCTCTCCAGTGACACGGACAGTTTCAACCGTTGGGAAGCAGGACAACGACTCGCCATGCGCCGTCTGCTGAAACTCACCCGGGCCGTCCGTGAAAACAGGCCTCTTGCGCTGGATAAACCATTTATCGATGCCTTCCGCACCGTTCTGACAAACACCTCACTTGATCCGGCCTTGCGTGAACTCGCATTGACTCTTCCGGGTGAAACCATCATTGCTGAAAAAATGGATGAAGTCGATCCCCGCGCCATTCACGAGGCACGGCAATTTATGCGCACAACACTGGCAAAGACACTGGAGAAAGAGTGGCGGGAAGCCTACAGGGATAA
>CAJKQK010000064.1 GCA_905202055.1 uncultured Oxalobacter sp.
GGACGGTCTGGGTGTGGGGTGAAAATGAGTGGGGACAACTCGGCAACGGCACGAACAGGAGCACGGCGATTCCGGTCCAGGTACACTTCCCGGCCCATCAACCGGCAAACCATGCGCCTGAAATGACCCGCTGACAACTTTCCGGCGTATCCGGCAAGAAGTTTCCGGCCCTTTCAGGTATGGCATTTTTACGAAACAGCCAGCATAATAGCCGGCAGTATCGATGTCCTGCCAAACACCATGTTGAACCCGAACAGTCTCGAACAAAACATCTATCGCAACCTCGCCGCACAAATCCAGTCGGGTTTTTACAGCGAAGGCAACCGGTTTCCTCCCGCACAGGAAATCGCCAGACTGTTCAACGTATCCTACGGGCCGGCACAACGTGCCCTGAAAATGCTCGAAAAGGAAGGCCTGATAAAAATCGGCCGCGGCAAGGAAACCGTCGTCCTGAAAAAACCATACGACAATTTCCTTGAAAGCGACACGTTCAAAAAGCGCATCCTTTCCCTGATCGACCTCTGCGAAAGCCTCCGGTTGCTTTCACCCGCCGTCAACCTGCAGGGAATGTGCCATATGGATCTGGATACCGAACTCGCAAGACCTCTTCCGGAAAACAACCGGATCGGACAGTGGAAAATGCAATACCGGCTCTTCGATGAATCCCTCCTGGCACTGGGAAACCAGACGGTACATGGCCTGTATCACGACATCAACGCCTTTGTGGAAAGCGCCTTTCTCGATATTTTCCATGCTACCCATACTGAAGAAGAAGAAAAAACCTGCCTGAACCGTCTCGGCAACGATTACCGGAAATGCCTCGCAAATTGCAAAAACGGCAACATGGCCGAAGCGAAAAAAGGGCTCGAAGCCCTGACAGACGCATTCCTCGTTACGGCCAAGAAATATCTCTCCGTATTGCCAGCCGACCGGACCATCCAGGAAACCTTTTCATGGGCTCCCCAAAAAGGCCGCACACGATATTGCGACATGATCGCCATCGATCTGGTCCGTAAAATCAACGAAGGCGCCTACCCAGCCGGAACCCTGCTGCCCAACGGAGCCATACTGGCCAACATTTATCACGTCTCCCCCATCACCATCCGCAGGACGATTGGCCTGCTGAACAAACTGGGCGTGGCCAAAACCGTCAACGGCGTCGGAACACGCGTCGTATCCGCCGAAAACAGCGACATGTCCGGCAGTCTGAAAGCAATGATACTGGGCAACAACCTCCGGACTTTTCTGGAAGCGTACCAATTGCTCGTCATGACCTGCGAACCCTTCATCTGCCATTCATTCCCGCATTTCCCGGAAGAACTGGTCGAAAAATTCCGGCAAGCCACGACAATAACGGAACCGAACAGCGCCATCACCGCCATCACGGCGACATGCCTGCAAGGCATCGTCCGTTACTGTCCGCTGGCATCCATACGGGAAATCTACAGCAAGCTCACCCTCTTGTTGCTCAACGGCAGTGCCATTCCCCCCGCCAAACTGTCCATCGACTGGAAGACCGGATCGAAAAAGCTGGCGGAATCCCTCGACGCAAAAAACGGCGACCGTTTTGCATTCGTGTTCAGCCGGCTTTTGAACGACCTCTTCACGACCATGAAATCCCATTTGGAAAAAATGGGCGTGAAAAACATCGGCCCGATCGTCCAGCCGGTCATGAATGACCGGTAAACAGGCATCACCTGCGACAGGACCCGATTACCCTATCCATTTCTGCAAGACATCCATCAAATGGGCGATGTCTGTCGGCTTCGACACATGCTCGTTCATCCCCGCATCGTGAGCCTTGCCGGGATCCGTGGCAAAAACATTCGCCGACAGGGCAATAATGGGAACCGATTGCGCATCCCTGCGCTTCAATGCCCGGATAGTCCGGGTCGCTTCATACCCATCCATCTGCCCAACAAAATTTCACTTACAGTAAAAAAATATCCAAAACATCCCCAAAAACAGACAAAAAAACCGGAAAATGCCTTATCCTTCATTAAAAAGCGTTTTAATGAACAGGTTTTCAACCAATCAGGTGCATCACTATGCGTAACCGGCTCCTTACCATCACGTTTACAATCGCCTGTCTGATCGCCATCGTCGTACTGGTGCGACAAGCCAACATCAGGCCATCCGGCACACGGTATCCTTTCGCCACCGCCGAAAACGGACATCACCTCGCCGCCGGCGCACATCACAGCCTCTACATCGATTCCGAAGGCCGCCTGTGGACATGGGGAGACGCCAAATTCAAAAACCGGGCAAACGCCATCCCGGTCAAAGTCGCCGACAGCGCCATGACCGTTTCGGCAGGCGACACATCCGCCACCTCGTTTTACGTCGCCATCGACGGCACCCTCTTCGGATGGGGAGACACGAGCCACGGACAAATGGGCATCCTTTCCGAAGCGCCAGTCATCGAACCCATGCCCATCATGACCGACATCAAAACCGTCGATGCCGGGCACGACACCCCCCATGCCATCGACATCCACAGTTCCCTGTGGACATGGGGCATGAACAATCCCTCCCGCGGTAACCGGGAACCCGGAGAAGAAATCGAAGGCACCCTGATCGAACCTGAAAAAGTCATGGATCTCGTCAAACTCGTCAGCTCCAGTGCCACCCACACACTTGCCCAGCGTGAAGACCGCAGCCTCTGGGTCTGGGGAGAAAACAGCACCGGAGCCCTCGCAACCGGCTCGACAGAAAAACAGACCCACCCGTACAAAGCCGACCTCTCTCCGCTGGAAGGGCGCTTCATCGTCAAACTTGCCACCCGCAACAACGCCAGCTTCGCCGTAGCCGATGACGGCACCCTCTGGACATGGGGAAGCGCCAACGCCATGCTCCCCGGCAAGCCAACACAGGAACTTCCCTCCAAAACAGTACCCGTCAAAGTCCAGTTCATCGATAACGTCGCCGACATCGCCCTGGGCGACGAATCCATCCTGATCCTCAAAAATGACGGTAGCGTCTGGGCATATGGCATCGGGCCGGTGACCGGAAAAGCGGCTCCGGAGTGGACGACACCTGTACCGATACTGTCCGACGTTGTCGAAATCGCGTCCGGCCCCCACCATGCCCTCGCCCTGAAAAAAGACGGCACCGTCTGGAGCTGGGGCGACAACGATGCCGGCCAGCTGGGTGACGGGACAAAACACCTGTCCCTGAAACCCGTACAAGTCCGTTTCCATCAGGCCACAACAGCCACACAGGCGCCCCGGAAAAATGAAAAGCCCCTTTCCCATCCCGACCGGGCAACAAAAGGAGCCTGAAAAGAGCAAAAAAAATGGCGCATGATTGCGCCATTTTCCGTGGAAGACAGAACCGGTCAGTTCATCACTTCCAGCAATTCCACTTCGTACGTCAAAGTACTGTTAGGCGGAATATTGCCGACCTGATTGGCGCCATAAGCGGTTGCCGCCGGGCATACCAGCTTGACCTTGCTGCCGACCGGAACGGTCTGCAGACCCTGCTGCCAGCAGGAAATCGTCTTGTTCAGTTCAAAAACCGCCGGTTGGCCGCGGGAATAGGAACTGTCGAATTCAGTACCGTCTTCCAGCCAGCCACGATAATTGACCTTGACCGTGCTGTTCGGGCCCGGTTTCACAGAGCTTTTGCTCATAGAAATCGGATAAACAGTCGTACCGTTCGGAGCCAGATAAGGAACCACGACAGCCGGAGAAGTAGCGGGTCCAACCGGGCCATAACCACCGTAAGGGCCGGTGCCATAACCCTGCTGGACTGGAGCCTGTTCGACAACGCCCTGTGCGGCGAAGGCGGAACCTGCCAATGCCAGGCCAGCGACAAGTAACAATCCACGAGTGCAAGTACGCATAAGAACTTCCTTCCTGTTGAAATGACATCACGTTAAACAATCAAAACAAATCCTTGTTTACTGGATGCTACAACAGGCATTTGCACAGACATTTGATAAAAATCGGAAACTATTTCATTAAACGGCCACAACCGGATTTTTGGGCAAAAAACAGACCCGGACGTCTCAAACCCGCACCACACCTGATGTCACGGCGCCTGCTGCGACGATTGATCCAGATCATCCGGCACCTTCAGCGTCCGTTGCACAAACGGATGGGGATTGTTTTTCATCGCCTCGTCAATCTTCTCTTTCGCCGCGAAATCAGCCCGCTCGTACCACTGCTCCGCCAGCTGATAACTCTGCTTTACGCCCCGACCTTCCTCATACAGCACCGCCAGCCGGTACATCGCCGGGCCATGTCCCGCCTCCGCAGCCATCCTGTAAAAAAAAGCCGCCTTTTCGTCATCCGCCTTGCCATTGCCCCCATTCAGATACAGCATACCCAGATTGTACTGGGCCTTCACATCCCCGGCAGCGGCCGCCTTCCCATACCAGTACACCGCCTTTGCCGTATCACGCGGCACCCCGTGCCCTTCGGCAAAGCGGTACCCCATATTGTATTGCGCCTCCCGCACCCCCCTCTCCGCCGCCTTCGAAAACCACTTGCCCGCCGTGACCGTATCCACAGGCCGTCCGCGTCCCGCCTCCAGCATCAGCCCGAGATTATATTGCGCACGCACCACCCCCTGATTCGCCGCCTTTTCAAACCAGTCGGCTGCCTTCACATCATTCTGGGCCGTCCCCCGTCCATACGCATACGCCAGCCCAACGGCATATTCCGCCGTCGCCAGGCCCTGAACCGCCGCCATGCGATACAACATCAGCGCCTTCTCCTGATCGGGCACCACCCCCTGACCCTTCGCATACAAAATGCCCAGCCCATACTGCGCCCTGGCATCCCCCTTCTCCGCCGCCCTGCCGTACCAGCGTGCCGCTTCCACAAAATCCGGTTTCCCTCCCTGCACACCTCTTCCCGTCGAAAGCATAATCCCCAGATTGCGCTGCGCCTCCACATCCCCCGCCATAGCCGCTTTCCTGAACCACCCCAGCGCCTTTTCCTCATTTTTGGCCACACCACGGCCGGATGCCAGTATCAGCGCCCAGCGGCGTTGCGCCTCCGGCTCACCCGAAGCCGCCGCCCGCCCGAACCATTCAGCCGCCTCTCCCGTATGCGTCCCCGTCCCGCTGGACTGCATCAGAATTCCCAAAGCCGTCTTCGCCCGGGCATCCCCCTGTGCCGCCGCCATCGACAGCCAGGTCAAGGCCACCTGAGCGTCCTTCGGCAGACCGATCCCCTCCATCGACATCGCCCCCAGCATATATTGGGCGTCCCGGTTGCCACTGTCTGCCGCCGACAGAATCCACTTCACCGCCGCCGCTTCATCCTTGCCCACCCCGCGCCCCGTCAACAGCAACTTGCCCACCTCCAGCGCCGCACCGGGATTCCCCTTCTCCGCCTCCGGCATGAGCGTCGCGTAAGCCTGCGCAAACTGCCGCTGTTTCATCAACGTCAGCCCGTCGGAGAGGGCAGACGCAAACGCACCGGCAGAAACCCCTGCCAGCATCGCAAACAGCACACCATAAAAAAACCGTCTCTTCATCGAAAACCCGTATCACAAACCCATCGGCAAACCCGCCGCCACATTGGCAAAAAAACATTTCCAAAACGCAATCGGCCCATTATATAGGCAAGCGGCAAAACAGGCTGAAAGCCTTCGGCATCCCCCCTTCATTTGCCTTTTCCTGTATCCCTCCCAATCGAAAACAGGTCAAGCCAACCGAAGAAAACGGGGCTTCCAGACATCATGCAATGAATGAACCTGACACGTTAATCAGATGATTTCAAAGAACAATCAACAAAGAATATCCCTTTTCAAAAAGCACCCCTTCACAAATCTGCCACAAATGTCCGGCAGGGGCATAAAACGGGTGTATAAGTAAATGAAGCGTTTCACTTTGTCACCTATCCGGCGCAGGCAAACAAAAGCCTGCCAGTAAACATAAGGATCCCTATGAGTATCAATAAGCAATTCAGCATGGAAATGGACGACGACGGTCTGCCGAAATATTCCCCCGACCGCAACAACATTGTGGCTTACCATATGTACAAACTCGGCCTGACCGACAAACTACCCGACCCGGAAGACACCCATACCCCGTTTTTCCGTACGCCTTCCTGGTATGAGGAGAAAGCGGAAAAAGAACGGCTTGCAAAGTCCGGTTCGCCTGCGCCATTTCAAACCCGGCCAGCCAAACCGGAAACATCTGATTTCGTCAGCCAACCGCCATCCGGGGCCGGAGAGAAACCGGTTTTCCCTGATCCGGCTGGCAAACAGAAACCTTTCCAGCCAGATGCCGGTATACCGTCAGCCGGGGAAAACCGGCACAGTGAAATATCAGACGGAACCGACTTCGGACGGCAGGTACTTAAACACATTTTCGGAGAGCGCATACCTCCTTATCAAAACCCTTCTCCTGATTTCAGACTGTCGGGCCAGACCTCTCCAGCCCCCATCAGGGAAGAACCGGCTGCACCGGCACAAGGCCACCAAGCCACGCCGCCCCCCGTCAGGTCGCAACCGGCTCCTTCACAGCCAAATCCGGGCATAACAAAACCGGAAGCCCCTCAAGCTGAAAACACGCCCCCTGCACCGTCAGAAAAAAATCGGACAGGCGACAACGCCAATACCTCCTCTTTAGTGGAAAACGCCATCAATACCATCAATCAGGCATTCGGCCAGTTCAACAGCGCCGCCACAGAAGACGATATCCGGGAAATGTATGGCTATCCGGGTTCGCAAACATTCAATGGACGGACAAACACCACAGGCATGACAAACGGTTTGTCCGGTTCAGGACCGTCAGATTCACCCGATCATGGCAGCTGCGCTCCGTTGCCCGTCAGCCCTGTTGATGGCATCGTTCCGAAAAAAAACCGCCGCCTCATCACACCGGAAGAAACGCTAGACATCAACGCGGAACTGACCCGAAAAAACGGGTGCAAGCCCATTGGCATCAATAACGGGCTCTTGAGCCAGTATGAAGGAGGATCGCAAAAAAAAGCCTATGTCCCCTGGTCGGAAAAAACCGCCAAAGGCAACTCGTCGGGTGTCACCATCGGCTCGGGTTTCGACCTTGGTCAGAGAAAACGTCCTGATGAACTCCGGGCGATGAGATTGCCCGAGTCACTCGTGCAGAAATTCGCTCCTTATCTGGGTAAAAAACGGAGTGACGCGGTCAAATTTTTGAGAGATCATCCATTGACATTAAGCGAAGATGAAACCAATATTCTCAACCGCTGTATTTTGATCGATATGGGGAAAAAAGCGATCCGGCACTGGGATGCCGAGATCGACAAACAACGGAAAAGATGGCCAAATGCACCTTATTTCCATGAAATGAACACGGATCAACAGACCATCATTTTTTCCCGTTATTATAATGAAGGGCAAGGCTGGATCAAAAATCATCCCGACATTCACCAGTCCATCCTCCGAAACGACTGGGATACGGCCGGAAAACAATGGTTCGAACAGATTCAGCGGTATAAGGATTCAGGTCAGGGCTGGAAAGCGGACAGGTTCCTGAAAGAACACAAATTCCTTTGGGACACGAAAAACCGTTAAGAGACAAGTATGAAAAAAACCATCCTCAAATTCAGCTGTTTCATGACAGGTTTATTGTTCAGTGTCTATGTCGTTGCTGCACAACCGATTCAGGACAAGCAACTATCGGGCGGTCTCGTACATAGCCTCTATGTCGATTCGGCCGGGAATGTCTGGGTTTGGGGAGGGTCCAGCCTTGACGGTGTCAGCAATGAACTGATCCCGTCGATTGCCATGAAAGATGGGCGTTCTGTCCACTCCAACTTCAACAGCAACACGACGTTCGTCATTAAACAGGACGGATCGCTCTGGGGCTGGGGAAATACCATTGCCGGGCAACTGCGTCTTTTTCCCAAAGACAAGCGAATGAATTCGGCTTTCATCGATATTCCCCGGGAAATTCTGAGCCATGCCATCGCGGTGAATGGTGATGGCAGCATATTCGCCATCCAGCCGGACAATTCCCTCTGGGTATGGGGAGAATGGGGAGCCCAGCGGGGAGATGCCGGTCGTAAAGACACTATTGTTCCCCGTAAAGTCATGAACGACGTGGTTCAGGTCAGTTCAACCAACTATCACACGCTGGCTCTCCAAAAAGACGGCACCATCTGGGCATGGGGCGACAACCAGTGCGGCGCACTGGGTATCGGCAACCGGACCAAACACGTCAACCCCGTCAAGGTCAGACTCCAGCCACTCGGACAGAGGAAAGTCGCGAAAATCGCTACCCGCTGGGGCGAATCCTATATCGTTGCCGATGACGGCTCTGTCTGGTATGCCGGTGAATTCAACATCAATCAGGCCGAGTGTCTCGATCCGCCCCATCTGGTTCCCACACGTGTGACCGACATCGACAATGTTGCCGATATCGCTTTAGGCCAATATCACGAGCTTTACCTGAAAAAAGACGGCTCCGTCTGGGCTTCCGGTTACGGCTCCGCAGCCAGTTCCTCTACCATTTATGTTGACAAGGCTCCCCATCAAGTCATGGATCAGGCCCGGGAAATCGCGGCAGGCGATTGGCATTCCCTCGTTCTCAAAAAAGATGGCACCATCTGGGCATGGGGCGACAATCGTAAAGGCCAGCTGGGCGATGGAACCACCCGGCGCAGCGCTATCCCCGTTCAGGTCAAATTCCCGAAATAGGTTTTTTCCGGAAATACCTGTCAAAAACCGTTCAGTGGCTCTTCACAGCTATTTTTCGGATAGACTGCAGTAAAACCCCTTACGTCCTTTTAAATCATCCATCCCACTTGAAAAAGAAAGAAGCACCTCTGGCAAAAACCATTCAGATCCAGGCACCTCATTGCCCCTTTGCAGCAATCTCCGCCTCTGTTGACGCCTTGTCCTTCACCCCTTCGGCATTCAACCCGTTTTTATATTGCACAAAGAAAAACCCGGCCACCGCCATCACCACTACCGACAACACATAAGACAGCGTCTCATTTAAAGCCAGCATCTCCGGCGCGACAAACAGATAAGCCGACACCACCGCCGTCATAAAGAGCGCGGGAATGAACGTGATCCAGACATTCTTGCGGTTGATCACCAGATAAATCGAAATCGCCCACAGCGTAATCGTCGACAGGATCTGGTTCGACCAGGCGAAATACCGCCAGATCACATTGAAATCGACAAACATCAGCGCCGCACTGCCCACGAAAAGCGGAAGCGACACCAGCAAACGCTTCACCAGACTCTTCTGATCCAGTTTCAGGGCATCCGCAATAATCAGCCGGGCCGAACGGAAAGCCGTATCCCCCGACGTAACCGGCGCCGCAATCACGCCGAGCACCGCCAGCGCGCCGCCCAGCGTCCCCAGCCAGTTCCTCGACATGAAATCCACCACCAGCGCCGCGTTGCCACTCGTGAAAAACGCCTTCCCTTCCGGCGTATGGAACGCATAATTCGCCGCCGCCGCCCAGATCAGCGCGACGACCCCTTCCGCAATCATCGCCCCGAAAAAAATCGGGCGTCCCTGCTTCTCATTCATCATGCAACGCGCCATCATCGGCGACTGCGTCGCGTGGAACCCCGAAATCGCCCCGCAGGCAATCGTCACGAACAGCATCGGAAAAAGGGGCGTCGTTGCCGCCTCCGGATGGGTATTCATCAGGCCGTCCGTCACCTCCGGCAGCGCAGGCATATGCCAATACAAATTAAACAGGATCCCCAACGCCATAAACAGAAGCGCTGCCGCAAAAAGCGGATACAAACGTCCGATCACCTGATCGATCGGCAGCAGCGTCGCCACAATGTAATACACGAAAATGATCCCCGCCCAGGTCAAAAAACCGAACCCCAGCGTCTGGTTCGTCAGGCTCACCAGCAATCCGGCAGGCCCGGCAACGAACACCGTCCCCACCAGAATCATCATCACCGGCGTGAACACCCGCACGACCTGCATGAACGGCTTGCCCATGAACTTGCCGATAATCTCCGGATAACTCATCCCGCCCGCCCGCAGCGACATCATCCCCGACAGGTAATCATGCACCGACCCGGCGAAAATACAGCCCAGGACAATCCACAAATACGCCGACGCGCCAAACTTCGCCCCCATAATCGCCCCGAAAATCGGGCCCAGGCCGGCAATATTCAAAAACTGGATCAAAAAAACCCGCCACCCCGGCAGTGGAATATAATCCACATTGTCCCGGAGGGCATAAGCCGGCGTCTTGCGGCCGGGATCGATACCGAACACCTTCTCGGCATAACGGCCATAAACCCGATACCCCACCACCAGCAAAACAAGACTGACAGAAAACGAAATCATAAGACGTTCAGAAAATCACCGCCCGTGCAAACCGCTGTTTTGCACAGGCAATCAAGACAAAACAGGAAAACGGAAAACAAAACGGCCATGCAAAAAAATGCCGTATCGTAATATTTTACACCCGATCATCCGCCAAACCCGCCATAGCGACCATAAACCCCATCAAAAAAGGGGCATTGCGCCCCCTGGTTGCCGGCTTCTCCCGAATCCCGATACATTTCCCATTCCGGTTCAATCCAGTTGCTTCAGCCACTGCCCCGCCACCGCATTCCCCGCTGCAGCGGCCTTCTCCAGCCAGGCAATGGCTTTCGGCCTGTCGACAGAAACACCGAGTCCCTTGGCATACATATAACCGAGACGCAATTGTGCATCGGCATTGCCCTGCATGGCCGCCCTGTAAAACCATGCCGCCGCCACAGGCAGATCCTGCGGCACCGATTTACCTTCCAGATAAGCCATTCCCATCAAATACTGGGCGAGAGGCATGCCATGATGGGCAGCACGATCCAGCCACATCATGCTCCATGACTTATCGGCCGTCACGCCAATGCCGAGTTCCGCCATACGCGACATTGCATACTCGGCGTCCGGATACCCCTGTTCCGCCGCCAGCATATTCCAGTGCAATGCCTGCTCGTTGCTCTGCCCGACACCCCGGCCGCGCTGGTACATCAGGGCCAGATAAAACTGCGCCATCGGCATCCCCTGTTCCGCCGCTTTCGTCAGATACACAACGGCCTTTTCATCGTCCCGGGGATAATAATGGGAAAACGACGCAAACAGGCCCCGGGCCAGTTGCGCCAGCGGCAAGCCCCTGTCCGCCGCCTTTTCCACCCAGAAAATCGACTTGTTCAGGTCACGGGGAACCCCCTTGCCCTGGCCATACAGCAACCCGAGATACAGCTGGACCGTCGCAGACCCGTGCCCTGCGGCCGTGGACAGCCATTTTTCCGCCTCACGGGCATTGGCTTTCACATGCACCCCATTGGCATACAACGTGCCAAGATACAACTGTGCCCGCATGAAACCCTGTTCGGCAGAACGCCGGATCAGGCGAATCCCCTCATCGATCGTTTTCGCATCCCGGTTGTCTTCAACCGTAAACCGTCCCAGCCAGAAAGCGGACTTCGGGTCTCCCTGATCCGCCTGATGCCGCAGCTGCCGCATCCAGGCCGATCCGGCCTCATCCGCTTTCTCCTGCCCCGACCCGCTCCTCTTTTCTGTGGCCAACGGCCGCCCGACCTGATCCGACTCTTCGGACAAAGACCTTTTCAACATCAAAAACAGCGGCTCTTCATTCGACTCGACAAAAACCGTTGTTTCCCTCACCGGCATCGCCAGCAAGGCGTCCAGTTTCTTTTCGCTTCCGGCCAAAGCCGTACAAACCAGTATGCTGCCAAGAGCCACCAGCGCGAACGCAATCCCTTTTTTCATCAATACCACGCCCGAAAACCTTTCCTGCCGCCTGACAGTGTTTACAGCTGCCAGACGACTCTGCTCCAACATCCCGTCAGAGATGTCACCCACGGGGACATTTCCAATGCTGCCTTATTATTGTTCT
>CAJKQK010000065.1 GCA_905202055.1 uncultured Oxalobacter sp.
TGTTTAAGCTTTGCGCATTGACGAGACTTTCAGATCCTGTCGGGGAAATCGGTTTTTCTACAGCCGGAGCAGCAGCAAACGCGGCAGAGACAAACAAAGCGGAAATGAGAAAAGCGATGATTTTTTTCATATATTGATTCCTGTTTCTGGTTGAACAAAATAGGATCCGGATGGATCATGGCTTTTAACGGGCCAGGCACTGTATCCGATGACCGTTTTATCCGAAAAAAAAGTAACATTTGTAACAAATTCTTTTAATCAACTTTTAAGTTCAGTTAATTTCACTTTTCTTCCTTTATTCGTTTTTCAAGCCTGAAATGCATTTTGTAATTGCCAGAAAGCAATTCACTAAAAAGTCTTTTGAATCCACATCAACATATTTCTGCCACCCGTTCCTGTATCCAGCCGAAAATTCCATAAAAAAAACGGGACAGATGTCCCGTTTTTTATGATGCCAGAAAATTATTTTTTGGCTGGTGCTTTTTCAGCAGGCGCTGCCTTGATAGCTGCTGGGGCAGCCGGAGCTCCTTTTTCTGCGTTCACAGGAGCTTTTTCTGCAGGAGCTGCTTTTTCTGCTTTCGCCGGAGCGACAGGTGCTTTTTCAGCAGCAGGCGCAGCTGCGAAAGCGGCAGAAGCGAACAAACCGGAGATCAGAATAGCAATGACTTTCTTCATATTTAAGTTCCTCTATTTCTTATTAAAAAATGTAATCCGACTGGATCACGTCTTTTAACGAACCCATTAGCCATCCGGTTGACTCTATTTACGCAGAAAAATGTAACAATTGTAAAAATCGTCTTTCATTACACATTCATTTGCTTTCAAAAGCACGCTTCTTCCGCTATCCCGATTTAGCCACTCAGAACAGGATAATCCGTATAACCCTTTGATCCTTCTGTATAAAAAGTGGCCCTGTCCGGCACGTTATAAGGGCCCCCCTGACGAATTCTTGCGACAAGATCGGGATTCGCAATAAAAAGCCGACCGAACCCGATTGCATCGGCCAAACCGCTTTGTACGGCTGCTTCTGCCTTTTCGGGAGTATATTCACCTGCGTAAATAAGTTTTCCAGAAAAGGCTTCCCGTATTTTTCGTTTGAATGTGTCAGTCAGTTCAATGCCACCCACCCAGCTCGGTTCTGCAATACTGAGATAGGCGATCTTGCGCTTGTTGAATTCGTCAGCAAGATACAATGCCATTTGTTCGGGTTCAGCATCTGCAATGCCATTGATGTTGAAATACGGTGAAATACGAACACCCAGTTTTTCGTTGTCAACGACTTCAAGCATGGCATCGAGCACTTCCAGCGTCAACCGTGCACGATTGACGAGCGAGCCACCATATTTATCGGTACGCTTGTTGGTATTGGTCGCCTGAAATTGCTGTAGCAAATAGCCGTTTGCCGCATGCTCTTCCACAAAATCAAATCCGGCCTTGACAGCGCGCGCTGCCGAACTTTTGTATTGTTCGACAATCTGGCTGATTTCTTCCATGGAAAGTTCACGAGGCGTATCACAGGGTACAAACTTGTGTTGCCCATCAACAATAATATTGCATTTGGCACCTTCCGCAGCAATGGCTGACGGAGCAACCGGAGCCTGCCCATTCGGCTGGAAATAGGAGTGGGACATGCGACCGACATGCCATAACTGTGCCGACATCCTGCCGCCTTTTGCATGGACAGCATCCACCACTTTTTTCCATCCCGCCTGCTGTGCATCGGTATATATCCCTGCCGATCCTGCATAGCCCTGACCCGACCGTGAAATCTGGGTCGCCTCCGAAATGATTAGTCCTGCCGTGGCTCGCTGGGCATAATATTCTGCATTCAATTCAGTCGGTACGTTATCCGGTTCCGCTGTCCGGCAGCGTGTTAAAGGAGCCATGACGACCCGGTTCGCCAGTTTTACTTCTCCCACTTTCAGTGGCTTCAATAATTTCAGATCCATCAGATTCTCCTTTCAGACCTTGAGTATGAATGTTCCCTGTACCCGTATCACATTCCTGTTTACCTTTGCACACCCGAATGGATTCAGGCAATTTCATACTTTATTTTCGATCAATTTGGCAATATTTATATTGATGATTTTAATGGGTTTGCCTGTTTTTCTTTATCCTGGCAAAAAAACGGGAAATATGTTTATCAACCCGCACTTGTTCATCCGTGTGGAAGAAAATCGAAACCGGATCGATATCGGAAATCTTATTTTTACACAGTCAATCTGAACCCGGCTCTTTTTATACAGTAAAATCGCGATAAACAAGCCAACTCATCTTTTCGACTGATATGAAACCACTCATCCACTTCGTTCATGGCAAGGAAAGCGGCCCCTGGGGAACCAAAATCCGGTATCTGGCCGATATCGCCAAAAAAATGGGCTTTGATGTGGAAAGCATCGATTATTCATCGACGTTTGATCCGGCCGTCCGCGTCAAGATGTTGATAGACTCCTGCAAAAAACGGCCTGCCAGTTATCTCGTCGGCTCGAGTATGGGAGGATGGGTCGCCATGACCGCCAGCGCCGCCATTCCCGTCAGGGGATTGTTTCTGCTGGCTCCGGCCATCGATCTACCCGACTATCCCCCCTATCGCCTTGGATGCGAGGGCAATGCCATTGAAATCGTTCACGGCTGGAAAGACAACCTGATTCCCGTTGAAAACGTCTTCAGGTTCTGTCACGAACGCAAATGCACACTCCACTTGCTCGACGATGAACACCGGTTGAAAAACCGTCTGGATCAGGTTGGAGATTATCTGACGTCATTTCTGAACCGGATGGAAAACCGGGGATGATCTGACAGAGCTTGTTTCACGACTGGTCAGATCATCCTTGCAAGGGAAATTACCTTTTCGGTTCCCTGATTGGCGGTTCTTCCCGGGGGCCGAGAACTATAGGGCGGCTCGTTATGTATATCAATGCGATTATCGAGATGACGAAAATGGCCCACAATGACACTATCGCAAGCGTTGAAGGTGGCTCTATTTCTGGCGGTGGAAAGGATGCGAATGAGGCATATAAGAAAAACTGTGCCGGAAATATTCCCAGCATGAATCCCAGCATATGAGCAATCAGAGGACGAGTTCCCTTTTTGATATTATGCTGATAAAGGCGATACCAATCCCATGCAAAAATAAGTCCCGCAATAACGAAAATAACAATCGTAGTCATAGGCCTTCTCCTCTTCCATGCTCATCAATATATGTCATCAGAGAGAATATAACCAAAATTCGTCATTTTTTGAAGTTTTGACATCTGACGCTTTTTTGTTTTGACGAAAAAATCTTTCTTCAGGCGCTTATATCTCCAGTAAATATAAAAAAACTGGCGAAAAATGTATTGAGAAAACGCGCCAAAAAGCGAAAAAATACAAAAACCGCACTGATCAGATTACACTGGATTTGAATAGCAAACTGAGCAGTAAAAAGAAAACACGGGAATCATAATGCGTCATAAGGGAGTTCAATATAAAACCTGTACCCAACCGGTTTTCCCATTGTTCCACTCTTGGAAATTGAGCCGGATTTGTATCAGCCGAATATGGATATCTTCAAGTTGGTCGAATCCGTGCAAAAAAAGGTGGCAAATGACAGGCGATTTTTACCCGATAAAAAAGCACGTCTGATAACAGGCGTGCTTTTTTATACGGTTTGGTTGGTGGGCCCACCAGGACTTGAACCTGGGACCAAAGGATTATGAGTCCTCTGCTCTAACCAACTGAGCTATAGGCCCGTTTCTGAATAACAATTACTAATTGCTTTCCAGGAAACTCTTAAGTTTATCCGAACGCGACGGATGACGCAATTTTCTTAAGGCCTTCGCTTCAATCTGGCGAATACGTTCGCGAGTGACATCGAATTGTTTGCCGACTTCTTCCAGAGTATGGTCAGTTGACATTTCAACGCCGAAACGCATTCTGAGCACCTTGGCTTCCCTTGGCGTCAGGGAATCCAGAACGTCCTTGACGACATTGCGCATCGAAGCGTGCAAGGCTGCATCGGACGGAGCCAGTGTATTGTTGTCCTCGATGAAATCACCCAGGTGCGAATCATCATCATCACCGATCGGCGTTTCCATCGAAATCGGTTCCTTGGCGATTTTCATGATCTTGCGGATCTTGTCTTCAGGCATTTCCATCTTGATTGCCAGTGTTGCCGGATCCGGTTCGGCACCGGTTTCCTGCAGAATCTGGCGCGAAATACGGTTCATCTTGTTGATCGTTTCGATCATGTGAACCGGAATACGGATGGTTCTGGCCTGATCAGCAATCGAACGCGTAATCGCCTGACGAATCCACCATGTTGCATAGGTCGAAAACTTGTAACCCCGTCGATATTCGAATTTGTCGACTGCCTTCATCAAGCCGATATTGCCTTCCTGAATCAGATCAAGGAACTGCAAACCACGGTTGGTATATTTCTTCGCAATCGAAATGACCAGACGCAAGTTGGCTTCTGTCATTTCTTTCTTGGCCTTGCGTGCACGCATTTCACCGGCAACCATCTTGCGGTTGATTTCACGCAGGTCGGCCAGTGGCATACCGATCCGGTTCTGGATATCGATCAGTTTCTGCTGCAATTCCTTGACCATCGGGACGTTCCGTTCGAGGATGGCACTATACGGATGGTCGGCTTCAACTTCCTCGTCGATCCATGTCAAATCCGTTTCATTGCCAGGGAATGTCTTGATGAAGTGGGCACGGGGTACACCGCATTTATTGACCACGACGTTCAGGATTTCACGTTCGATCTGGCGAACTTCATCCATCTGCGCGCGCAAGGTATCGCACAGCTTCTCGATGAACCGTGCGGTAAAGCGCATGGTCAGCAGCTCTGCTGAAATGCTTTCGTGTGCCTGAAGATAAGCGGGTGAATTGTAGCCGTCCTTTTCAAAAGATTGCTGCATCTGCTTGAAGTGGGCAGCAATAACGGCAAACTTGCCCAATGCCTCATCTTTCAGTTTTTCCAGCTGTTCGGCCGAGAAACCGGCAGCGGCACCGCCTGCAGAACCGGACTCTTCATCATCTCCTTCGTCGCCGGAATCCTCTTCATCGGACTCTTCCTCATCAGAATCCTCATCGGAATCACTGGCAGATGCATTCAAGGCCACGTTTTCCGAACCTTCTTCGTCATCAGCCAGCCCGTCAACGACTTCATCGATTTTCACTTCGTCGGCACGGATTTTTTCCGCCTGATCAATGATTTCAAGAATAGTCGTCGGACAGGAAGAGATCGCCGAGATCATGTCTCTCAGACCTTCTTCAATCCGTTTTGCAATTTCGATTTCGCCTTCACGGGTCAACAGTTCAACCGAACCCATTTCACGCATATACATGCGGACAGGGTCTGTGGTTCGGCCAAAGTCGGAATCCACTGTCGACAGGGCTGCCTCGGCAGCCGCTTCGGCTTCTTCATCGCTGGTAACTGTCACGACATTATCGGTCAACAGCAGCTCTTCCGCATCGGGAGCCTGTTCGTAGACCGAAATGCCCATATCGTTAAAGGTACTGATAATGCCTTCGATCGCATCCGGATCAATGACGTTATCCGGCAAATGGTCATTGATTTCCGCGTAAGTCAGGAAAGAACGTTCCTTGCCCAGCTTTATCAGGATCATCAAACGTTCACGGCGGCGTTCCAGTTCTTCCATCGACGCCTCTGAATCGCCCGACAGGGCATCTTTCAACAATGCTTTTTCCTTGGCCTTGCGATCCTTGGCGCGTGCCTTGTCAACGGCCTTCATTTCAGCGCGTTCAACCGCATTCAGAGCGGCGACTTCTTCATTTTCCGGCTGAAAATCCTTGGGTTTGCGGCCTCTTCTTCCGGGAACCTTGACACTGGGCAGGACGTAACCGGACGTATCGATTGCAGCCAGTTTGGCGGCATCCGTCGTTACGACTGTACTGGATACGTTGCTGTTTTCGGAAAGTACGACTTCAGGCTCGGCAGAAACCACATTTTTCGGTTTTCTTCCGCGCGTACTTTTGACCTTTGTTTCGGATGCCATGTCAGATGCCTCGTTTTCGTCAGGCATGGCCTTTTTTCTGCCCCGTTTGGCAGAAACAGCATTTTCAGGCGTAACCGGCAATTCCTGCACCGCCACAGCACTTTCATCCAGCTTCTTGCGACCGCGTTTTTTTACCACGGCAGTCGTATTGTTGGTTTCATCAGTTACTGATAGGGATTTATCTGATTTATTCATGTCGTCCGTTGTCCGCTCGAGAATCCATTCATGCCGGTACAAACCGGCGTATTGTCAGACGATACCGTGGGCGCGCCCTGAAGCAACTCTGTTCACACCCATCTCGTACGTAAAGTCTTATATTATAACACTTTTCACATTACTTTTCTTGCTTGATTTCATTAGAAAAGATTTACTGCTGTAAATTTTCAGCACTCGTTTCTTTTTGCAAAGCTTCCTGTTGTTGCTTCAATTCGTAATAACGGCGGTTTTTTTCTTCTGTCGTCAAACTGGACGAAAACAGTTTTTCCATTTCGGACGACAAAACGCGCAGTTTTATCTGACGCACTGCCCCCTTCAACTCCTGCAAGGCCGGCTCTGCCTCAAACTCCTGTCCGACCGTTTCCTGTATCAGTTGTTCGCAATCCACCCCTTCGAATCGAAGATGCTCGACCAGTGCGGCCAGACTGGCCTGTTCACCCAAAACACCGGCAGCATTCAAAATCGCCATCAGAAGTTCGCCCTGATCGGGCGAAAACCCCTTTATGGTATCGATATCCCCGGGACTCAACTCCTGCCCAAAACGCGGAAACATCATCAATAGCCTCAAAACCTGCCGTTCAAGCCCCACCACAGGAGGACGCGGCGCTCGCGCCTGAATACGTCTTGCCGGAATGACCGGTTTGGCAAACCCGAGAAACGCTTCCAGTTCATCATCCGGCGTTTGCGTAATCTGTGCCAGCCGTCTCAATATCTGCAGACGCAATGCCGAAGGCGTCAGGGAGGCGCACAGGGACTTTGCCGTATGTTGTGCCCGAGCCCGTCCTTCAAGCGTATTCAGATTGTTGTCACCAACAATTTCCTCCAGCAAAAATTCAGACAAAGGCATCGCTTTTTTCACGAGTGCCTCAAAAGCTTCAGGCCCGAATTCCCTGACATAACTGTCCGGATCATGTTCGGGCGGCAAAAACAGAAAGCCGACACTTTTCGTATCCGACACCAATGGCAGACTGGCTTCAAGCGCACGACGCGCCGCACCTCTTCCCGCCCTATCACCATCAAAAGAAAAAATAATGCTGTCCGTCTGTCGCATGAGTTTTTGTACCTGAACCGGCGTACAAGCCGTTCCCAGAGTCGCCACAGCTTGAGGAAATCCAAGCTGGGCCAGTGCGACGACATCCATATATCCTTCAACGACCAGCACGTAACCCGACTCCCGAATTGCCTGCCGTGCCTCGAACAAACCGTATAATTCATTTCCTTTTTGAAATAAGGGTGTTTCCGGCGAATTCAAGTACTTGGGCTCACCTTTGTCCAGAATCCGGCCACCGAATCCAATGACCTGCCCTCTTGTGTTTCTGATCGGGAACATAATCCTGTCCCGAAAACGGTCGTACCGTTTTGATGAAGCATGAAACGCCTCATCGCCCTGTTTCTCGATGACGAGACCGGCTTCTTCAAGCTCAGCCGCCCGATAATCATCAAAACCATTTTTAAGTCCGTCCCTTGTCTCCGGCGCATAACCGAGACCGAAACGCAAGGCGATTTCTCCGGTGACACCTCTCTTTTTCAGATAATCGATCGCCTGAGGTGCTTTTTTCAACTGTTGTTTATAAAAACGGCTGGCCTGTGTCATCACTTCCGTCAAAGCCAGTGTTTTGGCCTGTTTTCTTTCACGTTCCGCAGGGGGAATGCGCGATTCATCCTGTGGAACTGTCATACCGACGCTACCCGCCAGTTCTTCCACTGCTTCGACAAAGGAAAGACCGGAATGTTCCATCAGGAAAGTGATGGCGGAACCATTTCGTCCACAACCGAAACAGTGATAAAACTGTTTCACGGGACTGACGGTGAAACTGGGAGATTTTTCAGTATGAAACGGGCATAAACCAAGAAGGTTTGCACCCGCTTTTTTCAATTGAACGTGATTGCCCACCACATCGACGATATCAACGCGGTTAAGCAAATCCTGTATGAATGACTGAGGGATCACGAATTCAAAAAACCTTTTTCATTCGCGAAACTTTTCGCGTATTGACTAATGAATCAAGCTCTGGCCAGCGATTTCTTGACCAGTGAGGAAACTGCGGACATATCCGCACGGCCGGCCAGACGTCCTTTCAGGACGCCCATCACCTTTCCCATATCCTGCGGCCCGGAAGCCCCTGTACCGGCAACGGCATCGGCCACTTCTTTTTCAATTTCTTCCATCGACAGGGCCTCAGGCATGTAAGCGGACAATACCTCGACTTCAGCCTTTTCATTGTCTGCCAGATCAGGACGCCCGCCTGCTTCAAATTGTGTAATGGAATCCTTGCGCTGTTTAATCATTTTTTCAATGATCGCCAGCACAAGCTGATCGTTCAATTCGATGCGTTCATCAACTTCTTTCTGCTTCATGGCAGCAGTCAGCATGCGGATCGTTCCCAGACGTTTTGTATCTTTGGCCCGCATGGCGTCTTTCATGTCACTGACGATTTGTTCTTTCAGGCTCATGTCGAACTCCATTATTTGTTATTTGAAACACCAAAACCCGCCGCGGTTCAACCGGAGCGGGCCTCTATCAGCTATCCGAAATCTGCCGGAACCGGCAGATCAAATCAATACATTTTTTTCGGCAACTGCTGACTACGAATACGTTTGTAATGACGTTTAACGGCTGCAGCCAGTTTTCTCTTGCGTTCAGCAGTTGGTTTTTCATAAAACTCGCGCGCACGCAGTTCGGTCAGCAGACCGGTTTTTTCGATGGTGCGTTTGAAACGTCGCATTGCGACTTCGAATGGTTCGTTTTCTTTAAGGCGAATAGTGGTCATGAATAATTACAGTGATAAAGCCAATATGGAAAGATAGGGATTTTAACAGCTTATTTAAATAGAGGGAAGTAGCGCCGTTTTATTTCTTCTTTCAATGTTGTGCAAATATACAACGGAGATGCATCTGCTCCTGAAAATCCGTCATTTCCCCATCAATGCCCTGACATGGGCGGCAGAACCGCTCGCCAGCCCTTCAAGACTGTAACCGCCTTCCAGAATGGAAACGATCCGGCCGTCGCAACATTCGTCGGCAACTTTCATCAGTTCTTTGGTCACCCAGTAATAATCGTCATCCGTAAAGGAAAGGCCGCCAAGCGGATCTTTTTTATGCGCATCGAAACCGGCTGAAATGATCAGAAACGAAGGGTTGAATTTTTTAAGCGCGGGAAGAATTTCAAACGTCATGCAATTGCGGAATTTATCCGATCCGGCGCCGCGAGAGAGCGGCACGTTGACGATATTATGATCAATACCCGTTTCGTAACGTGCACCGCTTCCCGGATAAAAAGGCGATTGGTGGCAGGAAGCGTAAAAAATTTCAGGCCGATGATAAAAAGCGTCCTGGGAACCATTGCCGTGATGGACATCGAAATCGACAAGTGCCACACGGTCGAGTTTGTATTTATCGTAAGCATACGCCGTAGCGACAGCGGCATGATTGAAAACGCAAAATCCCATTGCCCTGTCCGGTTCTGCGTGATGCCCGCATGGACGGGTTGCGCAATAAACGTTGTCGGCTTCGCCTTTCATGACGAGATCGACACCCATACAGGCTGCTCCGACGCAAGTCATGACACAGTCCCATGTTCCGGGTGACATAACGGTATCGCCCCCGTCCAGCGGCACATAACCCGCTTTCGGCCTGATCGTTGCGATGCGATTGACATACTCCGGTGTATGAACGAGCAGCAATTGTTCTTTCGTCCCCATAGGAGCGTTTCTCCATTGAACCGCTTCGAATTCCGGCGTGGAGAGTGCTTCCCTGACAGCCAGAAGACGCTCGGGACTTTCAGGATGGTGAGGTCCGGGATTGTGGCCGAGACATGCGTCGGAAGAAAGAATAACGGTATTATTCATGACATCTCCAGATGAGGGCGCTTTTCACAAACGAAAAAACAGGGCAAGGAAGAATGTTTATTATAAAACATCGCATGCCCTTCAAACACGTTTGCATCGGAACAGCCAAAAAAAACGCCGATATGAAAATCGGCGTTTTCAGATTCCTTGCCGGAATCAGGCATAATTGGAAACGACAAAATCCCAGTTCACCACATTCCAGAACTCATCCACGTATTTGGCGCGGGCATTGCGGTAATCGATATAATAGGCATGTTCCCAGACATCACAGGTCAAAAGAGGCTTGTCGGAACCGGTCAATGGGGTAGCGGCATTGGATGTGTTGACGATATCGACCGAACCATCCGGTTTCTTGACGAGCCATGTCCAGCCAGAACCGAAATTGGAAGCGCAAGCCTGACCGTAAGCCTTCTGGAAATCCTCGAAAGTGCCCCATTTGGCGACGATTGCGTCCAGCAATTTGCCAGCCGGTTTGCCGCCTCCATTCGGCTTCATGCAATTCCAGTAGAAAGTATGGTTCCAGTCCTGAGCTGCATTGTTGAAAATACCACCAGACGATTTTTTGACGATTTCTTCAAGAGACATATTCTCAAATTCGGTATTCTTGATCTGATTGTTCAGATTGTTCACATAAGTCTGATGGTGCTTTCCATAATGGTATTCCAGCGTTTCCTGCGAAATGTAGGGTTGCAGGGCATCCATTGGATAAGGCAAAGGCGGTAATTTGTGTTCCATGACAAGTCCTTTCAAAAGGGCAATTTGAGAATGACGACAATTAATTATAAAGGCAAGTCGAAATTACTGCTGAGCATGCTCATTTCCCCACGGAATCAGAAAACATTTTCCTCAGTGTATCATGTTCAAGCATACGGAATCGAACGAAAGGAAATCTGACTTGTATCAAACGACTTTTGATAATCGGAAATAGCAAAAGTACACCAGACTCCGATTGATAATCGGGCTACCCGAGCCCGGATACAAGATAATGGGTATTAATGTCGATCTTGTGTTCATTGTATAATTTTTGTATTGTCGTCCAATTCACGGTAAAAGGGCTCTCGCTGTCATGTTCAGTTTTCCGGAACAGGAGAAATGGATTCCTGACAAGCTTCACAAAACGGGTTGCATATACCGACAGGAAATTCTTTTTATCGAAATATCGGCAAAAATCATCAACCGTCTTTTGACGTCGGAAAATAGTTGTCTTCCGTAATTGCAGACTGGCAATACGCCCCCTGAATTTGATATCACCCGACATTTTGAATTAAAATAGTCACTTTTTCGCGGGTCTTGCACGAAGCCCGCATAAGAAAACTGGCAAACATCAGGTTTGCGTCAATGCTTATCCAGGCGCACAATGCCCTCCATCGAGTCGGGATAATATGTTTAACA
>CAJKQK010000066.1 GCA_905202055.1 uncultured Oxalobacter sp.
GCCAATGAGGTGGCCGTTCAGGCTTTTCTGGACCAGAGAATCAGCTTCCGGCGGATCGATTACGTGGTGGCCAATGTTCTGGACAAGGTGATGACAGAAAGTGCCGTCACGAGTATCGATAGTGTTTTAATGCATGACCGGGCAGCACGGACGGTCGCCACAAATCTCATTTTGCAATGATATTCATTCAAACATTTTTAGCCTTTATCTTTGCATTGTCCGTGCTTATCGTATTCCATGAGCTTGGCCATTACTGGATGGCGCGCCTTTGCAATGTCAAGGTTCTGCGCTTTTCCCTGGGGATGGGGAAAATCCTGTACAGCCGCAAATACGGACCTGATCAGACGGAGTGGGCGCTTTCGGCCTTGCCATTGGGCGGGTACGTCAAATTGCTTGATGCAAGAGCGGACGATTTGAGCCAGCTTTCGCCTGAAGACAGAAAACGTGAATTTACCAGCCAGAACGTCTGGCGCCGTATTGCCATTGTCGCAGCGGGGCCGCTGGCCAATTTCGTGCTTGCCATCGCCGTTCTGACCGGACTTTATATCTACGGTATGCCTGAGCCAATCGCAAAACTTCGCGAAGTGCCGGTCAACACAGCCGCTTGGCAGGCTGGTTTGAGAGGTGGGGAAACCGTTGTCAATATCGACGGTGTGCCGATCCACAACTGGCAGCAGGTTCGGTGGAAAATGACGGAAATGCTCATGGAAGCACGTCCGGCGGTATCTGTCGGAGTGGTTTCCGGTTCGGCTGCCGACGATGGAAACAGTCCACGTGTTCCTGAAAAAACAGTCGTGATGCCCATGACTCAGGTGTCGATTGAAGACGTCGACAAGGATTTTATCGGCAAGCTGGGGCTTGGCGTCGGGAGGCCGCCCGCCATAATCGGAAAAACAGTCGATGGGGGTGTCGCCGAACAGGCTGGCCTGAAAGAAGGCGACCGGGTTGTCAGAATCAACGGGGAGGCTGTTCTGGATTCCCTTGCACTGGTCATGGCGATACGGTCTTCTCCCGGAAAACAATTGACGCTCGACATCTTGCGTAATGATGAACCGGTCACTGTTTTAATGACACCCGCCGTGAAAACGGAAAAGGAACAGCTGATCGGCAAAATGGATGCCACCATTTCCGTTATGCCTGCGATGACTGTTTTGCGTTACAGCGTCCCGGTTGCGCTGATGGAAGGGATTTCGAAAACCTGGGAAACCTCCTGTATCACGGTTAAAATGATTGGTAAAATGCTCGTCGGTGATGTTTCTCTCAAAAATATCACAGGGCCGATTGCCATTGCCGATTATGCGGGGCAGACCGCCCGTGCGGGGCTTGTCCGTTATCTGCATTTTATCGTTTTCATCAGTATCAGTATCGGCGTGATGAATTTACTTCCGATACCTGTGTTGGATGGAGGACTTTTGCTGTATTATGCTGTGGAAGTTGTGACTGGTGGTTCTATTTCGGATCGTATCGCCGGAATAGGCTATAAAATCGGTATCGGTATCCTTGGATTATTGTTATTGGTTGCCGTTTTTAATGATGTCATCCGGATCTTTTTCTGAGTGAAGAGTCGGCTGAATGTGAGTTTTTTGTGGCGTCTAAAATCAGATTCATGAAATTATTTCATCAACGTTTGCCTTTTCGTCTGTCACTGCTGGCAGCGATATCCATGGCTTTTTATTCGAATGTTGCGCAGGCAGTCGAGCCTTTTACCGTCAAGGATATCCGTGTAGAAGGCATTCAGCGTACTGAAGCGGGAACGGTGTTCAATTACCTGCCTGTTCGCGTGGGCGAAACGTTTAATGATGAAAAAGCCGTTTCAGCCATCAAGGCACTTTATGCGACCGGTTTTTTCAAGGATGTCCGGATTGACGCCGAAGGCGACGTTCTGGTCGTTATTGTTGAAGAACGACCGGCGATTGCCAGTGTCGATTTTACCGGCGCCAAGGAATTCGAAAAAGCGGCCCTGATCAAGTCGCTTAAAGACGTCGGGCTTGGCGAAGGCCGTATTTATGACCGTTCGCTGCTCGATCGCGCAGAGCAGGAGTTGAAGAGGCAATATCTGTCTCATGGGTTGTATGGCGTCCAGATCACGACAACCATCACGCCGGTTGAAAGGAACAGGGTTGCCGTCAATTTCACGGTTGATGAAGGTGAAGTGGCACGCATCAAGCAGATCAAATTTGTCGGCAACAAGGCTTTTTCAGACAAGAAACTGCTTGAAGTCATCAAATTGCGCACCCCGGGCTGGTTTACCTGGTATACCAAGGCAGACCAGTATTCCAAGGAAAAAATGACGGGCGATATTGAAGCACTGAAGTCGTTTTATCAAAATCGCGGTTATATCGAAATGCAGGTTGAATCGACACAGGTGTCGATCACGTCCGACAAAAAAGATATTTACATCACCCTGAATATCAAGGAAGGCGACAAGTACAAGGTTTCCGACATCCGGCTTGAAGGCGAGCTTTTCGGCCGTGAAAAAGAAATCCGCAATCTGGTCCAGTTGAAAAAAGGCGATGTTTATTCCGGTGAAAAACTGACGAACAGTTCCAGGGACATCACGGAGTATCTGGGTAACTTCGGTTATGCGTTTGCGAACGTCAATCCGCAGCCCGATATCGATCGTGAAAAGAAAGAAGTCGCTTTCACCATTTTCGTCGATCCCGGCAAACGTGTTTATGTCCGTCAGATATCGATTGCGGGAAATAACAAAACCCGGGATGAAGTCATTCGCCGTGAATTCCGTCAAATGGAAGGTTCCTGGTATAACGGCAAGAACATCAAATTGTCCCGTGACCGCGTTGACCGTCTGGGTTTCTTCACCGAAGTGGCTGTTGAAACCCCTGAAGTTCAGGGAACCGTCGATCAGGTCGACGTCAATATGAAAGTCGTTGAAAAACCGACTGGTAACGTCATGCTTGGCGCCGGTTTTTCACAAAGTGACAAATTGTTGCTGTCGGGTTCCATCGAACAGCAGAATTTTGCAGGGACCGGTAATGACGTTGCCTTGAACGTCAATACCAGCCAGCGTTACAGAACGATTTCCCTTGCCCAGACCAATCCATATTTCACTGATGATGGCATCAGTCGCCGGTACGAAATCTTTTATCGTACGATCAGGCCGCCTTTGATCAACGATAGTGACTATAAAGTCAAAACAGCGGGCGGTAACGTCAATTTCGGTATTCCATTTACCGAAGTGGACAGGGTATTTTTCGGCGTAGGGGTTGAAAATACCAGTATCGACACTTACTGGAACAGTCCTCCGCAATATCTGGAATTCGTTCGCCAGTTCGGTACAGACGGGACGACAGCATCTGCCTGGTCGGTGCCGTTGACGGTTGCCTGGCAGCGGGACAATCGTGACAGTGCCCTTATCCCGACAAAAGGCCGGTACCAGAAGGCCAATGCCGAAGTTTCCCTGCTCGGCGATATGAAATACTATAAATTGTCCTATCAGCAACAGTATTTCATGCCTCTTTTCTCGGGAGGGACACTGGCCCTGAACGGTATGGTCGATTACGGCAAGGGCCTTGGCGGAAATCCATATCCCCTGTTCAAGAACTTCTACGCCGGCGGTATGGGAACGGTTCGCGGCTACGAAAGCTCTTCTTTGGGACGTGTTGAATACGACTATTATGGCAATCGTGTTTATCTTGGCGGTACAAAACGCGTTGTCGGCAATATGGAATTGCAGTTCCCGATGCCGGGTATGGGCGGCGACAAGACTTTGCGCTGGTTTACATTCATCGATGCGGGCAATGTATATGCGGACAATCAAAACATCGATCTGGGTAATTTGAGATACTCAGCCGGGTTCGGTGTCAGTTGGGTGTCGCCGATCGGTCCTTTGAAACTCAGTTATGGCATTCCGCTGAATTCGAAAGAGGGCGACCAGAAAGAAGCCTTCCAGTTCCAGTTGGGTACCGGTTTCTAGTGAATCGATGGCATAATAAACATATTGACGATTTATTTTTTGGAGAAGTAACTTGAATAATTTTGCTAAAACTCTTATGGATATGAAAAAAATAGCCGTCCTTGCTCTTTGTTTGGGTATCTTCGGTGTCGCTCAGGCACAGACGTCTAAAGTGGGTTATATCAATCCTGACAAGATCATGAGCGAATCCGCTCCAGCCAAGGCTGCCGAGAAAAAACTCGAAGCCGATTTTTCCAAACGTGCCAAGGAAATGCAGGGTGCACAGGCCCGTTTGAAAGCAATGAGCGAGAAGCTTGAAAAGGAGATGCCTGTTCTGGCTGAATCGGATCGCCTGAAACGCCAGCGCGAACTGGCCGACCTGTCCCAGGATTTCCAGCGCAAGCAGCGTTCTTTCCGTGAAGATCTGATGCAACGTCGTAATGAGGAACTGGCCAAGGTTGTCGACCGTGTGAACAAGGAAATCGACCGTATTGCCAAAGCGGAAAAATACGACCTGATCGTTCAGGATGCCGCTTATATCAATCCTCGTGTCGATATTACCGATCAGGTTCTGAAAGCGCTTAACAAATAATCACCAAAAAGTATCAGGATGCTCATCAGTCTTGCAGAACTCGTTGACCGCTTCGGCGGTCAACTTATTGGTAACGGTGACTATAAGGTTGCCGGTTTCGCCCCTCTCGATAATGCCGATTCCTCGCATATCACTTTCCTGACCAATCCCCGCCTGAGAAATGAAGTGGAATGGTCCAAAGCCGGTGCACTGATCATTTCCCCGAAAGATAATCAGCTGGTCGGCGATCTGTTCAAGGGGTCGCGCATTGTCGCCAAAAACCCTTACGCCTATTTTGCCCATGCGGCGCAGTTGTTCGAAAGTTTCAAAACCGTTCCTCCCGTGCAGGGCATCCATCCCAGTGCCGTGATCGATCCCACTGCTAAAGTCGCCGGGACGGCTTCTATCGGTCCTTTTGTGACCATTGAAGCGGAAGCCGAAATCGGGGAGAACTGTGTCATTGAAGCGGGTTGTTTCATCGGCAGGAAAGCCAAAGTCGGAGCGGGATGCCGTTTCTTCCCGCGGGTCATTTTTTTGAATGAATGTGAAATCGGGGAACGCGGCGTTTTGCGCCCGGGTGCCGTCATCGGATGTGAAGGCTTCGGTTTTGCCAACGAGGATGGTGTCTGGGTCAAGATTCCCCAGACCGGCCGCGTCATCATCGGGAACGATGTCCAGATCGGCGCCAATACAACTGTCGACCGTGGTGCGTTGTCCGACACGATTATCGAGAATGGCGTCAAGCTGGATAACCAGATCCAGATCGGCCATAACTGCCATGTCGGTGAAAATTCGGCGATGGCGGGCTGTGTCGGCGTCGCTGGCAGCGCGATCTTCGGCAAGAATTGTACGGTCGGTGGTGCGGCCATGATCGGCGGTCATTTGACGATTGCGGACAGAACGCATATTACGGCTTCAAGTGTTGTCCAGAGTTCCGTTACCGAACCGGGCGTTTATTCAGGTTTTTACCCGCTGGCAAAACATCAGGACTGGGAAAAGACTGCTGTGCTGGTGCGTAAATTGGGCACTATGCGTGATAGAATCCGTGAATTGGAAAAAACCGTTAATGCATTAACCAAGACTGAAAAATGAACACCCTGAATATTCACCAGATCCGCGAGTTGTTGCCCCATCGTTATCCCATGTTGCTGGTCGATCGCGTTCTCGACTGGGAAGCCGGAAAGAAAATTACGGCTATCAAGAATGTGACTGCCAATGAAGAATTTTTCAATGGCCATTTCCCGAACCACCCTGTCATGCCAGGTGTCCTGATTATCGAGGCGCTGGCCCAGACAGCGGCGATTTTCGCGTTCATGTCCGCTGACAGCAAACTGGACAAGGATGCCGTCGTTTATTTCGCGACGATCGACAGTGCCCGTTTCAAACGGCCGGTCGAACCGGGTGACCAGCTGGTGATGGAAGCCGAACTGGTTCGCAGTTCGAGAGGAATGTGGAAATTCAGGACGAAGGGTATGGTTGACGGCCAGCTGGCTGTCGAGGCCGAACTGATGTGTGCCATACGGGGTGGCGTCGTCGCCCAGAAAGCGGAAGCCTGATGGCTATTCATCCGAGCGCAATAGTCGATCCGAAAGCCGAGCTGGACAGTTCGGTCGAAGTCGGCCCTTATTCGATCATCGGTCCGAATGTCAAAATCGGTGCACGCACCAAAGTCGGCCCTCATGTCGTCATTGACGGCCATACCACGATCGGTGAAGACAATCGTATTTTCCAGTTTACCTCACTCGGCGGCGTGCCGCAGGACAAAAAGTACGCCGGGGAAGAAACGAAACTGGAAATCGGTGACCGCAACACCATTCGCGAATTCTGTACGTTCAATCTGGGAACGGCACAGGATGTCGGCGTAACCCGTCTCGGGAACGATAACTGGATTATGGCGTATGTCCATCTGGCTCATGACTGCCAAGTCGGGAACCATACCATTTTCGCCAATAGCGCCCAGCTGGCTGGTCATGTCCATATCGGAGACTGGGTCATTCTCGGCGGTTTTACGCTGATCCATCAGTTCTGCCGGATCGGGGATCATGCCATGACCGGGTTTGGCGCCAAGATTTCACAGGACATTTCTCCTTTCGTCATGGCTTCCGGAACGCCGACAACGGCTTACGGCATCAATGCCGAAGGCCTGAGACGTCGCGGTTTTTCCCCGGATCAGATCACGGGAATCAAAAGAGCGTACAAAACCGTTTACCGGTCGGGTCTGACGCTTGAAGAAGCCAAAACAAAATTGCTGGAAGAAGCAGCCGCTTCTCCGGAATCCGCCAAATATATTGAACAGATGCATACCTTTATTTCCGAAGCGCAAAGAGGTTTGCTCAGATAGTCGGGCACAGGTCGGCTCTGTTCGTTGTCACTGATGGGAGTGGGGTTTTGAGATCGATAGCCATGGTAGCAGGTGAAACGTCCGGCGATTTGCTGGGAGCCAACCTGCTGTCGGCGCTTCGTCCCCAGTTGCCCGATACGCTGATGCACGGCATCGGCGGCCCCCAGATGGCGAAATACGATTTCGTCAGCAACTGGCCGATGGAGAAACTTTCCGTCAACGGCCTGTTCGAAGTGCTGGCGCACTACCGTGAAATCAAGGGAATCCACAATCATCTCCGGGATCACCTGCTTTCCCAGAGGCCGGACGTTTTCGTCGGTATCGATTCTCCCGAGTTCAACCTCAGCCTTGAACTGGCCCTGAAAAAAGCGGGTATCAAGACAGTCCACTTCGTGAGTCCGTCGGTATGGGCATGGCGTAGCGGGCGTATCAAAAAGATTGCCGAAGCGGTTTCCCGCATTCTTGTCCTGTTTCCTTTCGAGGAAGCCATTTACCGGAAAGCGGGCATTCCCGTTACCTATGTCGGCCATCCGCTGGCGGAATCGATTCCGATGCGCCCGGATGTGGATGCCGCACGGACGAGCCTGGGGCTGGACAGGGAAAAACCGGTCATCACGATTATGCCGGGCAGCCGTATGTCGGAACTGAAATATAACAGCCTGGCTTTTGTCGAATCGGCGAAAATACTGTTGCAGCGTGACCCGACCATCCAGTTCGTTATCCCGATGGCTGGTGACGAACAACTGAAATATTTCACTCGTCTTGTCACCGGCGCGCGCCTGGACGAGCTGCCTCTTCAAATCGTGCGCGGCCATTCGCATGCTGCCATTACCGCGGCGGATGCCGTGCTGGTCGCATCCGGTACGGCAACACTGGAAGTGGCCCTGTTCAAAAAACCGATGGTGATCGCCTACAAGCTGATGCGGGCTACCTGGGAAATCGCGCGGCATATCGTCAAGCCTCCTGTGGGGTTGCCCAATATTCTGGCTGGTGAAATGATTGTTCCCGAACTCCTTCAGAATGCGGCAACCGGGCAGGCATTGGCTGACGCACTCTGGTTTCAGCTGACGGATCAGGCAAACCGCCAGCGTCTTGAAGAACGGTTCATAGCCATGCATTATTCCCTGTTGCGCAACACGGCCCAGACGAGTGCCGAAGCCATTCTGGAAGTCATGGACAAAAATGGCTAGGAAAATCGGAAAACGATCGGTTTCTTCCACTTTGCCTCTCCCTTTGTTTGATGAGGATTTCACGTCGGGCGTGACACTTTTTTGCGGAGCCGACGAGGCGGGAAGGGGGCCTATCGCGGGGCCTGTTTTTGCAGCCGCCGTCATTCTCGACCCGGACCATCCGATAGTCGGCCTGAAAGATTCGAAGAAACTTTCCGGACACCGCCGGGATGAGCTGGCACTCGAAATCAGGAAACATGCGAAAGCCTGGGCCATCGCCGAATGCTCGATTGAAGAGATCGATGAACTGAATATCCTGCATGCTTCCATGCTGGCGATGAAACGGGCTATCGATTCCCTGCCGATCAGGCCGGAGCTGGCCCTGATCGATGGCAATCGCTGTCCCAAGCTGGCGATTGCCGCAAAAGCCATCGTCAAGGGCGACGACAAGGTGCCGGCTATTTCGGCTGCATCCATCCTTGCCAAAACGGCACGGGATGCCGTCATGCTGGATTTGCATCGTCAATACCCTGAATACGGCTTCGACCGCCATAAAGGCTATCCGACAGCGTATCATCTGGAACAGTTACATATATACGGCGTATCGCCTGTCCATCGCAAAACGTATGCTCCTGTCCGGAAGATCCTTGAACCCGAAGCGTTTTCCGACTGAGTGTTTCACCGGATGTGAATGAAAGGATTTTCAAGTGACGAATCTGGATTTTCTTCTTCCCCAAAATTCCCCTGCCGACCTGCGTAGTGTTGTCTGGCCCCGTCCCATGACGGTTCTGGTGACAGCGCCCCATCCGGACGATTTTGACGCGATCGGCGTTACCCTGAAATATCTGATGGATCGGGGGCATGACATCCATGCGGTTGTCGCCGAAACGGGCAGCGGTATCGATAAAGTCTACGGCGCTGGCATGACGCAGGAAGACAAACGGACATTGCGGGTTCGCGAACAGACAGGCAGCCTCCGTTTCTTCGGCCTTCCAGATGGAAACTTCCGTTTTCTGGGCCTTAATAATGCTCCTGACGATCAGGTTGCCGACGATGATGGCAACCGGATTTTTCTCGAAAAGGTGATTCGCGAAGTGCATCCCGATTTGCTCTTCATGCCTCATTGGAACGATTCCAATCGCGCCCATCGCGATATGGCCAACATGATGAGGGCGATTGCATCGAAAGTGGAATGGCCTGTTGCCCTGATGTTCAACAGTGATGTCAAAACAGTCGACATGAAAAAGGATTTTTATGTCGGTTTCGATGCGGCTGATGCGCAATGGAAAGCCCAGCTGTTACGGTATCACGATTCCCAGCACCAGCGCAATTTGCGTGACAGGAAATACGGGTTCGACGACCGTGTTTTGATGCTGAATCGCCGCACGGCATCTGAACTCGGCATTCGTGAGCCTTATGCCGCGGCTTTTGAAGTCGAGATCTTGTAAACGGATTTCTCAGGGACGACCTCGTCAGGCCACCCTTTTTCAATAAGAGCGCAAATTGCTCAAAATGGCCGTGGCGATTTCCTCGATGGATTTTGACGTCGAGGAAAGATAGCGGATGTTTTCCAGATTCATCATGCCTTCCGCTTCGGAAATTTCATAACGGCAATTGTCCAGCGCGGCATAACGGCTGTTCGGTCTTCTTTCATTCCGGACTTCGGCGAGCCTTTCAGGCTGGATGGTCAGTCCGAAAAGCTTGTTCTTGTACGGCTGTAACGCTTTGGGCATATGACCGCGTTCGAAATCTTCCGGAATCAGGGGATAGTTGGCGACTTTGAGGCCATATTGCATGGCGAGGTACAGGCTGGTCGGGGTTTTGCCGCTACGGGATACGCCGATCAGGATCACGTCGGCATCTTCCAGATTCCGGTTGGATTGGCCGTCGTCGTGTTCCAGCGTGAAGTTGATGGCCTCGATCCGCTTTTTGTATTCCAGGCTTTCCATGTTCTGGTGAGACAGCCCGATTTCCTCTTTCGGTGACACACCCAGTTCGGCTTTCAGAGGCTCGACAAATGTCTGGATCACGTCCAGATGAAGGGCGTCGGCCTTGCGCAATTCGGTCACGAGTTCGGGAATGACAAGTGTGGAAAAAACGATCGGAAGCTGTCCGGTCTTGTCGCGTTCGGCCTGAATCTGGTCTTTTGCCTGCCGTACTTTGTCCAGTGTATCGACAAAAGGGATGTGAATCCTGGAAAAGTTCAGGTTGAACTGGGAAAGGACCGAGCGGGCCAGAGCCTCTGCCGTGATGCCCGTACCGTCGGAAACAATGTAAACGGTACGACCGGGAATATCCTGTTGTGTCGTCATATTTCAACCTGTCCGAAAGAATAATCAAAGAGATGAAGGATTTCTTTTATTGTAAAGATTATTTTTGAAAAACACAGTCTCCGGCGCGGTACAATAAAAAGATAAATGCCGTTTTGCCGAAATACCATGTAATTCCTCAGTTACCAGTTACTGATTCACTTTACGCGCAAGGAGATCACCATGTCGGAAATATCGCCACTAACATCCAATGATCAGGCTGACTATGTCATCCCGTTTACCGGTTTGAGAATGAAAGATGTGCCTTCGGTAGGCGGGAAGAATGCATCTCTTGGCGAAATGATCAGCCAGTTGCAGGAAAAGGGCGTGAGGGTTCCCGGCGGATTTGCGACAACGGCACAGGCGTATCGCGATTTTCTTTCCCATAGCGCCAGTGGAGGTGAAACGCTGGCGAAACGCATCGAAAAAAGGCTGGCCGGTGTCGATGTCAGCGATGTGCGCGCATTGGCTGACGCGGGTGCCGATATACGTCAATGGATCGTGGATACTCCCTTCCAGCCCCGTCTGGAAGCGGAACTGCTTGACCATTACCGCAAAATGGTCAAAGCCTCGGTCGGGGAACTCTCCGTTGCCGTGCGTTCTTCCGCCACGGCGGAAGATTTGCAGGATGCGTCCTTTGCAGGCCAGCAGGAAACCTATCTTAACATACAAGGTGAGAATGAAGTTCTTGACGCTGTAAAGAGGTGCTGGGTTTCCCTATGGACAGCTCGCGCTATTGCTTACCGCGTGAAGAATGGTATAAAGCAGGAAATTGTTGCACTTGCTGTTGTAGTACAAAAGCTTGCGTTTTCCGATGCGTCCGGCGTTATGTTTACGCTAAACCCTATCAATGGCAGACGCAGCGAAATGATTGTTAACGCCGCGTGGGGACTTGGCGAATCGGTGGTTTCTAGCTTAGTCACCCCTGATACAATCGTTACGGATAAGAGCGCCGTCCGAATCGTATCATATGAAGTGGCAAACAAAGAGATTATGACGGTTCGCACCTTAGACGGAACGGAAGAAATCCCTGTCCCCGGACGGCTCCGTAAAAAACCTGCTCTTACCCGCAATCAAGTCATACGGCTGACGCAGCTTGGAAATAAAATTGAGAAATATTA
>CAJKQK010000067.1 GCA_905202055.1 uncultured Oxalobacter sp.
CATTTAAACGTTGCCAGTCTGCGGCCTATAAGTCATCCGGGTCAACACCGAAATGGGTAACATCTTCCATGCCGGTTTTGGACTGGAGGGCTTTTTACTCCTGTTCGATCTTTTTCTCCTGCTCATCCATCCAGCTTTTTCGTCAGGGTTGATGCTGGCGGACAACATGTCGCCGATGGTTTCGCCCCATTTTTCCGGTCTGTTGAATAAGTTTTTTCCCGTTTCGAACCAGTCCGTAACGGTCCCTTTCCATAAAAAATGCCCTCCCGGGATAAATGTCAGCAAGGCATGGCATAAAAAAAGCCTCTCGTGAGGAGAGGCCATGAAAAAAGGCGCAAACGCGCCCTCTTCTTTCATATACCGAAAAACCGGTCATCGGTCAGCTATGGCACACCGGAAATGTCCGGGTGCCTACAATCGGGCCGTGATCAGGTCCATCATGTGGACGGCATCCACGCCACCAAGCCTCAGTCCGTGGAGGCATCCCGTGCAATAGCAGACGACTTTGTCGGTCGTGAACTGTTTGCCGTGTTCCTGCATTTTCTTTTCCTGCTCTTCAGCCGGTACGGGGATGAATTTCCCACTTGCATTTTTGATGAAACGGACAGGGGCAAATCGGGAATAACGGGGAGACTGGGTTTTCATGAGGGATGAACCGCAGAAACCGGTTTTTTCGAAATTCATTTCCATTTCGACGATTTCAACGTTCATGCGCTGCAAAATACGTCGTACCGCATCCTGCAGGGGCCGGTTGTCGAAGGATCTCCAGCAGTCCTGTACCGTTATCCTGTCACTGCCGCAATCGGGCCAGGGAAAGGCATCGTCGTTTTCAAGTATTTCCCAGATGGAGAGAGAACGGTTTTTCGGGGTGTATTCCTGAATGAAGGCGCTACAGGTCGGACAGACGAAAATGGCGGTATCCCCTGCTGTCAGCGTGTCAAGTCCGGTGCTGCAGCAGCCGGTTTGCCGGATGCCATGCTGGCGGATCAGGTATTGACGGATTTTACGGCTGTTTACCCGTGAATGGATCGTGTATTTGCAGCCCGGAAAATAGACCGTGGACATTATTTTTCTCCTGTTTTGACTCGCTCGATTTCTTTTTCTATTGTAGTGATATTTTTACTTTGTGTGACGAGATATACGCCGGAGAAGATGAAAATGACGGCGATTGTTTTCAGGAGAGTAAAGCTGTCCATCCCCCAGAGGATCGCCACGACGGCAGCGGCTATTGGCTGGATGTAGTTGTACATGCTGACGACGGTCGGCCTCAATCGCTTCTGCCCTATCGAAACGAGCAGGTAACTGATGAAGGTGCCCCCTACGACGACGAAGGCGATTCCGCCGATGGTTCGCCATTCGACGGCCGTCCAGTCGATTGCCAGTATTTTGCCGTATGTGAACGGCAAAACCGACATGGCCGAGCCGGTGAACATCCATTTCATGATCGTGATCGGCGAATACCGGTTGATCAGTCCGCGGAAAAAGACGAGATAGATGGAAAAACAAAGCTGTGCCGTCAGGCACAACAGGTCGCCCCGGATATTGCTGGCGTTACCGTTGGCGAGTTGCCGGCCACTCATGACGAGCAGGATGGCTCCGGTCGCGCCGAAGATGATGCCGACGATTTTTTTGCCGGTGACCGGTTCTTTCAGGTAAAAGGCGGCGATGATCAGGGTCAGGATCGGCAGGCTGGTCGTGATGATCGACGCGTCAATCGGCGAGGTCATGGACACGCCGAAGATGAAAGAACCCTGATTGAAGACAATGGCGGTCTGGGACGCGAGAAAGAAAAGACCCAGGTCTTTCCAGCTGACGGGTTCCCTCTTTCGGAAAAAGGAGATTGTCCAGAACAGGATGGCCGCGCCCAGTATCCGGAAGTCCGTCATGACCATCGGGCTGATGACACCGGCTGCCATGACCATTTTGGCGACCGGCGACATGATGCCCCACATGGCGTTGGCCCCGAACATGGCGGCGTGACCGGTCAGTTTTTCGGGCTTCATGGTGTCAGAGGATGGTCAGCCAGACGGACAGGGTCAGGATACCCAGAACAGTCGTCAGGAAAATGGTTCGGGAGGCGATCCCTCCGCCCTTTCCATACAGTTCGGCCAGCATGAACGGGCCGGTTCCGGTCGGAAGTGCCGAGAGGATGACGGCAGACTTCGCCCAGAGGGGTGGCATGTTGAAGACGTGGAAGGCGAAGTACCATGCGATCAGCGGCTGCGCGACCAGTTTCAGGATGACGAGCTCGATGGCGACGGCGGAGCTGGAACTTTCCTGTCGCTGGGCGAGGAACAGGCCTGTGGCAACCAGTGCGCACGGGCTGGCGGCTCCTCCCAGGAGCTTGATCGACTGAAGCACGCCGTGTGGCAGTTGCAGGCCTGTGGCGCAAAAGGCTCCGGCAAGGACGGGTGCGGCAATCAACGGGTTTTTGCACAGGGAGACGCCGACGTTTTTCAGGGTTGCCCAGACGCTTTTCCCTGACTGGGAACTGGCTTCGATGAAGACGATGGACACGGCAAAGTTGGCCGAAACGGTCAGGATGGCGGCGACCATGGCAGGTCCCAGTTTGTCGGCTCCGAATGTCAGCGCGCAAAGTGGCAGCCCGATGTAGCCGGTATTGGCGTACGATGCGGAAGTCGCGTCGATGGTGGCCGAGGTCAGGTTTTTCGTTTTGAGCCAGTGAAAGGCCAGTACGGCAAAAAAGATGATGAAGACACCGAGTTCGAAGGCATAAAAGAATTCAGGCTGGTACAGTTCGCTCCATGTGCTGTTGACCATGACGTCGATCATGAGGGCAGGAAGTGCCAGATAGACGACAAAGCGGTTCAGCTCGGTACAGGCATTCGTTGAAAGCACGTTTCGCCTGCGCAGGACATACCCCGCGATGATGAGCGCAAAAACAGGCAAAACGATATTGGCGATGGCAAGCATAAATTTCAGGCAAAACATAAAGCCACCCGAAGGTGGCTTTTCAGTCCGGTTAACATTCAGTTCGTCAGTGCGTTGACTCCCGCTTTGGCAATTTGCGCATCCTCTGCGGCCCTGACTCCCGATACACCGACTGCGCCGACGCAGACTCCGTCCAGGATGACAGGAATGCCGCCTTCAAGCATGCCGTCGATTGCCGGAGCCGACAGAAAGGCCGTACGTCCTCCATTGATCATATCCTCGAAAACCCTGCTTTCCCTGCCGCCCAGTGCAGCCGTTTTTGCCTTGGCCGTGCAAATGTGTGCCGAGAGGGGTGCCGCATTGTCCATGCGCTGGAAATAAAGCGGATGACCGCCGTCATCGACGACGGCAATGGATACGATCCAGCCGTTTTTTACGGCTTCCTTTTCGGCGGCACAAGCCATTTTTCTGGCATCGTCCAGAGTCAGTACAGGTTTTGTTTTCATGTTCGCTCCTGGTCAGAGTTTGATAAACGGCATCTTTTTGTGGAAGAAACCGTCTGCTTTTACGTCAATTGTACGATATGACGGCACGAGGTTGTACAATCCGGGAAGGATTTGTTTGTCAAGGCCGACAGCATACTCCTGTTTTCATGTCTGGCGGCAATGATTTTTCAAGGAAAGGCCTGTACGCTATCGCATGCTGAATCTGAATCTGTCCAATCGTTTCGAGGATCTTCTGGCAGTTCTGTTGAAGAACCTGCATTTCTCTCCCGCTTCGGTTTTCGAACCGGAACGGATCATCATGCCAAGCGCGGCGGTAAAGCGCTGCCTGACGATGGCGATTGCCGATACTTTCGGGGTCTGTGCCAATGTGGAGTTTTCCTTTCTGGCACAGTGGCTGTGGCGACAGGTCGGGCATCTCGTTCCTGTCCAGAAAACTTCCCCCTTTTCTTCCACCGTGCTGGTCTGGCGGATTCTGCGCCTGTTGCAGGAACCCGGCTTTGCCGATCCTTACCCGCGGCTTGTGGCCTATTTGTCGTCCTGCGACGAGGTCATGCGTTACGATCTTGCCGCCCGGCTGGCGGCGCTGATGGAACAGTACGTCATTTACCGTCCTGACTGGCTGTCGGCCTGGGCCAGAGGCGAACGCGTCGATATTGTACCTGCCGACCATAAAAAATTCGGTACGGTTGAAAGCGACCAGTGCTGGCAGGCTGCCTTGTGGCGCCGGATTGCCGAAGAGACCGGGACACAGGAAAAACAGCCTGTCGAGCTTTTCTTCGAGGCGTTGTCTGACGATAGTGAAAAGGCGGCATCCCGGCTGGATGCGCGCATTCATCTGTTTTGCGAACCATCCATCGCGCCGCAATACATCGATATGCTTGAACGGCTTGGCCACCTGATCGATATCGAGCTCTATGTCCTGAATCCCTGCCGTGAATACTGGTTCGATATCGTCGATCCCCGGCGGCTCGCGTATCTGGCAAGCCGTCAGAAAGACCTCTACCACGAAACGGGAAACGCCTTGCTCGCCTCTTGGGGAAAACAGACGAAGGCATCGCTCGAATCGATGCTTGACCGGCTGGGCGCCATCGAACAGGAAAACGGGGATTTCATATCGAACGCGGAACTGGGTGTGCCTGAAACGCTGCTGTCGCGTTTGCAGGACGCCATTCTGGATTTGCGCGAACCGGAACCGGCTTCGCTGTCCCATCTGGGCGATGACGGCAGTATCCGTATTCATGTTGCCCATTCCCTGACGCGTGAAATCGAAATCCTTCACGACCAGTTGCTCCTTCGTTTTGCATCGGACGATCCGCCTGCCCCGGACAGGATTCTGGTGGTGGCGCCCGATCTGGATGCCGCCGCACCGATGATCGAGGCGGTATTTTCCAGCCATAACACCCATCATGCACGGATTCCCTACATGATTACCGGCCTCTCCGGCAACCGGATCAATCCGGTGGCACGTGCCCTGCTCGATTTGCTGGCGCTGGCGTCTTCCCGTTTTTCGGCTTCGGATGTGATCGATTTGCTGATGCAGCCGGTCATCGGGAAGACTTTCGGGTTTGACGGCGACCTGAGAACCCTGCGGAACTGGTTTGCCGACGCGGGAATCTGCTGGGGACTGGATGGTGCGCACAAGGCAGAATTCGACTTGCCGGAAGAAGACAGCCACAGTTTTCACGACGGGATGCACCGTCTTTTTCTGGCTTACGCGTTGCCGGATGGCGAACAAAGGCCTTTCGCGAATCGCTTGCCTGCCGGTAGCCCGTCAGGATCCCAGGCTGTGGCATTGGGCCAGCTCTGGCAATTTATCAGTGGCCTGCGGCATTTGAAGCGGGAACTGTCCAGGCCGAAGACAGCGGATGGCTGGATGCAGACGTTTTTCGATGTCCTGGAGTCTTTTCTGACGGTTCCACCTGACATGATCGACAGCGATCGTGACGTCCGTTCGTGCATAGGCGACTGGCATACCGCGATGGCGGAAGGCAGCCCTGCACTGGAAACCGGATTTGCGATCGCCCGCCATGCCCTGGAGCGGGCGCTGGAGGGCTCCGGACAAGGGAGTGTTCCCGCAGGGACCGTGACGTTTGCGCCGATGGACAGTTTGCGCAATCTCCCTTTCGACCATATTTATGTCATCGGGCTGGACGATGGGGTTTTTCCGGCTGACAGGCATCCTGAAGAATTCGATTTGATTGGCGTCGCCCCACGTAAAAGCGACAAGTTGCCGCGGGAATCGGACAGGAATGTTTTTCTGGACCTGCTTCTCTCGGCCAGAAAGTCTCTCTATCTGAGTTATTCGGGCAAAAATATCCGTGACAATTCCGCAAAACCGCCTTCCATTCTGGTTTCCGAACTCATCAAGACGTTAAAGCCGGCTCTGGCCGTATCGAACGATCCGGCGGATCTTGCCGCGGCTCTACGGATGCTGGTCATTGAACATCCCCTTGCCGCCTTTTCCACCGATTATTTCAATGGCAGGGGCGATCACCGGCTGGTGAGTTTTCGTGCCGACCTGTGTGAAGCGCAAAAGATACGGCAGCGAAGGCTGCAGGTGAGACAGGAGGAAGATGCGACTCTTGCCGTTTCATCTGTGACGGCGACAGAAGACAGCGACGATGACACGGTAACGGACAAGTCATTTCCTTTTTTTACCACGCCTCTTCAAAAACCGGACACGATCTGGCAGGAAGTCACTCTTGAACAGCTCGTCCGTTTTTTCAGCCATCCCGCCCGTTATCTTCTCGGGCAGCGCCTTGGTATCCGGTTTTCAACGAAGGAAGAGGAGTTGCCTTCGGCTGAACCGTTTACGATTGACCGTCAAAACCGCCGCCGACTCGCCCAAAGGCTGTTGCCGCTTTTTCTTGAAGGCCGTGATGACGAGTCTGTCCGTCTGGCAGCGTTTGCCGGAAATGATTTTCCCCCTGGACAGATGGGCAAAAACTGGATGGAACAGGAACTGATGGAACTGGCGGCTTTTGCAAAAACGGCAATGTCGGACTTGCAGCAGGATACGGTCGCCCCGGTGACAGGCCATCTTGAATTCATGATCGGCGGCGAAGCCTGGCGCTTGTCGGGTGCGCTGACGGAATTGAGGCAGAACGGCCTTATCAGGCTTCGTTACGATAACGGCAACGCATGGGATTATCTGGCCGGCTGGATCGAACACCTGTTTTTGAATGCCATCGTTGTCGAGGGCATCACTCCCCATTCGGTATGGCATTACAAAAACGAAAGTCTCCGGCTGGGCGCTTACGGCGAGGCGAAAAACCGGCTGGACGAATTGCTGGAAATTTACCGGGCAGGATTGTTGGCACCGATCCATTTTTTCCCGCGTTCCTCATGGGAATTTGTGGCGTCAAATGACAGTATGAACAAGGCAAAAGGCGCGTGGATTCATGCACAGAACGCCAATGGCGGCGAACATGCCGAACGCTACACGCAATTGGCGATGCGCGGAGTGGGCAATCCGCTGGACAAGGATTTCATTGAATTGTCGAAACGGGTTTTCGCTCCGCTGTATGGTTTTCTGAAGGGAGAAATCTCATGAGTTTTCCTGATGAATTCGATGTTTTCAACTGCCCTCTTTCCGGCAGGGTTCTGATCGAGGCCTCGGCAGGCACGGGCAAAACATGGAACATCGGCGGTCTGTACCTGCGTTTGCTGCTTGAAAAACAGCTGGAAGTGAAGCAAATCCTCGTCGTGACGTTCACGAGGGCGGCGACGGCGGAATTGCGGGACCGTATCCGGGGACGGATCGACAAAGCGCTCTCTTACCTGAACGGTACCGACGATCTGGCGGACGATACCTTCCTGCTGGAACTGATCGGGAGGCAACTTGACGCGGGGGTTTTGGAAACTGAATTGGCCAGCCGCCTGCAACTGGCATTCGAGTCATTCGATCAGGCGTCGATTTTCACGATTCACAGTTTTTGCCAGCAGGCACTGGCAACAACGGCGTTTTCGGCCGGAGCCGCCTTTACGGTCAGGACTGAAACGGACGACGGGGAAATGGTGCTCGAAGCCGTACAGGATTTCTGGCGGCGCCATATCGCCGATGGCCATCTTTCCCCAGCTTTCTCGGCATGGCTGGATAAAAAACGGATCACTCCCAAAAAGCTGGCGCTGCTCTTGCGCAGGCATTTGAGAAAACCGCTGGCACAGGTGCGGTGGCCGGACGGTGTCGATGCGGCGCGAAACCGGGATGACAATCCCGACGCCATGACTCTGGTGCAGGCATTTCACGAAGCGAGGGTGTGCTGGGACGAATGTCGGGAAGAAGTGCTGGAGGTCATGGCGTCTTCTTCTGCCGACCTGAATCAGCAACGTTACAAACCTGCCGCCATTGAAAGTGCATTCGGCGCTTTCGACAGGCTGTTTGCGACTGGCGATCCTTTCGGAATGGTTGACAGTGTCGGCAAAACCGAACTGCTGACGACGTCGAAACTAGCCGCTTCGACCAAAAAAGACAGGACGACGCCCGAGCATCTCTTCTTCGGGCTGGCCGAAACACTCGTCATTGAATGTCAGCAGACAGAAGCTGATCTTTCAATAGCCTGGATGCGATTGTTAAAGCGGTTTCTCGAAGAAACGGCCGCATCGCTGAAGGCGAAAAAACAGGAAAAACGGGTGGTGGCTTTCGACGATATGCTGACCGATCTGTACAAGGCCTTGCACAATCCGGATTTGCCCTGGTTGCCCGGCGTGCTTCGGCAGCAATTCCCGGCAGCCTTAATCGACGAATTTCAGGATACCGATCCCTTGCAATACGCCATTTTCCGCTCGATTTACGGCGAGTCGGACTTGCCGGTTTTCATGGTGGGCGACCCCAAGCAGGCGATTTACAGTTTCAGAAACGCCGATTTGCATACCTATTTCGCTGCCCGTGCCGAAGTCGATTATCACTATACCCTACCCGAAAATCACCGCTCGATTAGCGGCCTGATCGATGCCTGCAATACGGTTTTTTCCGTCAATTCGCGGGCGTTTTTACAGTCGGGTCTCGATTTTCTGCCTGTCCGTCGCGGAAATCGGGAACAGCCTGAACTGCTTGATTTGTCCGCGACAGAACCGGCTTCCAGTCTGACAATATGGCGATTGCCGGACGAAAACGGCGAGTGGATCGAACGCTCCCGGGCAAAAGAACGCTCAGTCGAGGCGACTGCCGACGAAATCGCGCGTCTTTTGAATGCCAGTGCCGAAGGAAAACTGGCTATCGGCGGAAAACCCGTTTGTGCGGGTGACATGGCGGTTCTGGTCAGGAGCCACCGTGAAGCGGCCATGATGGGTGAAGCGCTTTCCCGCCGGGGAATCGGCAGCGTTTCGCTGTCTCATGACAGTGTTTTCGCCTCAAGGGAAGCCCGTGAACTGGAAAGCGTTCTGGCAGCCCTTTTGTCGCCCGGCAGTGAATCTTTGCTAAAAGCGGCCCTGTCGACTGAGATGCTGGGGCTTGATGCATCGGAAATGGCGGCACTCTCCGACGATGAAGTCCGGTTGTCGGGCTGGTTCGAGCGGTTTGAACAATACCGCAACAGCTGGATTTCAAATGGCATAGCTTATGCCCTGCGTTATCTGCTGGATCGGGAAGAGGTGGTGAAGCGGCTTCTGGCCCTGCCGGACGGTGAACGGCGCATGACGAACCTGATGCATCTGGCTGAACTGTTGAACCGGGAAAGTGAAAACAACGATGCGCCGGATGCCCTGCTCCGCTATCTGGCTGAAAAACGCGAGGGCGACAAGACGGGTGAAGAGGAAGAATTGCGGCTTGAAACGGATCGCAATCTGGTCCAGATCATGACGGTTCACCGTTCAAAGGGACTGGAATTCGCTTTTGTTTTCTGCCCCCTGCTGTGGGACGGGTATTCCCGACGGCGGCCGGATACACTGGATGGTATCGAATATCACGACGACGAACGGCTTGTGATCGACTACAGGGAAATGGACAGGGAAACATCACAGGCCATCAAAAACAATCAGGCAATCGAGGTGGCTGCCGAGAGCCTGCGCCTGATTTATGTCGCCTTGACCCGCGCGGTTTACCGCTGTTATCTTGTCGCGGGCTGTTACAGCCGTTCGAATGAAAAACTCAAAACGGCGGAATCACAACGAAGCCTGTTGAACTGGCTGGTCGCCGGCGATGGGTTTTCTCCTGATGAATGGGTCGTTGCCGACAGCCGCAAAAAGGAAGATGACGTCGCTGCAGGACGGAACGCGATAGAACAGGCCTGGAAAACGCTCGAAAAACGTTGCAGGGATATCCGGCTGGCTGACTTGCCTGAAAATCGGGCGCTGGCACTCGACAGTGAAGAAAGCGGGCTCGACACGCTGGAGGCCAAAAAATTCGACGGCATGATCGCTTCCCGCTGGCGGATGAACAGCTTCAGTGGCCTGATGCGTAATGCCTCCGAATTGACCGAATCGGGTGATCACGATGAATATGTCGTGACGGAACAGGACGACGGGTCTGCTGCAACCGAAACATCCGGTACCGGATGGTCTGCCATTGCCGCAGACGACATTCTCCGGTTTCCGAAAGGAACCTTTGCCGGAAGTTGTCTGCATGCGATGTTCGAAAAGGCGGATTTCACCGACCGGTCCAGCTGGGATGAGGCTATTGAAAGCGCCCTGCAGCAGTTTCCCCAACCGCTTCGGCCTGTTGCCGGTGAAGATGGAAAAACCGTGATGGGCGACCTGAAGGCCATGACGGCCAATATGATGGAAGACGTCCTGAATACACCTTTGCGTAACGGGATCGTTCTCTCCTCCATCCCGAACGGAAAACGTCTGACGGAATTGCCTTTCTGCCTGTCGGAAGCGCCGATATCGGCACGAAGCTTCAATGCTCTGTTCAACCGTTTTTCCTATCCGGTTCCGCAACTGGTTTTCGACGATATGAATGCCTTTCTGAATGGTTTCATCGATCTGGTGTTCGAGCACGACGGCCGTTTTTACGTTCTGGACTGGAAATCGAATGTCCTCGGTGTCCAAAGGGAAAATTATGGCCCGGTATCTGTCGCTGCGGCGATGGCGGAACACGGATATCACTGGCAGTACCTGCTTTATACCGTCGCCCTGCACCGTTTTTTGTCCTTGCGATTGCCTGATTACGACTATGACCGTCATGTGGGCGGAGCGCTTTACCTGTTTGTCCGGGGTGTCCGGCCAAACTGGCGTAACGATGACGGAACGCCAGCGGGCGTCTTTTTCGACAGGCCGGATCGCTCCGTCATCGAAGCGATCGACAGGCTATTGACACCGTCGGGAATGAAAAATGTGGAGGAAGCGCCATGAGCAAAGCGTTTTTTGCCGAATCCCCGGAACAATCGCTTGCCCGCGCATTTTCCGGATATGTTCTGTCCTGGGCCAGCCAGACTAAAGATCTGGACGATTCAGTCGCCAACTGGCTGAAAAAAGCGGCCTGGCACGTGAGCATGGCGGTTTCGTCGGGTGATTCATGCCTGTTTCTGGACGATCTGGCAGAGGACGCGGATGAAAAGGATATCGGTTTCATCCGGCAAACGCTCCTTGATTCCGGTGTTGTCGGAACGCCGGAGGTTCCCGAAAACTGCCCGCTTGTCCTGGACGGGGAAAACAGGCTTTATTTACACCGGTATTTCGCATACGAACGGACACTGGCCGAACGGCTTGTCAGCTTGTGCCAGCCTCGCAAGATCGATTCGAAAATACTGCGCCCCCTTCTCGATTCGCTTTTTTTACAAGGCAAAGGCGACAAATCGCCTGACTGGCAAAAGATCGCGGCGGCTTTGGCCATGCGGCAGTCCCTGCTGATTATCAGCGGCGGCCCCGGGACTGGAAAAACGACGACGGTTGCCAGTCTTCTGGCCGGTATTCTGGAAACCGATCCTGCCAACCGGATCATGCTGGCGGCCCCCACAGGAAAGGCGGCCAGGCGAATGCTGGATTCGATTTCGGAACGGCTCGGACTCTTTCCCCTGCATATGCAGCCAGCCATCCCAAAAGAGGCTTTCACCATTCACCGGCTGCTCGGCATTACAG
>CAJKQK010000068.1 GCA_905202055.1 uncultured Oxalobacter sp.
GACGATGCGTTTCATGCAGGCGTTGCATTCGCTGACTTTCAGCGCCTGGGCAATGACGTCATTCAGAAAATCGCCACCGAACAGGATGCCCTGGCCGCTGGCAAGGCTGACTTTTTCGCCATCGCCACCGACCAGTCCGCTGTTGGAACGGTATATCGGGTTGTAATGTTCTCCTGACGATTTCATGGCTTCCCAGAAGTAGCGCATCTGGGTCAGCGATTCTTCACGGGTCCGGTTCTGGGAAGCGACGTCGTCTTCGAGAATGGTTTCCCAAAGGGGCAGGTTCTTTGCTTCGGCCTGTTCGAGCATTTGTTGGATGGATTGAAATGCCATGTCAAACCCTTAATTTTCGTGGTTCAGGAAGGTCACTTTCATGATGCCTTCCATTTGTTTGAGTTTTTCGACCAGTTCGGTGGGAATGGTCGAATCGCATTCGATGACCATGACGGCCTGACCGCCTTTTATGTGGCGATGCAGTTGCATGGTGGCGATGTTGATCTGGTGGTTCGCCAGTTCTGTCGTAACGCGGGCGACGTGACCCGGCCTGTCATGCTGGGCGTGGACGATCAATGTGTTTTCATCACCGGAAAAATGCGATGTGATGCCGTCAATACGGGACACGATGATACGGCCACCACCAAGGGAAGAGGCGACAAGTTCAACTTTTCTGGCATGTTCGCCTTGCAGCCTGATCATGGTCGAGTTCGGATGGGCATTGGGAATGTGTGTCGTATCGATCAGGAAGTCCAACCCCTCTGCATGGGCGATGTCGAAGCTTTCAGGTATGCGTTCGTCATCCGGACGGATTCCCATGATTCCGGCGACGATGGCCCGGTCCGTCCCGTGGCCGGAGCCGGTCATGGCGAAAGAACCGTGCAAGAGAATTTCGGCTTTGACGGGTTTCTCACCGAGCAGCTTGCGGGCAATCAGGCCGATTTTGACGGCACCTGCGGTATGTGAGCTCGATGGGCCGATCATGACCGGGCCGACGATGTCGAATAATTTCATATTGAACCGCTTTCATAAGAGGCTGGAATTGAGTATTTTCTGCCGCGTTTTTTCTTTCGAAAGGATACAACGCTTTTCCGTCGTTTGCAGGGGATATTTTCCACTATTTTCCGAGGGCCTGAAAATGCCATGCTGATGGCTGTTTCTTCGCTTTTTGTTGATGCAAGAGATGTATTCGTCAGATTGTCTCTTATGCTCTGAGCGATGGTCTTTATTCCTTTGTTCCTTGTCAACTTATGGATGAGTCAGGGATGCAAGTATTCATATGATTTCAGGTTCTTTGTCCTGTTTTTTCGGGACGGGCTGGACGATTTGGGAGAATTCGTATGGATATGGGCGATCACGATAGCGGCAAGCAGGATATGCAGGATACGGAAAAGCATCCTGAAAAGCATGCGAACGGGGCAAACGATTCAGGTCAAAAAATGGACGGCATGGACCATTCCATCTCAATGACGGGGATGGGCGACCATATGGACATGGCCCACATGGATCATATGGATCACATGAACCATATGGGAAACCTGAAGCAGAAGTTCTGGGTCAGCCTGATTGTCGCCATTCCGATTTTCCTGTTTTCCCCCATGATGGGGCTTAAGCTGCCCTTTCAGTTGTCTTTCGAAGGTTCGGACTGGGTTGTCCTTGCGCTGGCGACGTTTTTGTTTTTTTATGGCGGAAAGCCTTTTTTCTATGGGGCTGTCAGTGAATTGAAGAACCGGCGACCGGCCATGATGACGCTGATTTTCATGGGGATTTCTGTCGCTTATTTTTACAGTCTCTATGCTTTTGTCGCAAACCAGTATGTCCATTCGACAGTTGAGCGAATGGACTTCTTCTGGGAACTGGCAAGCCTGATCGTGATTATGCTTTTGGGGCACTGGATCGAAATGAGGGCGGTAGGCGATGCGGGAGATGCCTTGAAGAAGATGGCACAGCTGTTGCCATCGTCGGCCCATCTGGTGACACAGGGGGGCAAAACGGTCGATGTGGCAATCAGTACGGTCAAGGTCGGGGACAGGTTGATGGTCAAGGCAGGAGAAAAGATTCCTGCAGACGGGAAAATCGTTTCCGGCGATTCGACCGTGAATGAATCGATGGTGACGGGGGAAGCGAAAGCCATTGCCAGAAAAACGGGCGACAAGGTGATCGGTGGATCGATCAACGGGGACGGGACAATTGAGGTTCAGGTTACCGGTACAGGGGAATCCGGGTATCTCGCTCAGGTAATGAAGCTGGTTGGCGACGCGCAAAAGGAAAAGTCGACAGCGGAAAATCTTTCGGACAAGGTGGCAAGAGCGCTTTTTTATGTCGCGCTGGGCGTCGGGTTGCTGGCTTTCGCCGTGTGGTTCGGTTTGACAGGTAATTTGAATATTGCCCTTGAAAGGCTGGTGACGGTGTTGATCATTGCCTGTCCTCATGCACTGGGTCTGGCGATTCCACTGGTGGTCGCGCGGTCGACTTCTCTGGGCGCCAGTCATGGCCTTTTGATCAGGAATCGCCATGCGGTGGAGGAAGCACAATCGATTCGTATCGCGACGATGGACAAGACCGGTACGCTGACAGAAGGGAATTTTGCCGTTTCAGGTGTGATTCCATTGGCAAACGGCTGGGACGAAAACAGGGTTTTGGGGACAATGGCGGCGCTGGAAAGTGCGTCAAGCCATCCTCTGGCTGCCGGCATTCTGTCTGAGGCAAGGAAAAGGAATCTGGATTTTCCGCAAGCCGGGAATGTCAGTGTGATGGAGGGAACGGGTTTGTCGGGAACGGTGAATGGCCAGGCGATGAAGATTGTTTCGGCAGCCTACCTTGACGACCGGCATCTGGCTTATAGCGAGAAGCAGTTTGCCGAACTGTCTGCACGGGGAAATTCACTCAGTTATCTGCTGGATGGTGACAGCATTGTAGGGCTGGTCGCGCAAGGTGATCAGATCAAACCCGATGCGAAGAGGACGGTAGAGGCGTTGAAGGCAATGGGTATCGAACCGGTGATGTTGACTGGCGACAATGAAGGATTTGCGAAAGCGGTTGCCGGTGAGCTTGGCATTACCGAGTTTTATGCGAAGCTTTTGCCTGCCGCCAAGGAACAGATTATTTCCGGTTTCCAGAAACAGGGTAAAGCCGTGATGATGGTGGGCGATGGGGTGAACGATGCTCCGGCGCTGGCAAAAGCCGATATCGGTATTGCGATCGGGGCCGGGACAGATGTGGCAATCGATTCGGCGGAAGTGATCCTGGTGAAAAGCGATCCTTACGATATCGTGCATTTCCTGAATCTGGCGAAGAAAACGACGAAAAAGATGGTTCAGAATTTATGGTGGGGCGCGGGATATAACATTATCGCGATTCCGCTGGCGGCGGGGATTCTGGCTCCTGTCGGGATCATCCTGTCACCGGCTGTCGGCGCGATTCTGATGTCGATCAGTACGGTTGTCGTGGCGGTCAATGCGATGACACTTAACATAGAATGATTTGCACAAAACCGGGGCATGATTCCGGCTTCACCTGTTTATAATGAAAAGCATGACGAACAGCCGGAGCAAAAATGACGAGGCACGATACAAACGCTTTTGCTTTGAAGGGCAATGTGCTTTATGCGCCTTCACCGGAAAAGCTGGTTTCACTGCCGGGACATTATCTTGTCTGTGAAGACGGAATAGTGTCTGGTGCTTTTTCTGTATTGCCGGAACGGTTTGAAGGGATTCGCGTGGAGGATTGCGGTGGCGCGCTCATCATTCCCGGGTTCATTGATCTTCATATGCATGCGCCTCAGTATGCCGTACGCGGCCTTGGCATGGATATGGAATTGCTTGAATGGCTTGAATCCTTTACGTTTCCCGAAGAGGCGCGGTATGCCGACCTCCTTTATGCGGAAAAGGCTTACCGGCTTTTTGCCGGAGACCTGAAAAAGTCGTCGATCACCCGGGCATGCATTTTCGGCACCATTCACGTTGACGCGACTTTGCTGTTGATGCAGTTGCTGGAAGAGACCGGGATTGTCGCTGCGGTCGGCAAGGTCAATATGGATGTGAACTGTCCCGGCTATTATGGCGAATCGACGATAAAGTCGATTGGCGAAACGGTGCGATGGATCGAGGCTTCAAAGAGGCGTTTCCGGTCTGTTTTCCCTATTCTCACTCCCCGTTTCGCACCGGTTTGCAGTCCGGAACTGATGACCGGATTGGGAGACCTTCAGCAGAAATACGCCTTGCCACTGCAATCGCATTTGTCTGAAAACCGGGCGGAAGCCGAATGGGTGCAATCGCTTTTTCCGGAAAGCCGGTTTTACGGTGAGGTATATGACCGGTACGGTATTTTCGGCAGTCACGGCACGACGATTATGGCGCATTGTGTTTATTCGTCACCGGATGAAGTGGCTTTGTTGAAGGAAAGGGGTGTTTTTATCGCGCATTGTCCACAGTCGAATATCAATCTGGCTTCAGGTATCGCACCGGCCAGATCGTATCTGGATGGAGGGCAACGGATGGGGCTGGGCAGCGATATATCGGGTGGTTTCTCCCTTTCAGGTTTCAGGGCGATCAGTGACGCGCTCCAGATGTCAAAGCTCTTCTGGCGTATGCGGGATACGGATAAAAAACCGTTTTCTTTATCGGAGGCTTTTTATCTGGCGACGAAAGGCGGAGGCGGGTTTTTCGGGAAAGTCGGCAGTTTTGAAGAAGGGTATGAGTTCGATGCGCTGGTGCTGGATGATGCGTTTTTATCTTCGCCGGAAAATCTGGATGAAGTCTGCCGTCTTGAAAGACTGGTTTATCTGGCCGATCAGCGCTGTATACACCAAAAATATGTATCCGGTATGAAAGTTTGGGACACTGGTGAAGACCGTTGAATGAAAATTTGAATTCCTGCCGCTTTTTTTGCACAATGAGAGATACTTTCCAAATTGACAGGTGGACATGATGAGAGTGTTTACTGGCAAAGTCCGGGAGACGGATCGGGGTTTTTCGACGGCGATTGTCAAGCATGAAATATTCGGTGAATTGTGGCTGGGCGAAACTGGACTGGATGGTGATGAACAGGGCTCGCCGGGAATTCACGGGGGCAGTGAGCGCGCCTTGTTGCAGTATCCGTCCATTCATTACGCCTGGTGGAAATCGCGGTTTCCAAAAAAGAACGGGATGTTCAGGCCGGCCCTGTTCGGCGAGAATATCTCCGATTTGAGATGGCATGAAAAAAATGTCCATATCGGCGATGTTTTCAAGTGGGGAGATGCCGTCATTCAGGTAAGCCAGCCCCGTTCACCCTGTTATAAACTCACTGCCCGTACCCAATGTGACGGGCTTGCATTGATGATGCAGGAAAATGCCCGTTGCGGCTGGCTTTACCGGGTTTTGAAAACCGGGACGGTCGGAGCGGGTTTGCCTTTCGTTTTTTCCGGACGGGTCAGCCGTGTGAGTGTTCACCAGATGATGGTGGCGATGTTCGGTAGCGAGGGTGTCCAGCCTTCTGCCAATCCCGAAGACTGGCGCGTTTTGTCGGAAACGGAAGGCTTGTCCGATCGTTGGAAAAGGACACTTCATCGCCGGATGGAAACCGGGAAAATCGAATCCTGGCAGGCCCGGCTACTCGGACCGAAAACTTGAAGATGCTTATAGACTTTCCGCTAGTCCGGTTTTTCCCTGTCTGTATCAAAGTACCCCCTTCGATGGGGGTTTTTCATGTCGTTTTTATCTGATATCGTCATGTCGAAAAATCGATGTAAGAACCTGCTGGTTCAGGAATTGTTTTCCAGTATGATGTCGTTCTTGCGACTCATGCAGTGAATGACGACCGGTTTTGCTTCCATGCTCTCCTGGCGGTATTGGTCGAGAATGGCTTCCAGTGATACAGTGTCGAGTTCTTTCTGGATATGGCCGGATATGGTTTTCCAGACCGATTGTGTTTCACATGTGTTCTGGCGCGGGCAGTCGTTGGATTTTTCGCCGAAACAGACGATGAAACGGACGCCTTCGTCGAACAGGTCGATCATTTTGCCAAGGCTGATGTCGGAAAGCGATTTGTTGAGCCGGATGCCGCCGTGAGCACCGATAATGCTGGCAGTGATGTCGTTTTGTCTCAGGGTGACAAGGATGTTTTCGACGGTCTTCGGCCCGATATTGGTCAGTTCTGAAAGGGATGCGATAGAGACGGGGCCTTTGGCAAGATGAAGTTCGAAGAGGATTCGGATCGCGTAACGGGTATTTGTCGATAGCTTCATGATGCGACGGACAATCGAAAGCAGGCAGTAAGGAGTATATTATCAGATGCGTTTCCGGTTAAAAACCGGCGCATGTGTTTTGAAAGCATGAAAATGAAAGAATATTTTCGAAAAATGAGGGGCGGTGGCCCAAGGAAACTGACGAGAAAACCCTTGTCCGAGATTTTCTTTGCATGGGTTGGCGGTTTTGCCGGGATTTATGCCGTGTGGTGGCTGAACAATTTCATCGGTATCCAGAACGACGCCAATATGTTTCTGATCGGTTCGTTCGGTGCTTCTGCTGTGCTGATTTACGGTGTGCCCATGGGCGAGTTGTCACAGCCGCGAAATCTGGTCGGCGGCCATGTCATTTCCGCTCTGGTGGGCGTGATTGCCTACAATCTTTTCTCGTTCAATATCCCTCTGGCGGCTGCCATGGCGGTCTCATGCGCCATTGTCGGTATGCTGGTGACGAATACGACGCATCCACCCGGAGGCGCAACAGCCCTGATTGCCGTCATCGGCGGCGATTCGGTTCACAAACTCGGGTTGATGTATGCCTTTTCTCCCGTTTTGATCGGGGCACTCATCATGCTGTTGATTGCGGTGATCGTGAACAATTTTTCGAAAAACAAGGACAGGCATTATCCGAAATATTGGATGTGAAGTATCCGGAAACAGGATTTTCCTGAATGTATGTGGGCATGTTGTCGGGTGACGATGTGCCCGTTTTCATTTTGCAGCGTTTTTTTCCGATGATTATTGTCCAGTTCTGGTGAAAGAACAGCTCACCCTCTTTCAGAAAAGGCGAAAATCCGGTTTTTGCTTCGCCTTTTATGTCGGCTTCCATGTAGCTGATAATTTTCGCTCTGGTTATGGCAGGTGTTTTTGTCAGGTTCATCCATTTTTCCAGTGAGACCGGAATTTCTGTTTTGTCGCATTTCAGGATGGAAAGCGAGTGATCGGCAAACAGTTTCAGAAACTCTGCCTGATTCAGGTTTTTTATATGGGATGGATCACGCATGGATTCAATTTTGTCTCTTGTGGCACGCAATGCTTCTTCGGGGGCTTCCATATCGATCAAAACCAGTTTTCCACCGGTTTTCAGGACACGGTCCATTTCCTGAAAAGGAGGTTCAGTGTCGGGAAAATGGTGAAAGGCCAGCCTTGAAATGACGATATCGAAACTGTTATCCAGAAACGGCAATTCTTCAGCCCGTCCTTTTACAAAGACCATATTGTTCAGCTGGCTTTTTTCCGCTTCTCTTTTCCCGACTTCCAGCATGGCGGAAGTCGTGTCGAGGCAGGTGACGGTCTGTGCAAAGGGAGCAAGAGAACGTCCGCAGGCACATGTTCCCGCTGCCACTTCCAATATCGAGTCAGGCGTTGAAGGCTTGATAGCAGACACGCAATAGTCGAGATATTCCCGGTTTGAGAAATGCATGGCCGGTTTTTCGAATTCTTGTGCCTGCATGGTGAAAGACAGATGGATTGCACCGATGTTAGAGGGAGTCATCTTATATTGCCGTTCCTTTTTCGGGGATAAAGAAAGGGGTCATGTCGACTTTTTCAAGTGAGAGCAGCCCTGTCTTTCTATCGATTCCGCCGGCGTATCCGGTCAGGCTTCCCGACGTGCCGACTACCCTGTGGCAGGGGACGATGATGGAAACGGGATTATGGCCGACCGCGCCGCCAACAGCTTGTGCAGACATGGTTTTTTGCCCTGTTTTTGCAGTGATCATCCGGGCGATGGCTCCGTAAGTGATGACTTTGCCATAAGGAATATTCAGTAGGATTTCCCACACCATTACCCGGAATGGGGAACTGTCCATATGCAAGGCAGGCGTGAAATCAGGTATTTCACCTCGAAAATAAGTATCCAGCCAGCTTGCCGTTTGTTCGAATATGGGCAGTTCTTTTTCACAATTTTCTGTCGGCAGCGTATCGGCGAAGTATTTTTGTCCGTTAAACCATAAACCCGTCAGGCTTTCTCCATTACTGGCCATTGTGATGTCGCCCAGGGGGGAGGTGTATTGAGAGGTATAGTGCATTTTTCATCCCACGAAATAGTCTGATCAGTCGGAAGCCTTCATTTTATGGGCTTTTTGCGGTTTTCATTTTCCGGGCACCGGCAATGTGCAGCCGATTATCCTGAACCCTGAAATGTCATGCTTGGAATATGATTTTATCGTGGTAAAAAATGAAATAATATCAATATAATAGTTAAAACTATTAATATATCGTCAAATCAAAAAGGCATTTCTATGGCGTCAAAAAGGAAAGCGGCTTTTATCAATTCGGTCAATCTGAATGCCGATACGGATTTTCCGTTTCTGGTGCTGGATGTCATCAATGACCGCAGTTACCCGAAAAATCCGGGTTTTCTTGTCATGCACTGGCATGAGGATTTGCAGTTCATTTATGTGCTTGAAGGCGCTATCGAAGTCCGGACACTGGATGAAGAGCTGAAACTGTCTGCGGGCCAGGGACTCTTCATTAACAAAAATGTCGTGCATTGCGTGAATCAGTCAGGTGACTGCCACTACAAGAGTTTTATCTTTCCCGATTATTTTCTCCGGTTTTATTTCGGAAGCCCTGCGGAAAATCTGGTGGACACTCTTGTCGAAAACAGGGATGTGCCGCTTTATCGTTTTGTACCGGGAATCTCCTGGTGTGACACTGTTTTGTCGATTTTGAGGAAGTTGTCTTTTCTTGAAAACACGGGGAACGGATTCTATGTGTATGAAGTGCTGGTTTTTCTGACTTCTCTTTGGCTCGAGATCCGGAAAAACGTCAGTTTGCCATCGGGGAAAAAAGAAAATTCGGTCAGCAGGCGGATGCAGCGGTTTCTGGCCTATGTTGAAAAACATTATGCCGAAGAGATATCGCTGGGCAGGCTGGCAGAGAGTGCGAACGTCAGCAAGTCGGAGTGCCTGAGATGTTTCAGGTCGAGCATGCAGACGACGCCGTATAAATATCTGATGGAGTACCGTTTATCGAGGGCGGCAATCCTGTTACAGGAAACGGATGAACCTATCGGTGAGATTGCCTTCCGTACCGGTTTTCATCAGGCAAGTTATTTCGGGAAGTGTTTCAGGGAAAAGACGGGGTTTTCACCGAGGGATTATCGACGCAGGAATCAGTGAAAAACCGATTGGATATAAAACGGGCGCATTTTCTGACAATGCGCCCGTTTTTATGGACGGAATATGAAATCGTACGATCCGTTTGGCATTAGCCCTTAAAACGGTTCGACCGAGTAGGCATGGAACTCGTCGTATGGTGTGGTGAAACAATCGCCCCAGCCGGTAGCGTATTGCCTTCTTTTGCGAACGACTTTTCCATACTGTTCATGATAGACCAGCCAGTTTTTGGTTCTTTTCAGCATGGTGACTTTATTACGTTCAAGTCCACCGCAACCGCCGAAGATGAGTTCGCCGCTATATACCGTGTCTTTCTTGAATCTCTTGATCATTTTTTTATCACTCCATGAATTCGATACACGAATTTTATTAGTATAACGTGATTTTTTGATGAAAAAACAGGCCTTTTGGCGTTAAAAGCGATTTGTTTTCATGAGATGACAATCAGCGGTTTTCAAGCGTGTTTTATGCGAAAACCGGATCCGGCGTTTTATAATCATTCTCATTGCCGGGTTTGATGACAGGAGGGAATGATGGGAATTGCCGGAATTCGCAAGGATGTGCTGGGTAAGGCGGTCGATGACGCTATCGACAGGAATATTGCCGAAGGGTTTACGACAGGCGTACTGGTTTGTGTTTGTTTTGACGGTGAATTGGTCTACCGGCGCGCCGCCGGTCTGGCCGACCGGGAAGCGAACTGTCCGATGCAGGAGGATACGCTTTTCCGTCTGGCGTCGATTTCCAAGGCGTTTACCAGTCTCGCTGTGGCCGCGCTTGTGGAACAGCGAAAACTGTCCCTGGATGATTCCGTTTCGAAATGGCTTCCGTATTTCACACCAAAGCTCTCCAACGGGTTTGTACCGGTTATCACGATCAGGGACTTGTTGTGTCACATGTCGGGACTCGATTACCGATGGGCGCAAAAGGAAGATGGCCCTTATGCTAGGGCAGGTGTTTCTGACGGGCTGGATATAACGGGTTTGACGCTTGAGGAGAATCTGAAGCGTCTGGCTTCTGCTCCGCTTTGTTTCGCTCCGGGTTCTTCATGGTTGTATTCGCTGGGGCCTGATGTGTTGGGCGCTGTCGTGGCGAAAGTGCTGGGGACGGATTTCCAGACGGCGCTGGCGGAACTGGTGATGAAACCGCTGGGAATGACGGACACGGCTTTTTATGCCAGTGAAAGCGAACGGTCAAGGATGGCGGCTCCTTATTATCTGGATAATGGCAAGCTTGCACGAATGAAAGACGACCAGTTCCTGACGTCGGTTGATGACCGTTACTTTCATTTTTCACCCGAAAGGGTTTTTCGTGCTGAAGAATATCCGTCCGGTGGTGTCGGACTGGTGGGGACGGCATCCGATTTGATGCGTCTGGTGGAAATGATCAGGACGGGCGAATCTCCGATTGTCGGCAGGGAATTGATGGCGCAGATGTCAGCCAACCAGCTGGGGGATAGGATGGCACGTCCCGGTTTCGGGTTTTCTCTGGGATGGGGTGTTCTGGTCGATCCGGGCGAGGCCGTAACGCCGCAAACGGCAGGGACGCTGGCGTGGGGAGGTGTTTACGGCAGCAAGTGGTTTGCAGACCCGGCAAAAAAACTGTCGGTCGTAACGATGACGACGACGGCGCTGGATGAAGTGGTTTCGGTAGACGTACGTAATGCGATTTACGGGTGTTTCTGAAAATCAGATGATTTGTATTCCATTTATCGATGGATAAATGCAAATAAAAGGATCAGATGGTTTTTCCGACAGTTAATGAATGAGGTGTCCGGTCGAGAAAAGACCGGATATCCTGTCCGTTGATCCATGCTTCAATTTCCTCTTTTTCCAGCAGGACAGGCATACGGTGGTGGTAGGGAGCCATGCTGCTGTTGGCCGCAGTTGTCAGGATCGTGAAGCGGTCCTCATTGCCGAAGCGGGATGAAATGCCGGCAAGCCAGAGGATGTTTTCCGTCGGATGGGTGAAAAAATATTTCGTTTTGGTCCGGCCGCCTTCGGCGTTCCATTCATAAAAGCCGGTGGTTGGCACCACGCACCGGCGGGTATACACTGATTTGCGAAAGAG
>CAJKQK010000069.1 GCA_905202055.1 uncultured Oxalobacter sp.
GGAAATCATGGGCCTGAAGCTGGTTCCGGCCAACGTTCCCTGGTTCCTCATCGAAGGTAATACCCTGTCGTGGGGGCCGGTGCAGGATCTGGACGTGGACGGTTATCTCATCCGTTTCCACTACGGCCATAACCGGAGCTGGGATGACGCCAGCCCGATGCATAGCGGCGTCATTACCCAATGTCCTTTCACGCCGGAAAAATTCCCGCAGGGGCCGATCACACTCATGATCAAGGCTATCGATACCAGTGGCAACGAATCGGCCAAACCGGCAGTGATCGAGACCCGGTTCGGCGATACGCTGGCAGGCAACGTGATCGAAACCATCGATTTTCAGGCACAGGGCTATCCGGGCGTGATCGACGGGGCAGAAGTGGTCGATGGCAAACTGCAAGTCAACAATATTACCGAATTTTTCGAGGAAGATGAAGCGGCAGAATTTTTCAGTGAAAACGAAAATTCCGACTTTTTCAAAGAAGCGTACTCCGGTATGTCGTACGAAACGACTATCGTCACGCCGAATGAAGCCGTTATCGGCAGTACGATGACATTCGATGTCGCCATGACAGGCGATTTGATGAAAATTTCATATCGCGGGTATGGCGGCACGAAAATGTACGGTGACGATTTCGAAAAAATGTACGGTGACGACGAGTCGCTCTTTTATCCGTCCCCGGGTGAATATATGCCCTGGCCGGGACAGGTCACGACCCAGTACATGCCTTACCAGTTCAGGCTCGACATCGGGGCAGGTTATGCCCAGCCGACCGTCGATACCTGCAAGGTCGTCATCGACGTTCCCGACATCATGGAGCAGATGAACGACGTCGCCATTGCCGAAACGGGAACCCGTTTGCCGATCCGGGAAAAATATCACGTCATCGAAAACGTCCAGGTCACCTTGCAGGACGACGGTGGAGACGCCATCAGTGTCAAGGTCGTGGACAAGGACCCGAAACGCGGGCCATTGATCGCCTGTCTGGACGTCGACGGCAACTGGGTCGGGGGCATTGTCGATGCCACACCGCAAGGGTATTGATCTGGGAGGAATCAGGGAAACGTGAAACCTCCTTTTGGAGGTTTTTTTATTGGTGAACTGGGGAAGAAATGACGTTATTACCTTCAAAAGAACTACTCGACGGGACGAAAAATCCTGAAACGACCACCGGCGAGTTCCGGCTGGCGATGGGCAATATCCGGGATTTTTTATTCGGCCTCTCTGGTGATGACAGCCCGGACAAATGGCTCGTACGCGAAACACTGGAAACAGCGGAAAAATTCATTGTCGGGGCGCAGGGTACCGGAGATGCCCTGACAGGAAAGTTCACGCCGACTGTCAGGGAACTGGTGCATGGCATGACGGTACTGCTCAGGGCACAAGCCGCCAATACAACGGGCGCACCCACCCTTAAAGCCGATGAAACGCCGGCATTGCCGATCGTAAAAGGTGACAAACGAGCGCTTGATGCAGGAGATATCGCCGGAAAAGGGCACTGGCTCGAACTGAAATACGACCGGATCTGGAATAAACGGGTTTGGCAAAATCCCGCCAAAGGCGTGTCACTGAAAGAGGAAATCGACGACAAGGCGGACAAGCCGGAACTGCTCGATTATCTGCCATTATCCGGTGCAAGCATGAGCGGGGTCCTGTCGGTCACATCGGGTTTGAATGTCGCTCCCCAGGACATGACCGGCCTGACCGGTGAAGGCGGTGAAACGGTTCGGAAGGCGCCGGTTATGACCAGAATATCCATCCCGGCAATATCGCCGGAAAATGGCGTATTGCCGGATCGGTCAATGACAATACACTCGTTTTCGATCCCTCGTCCGGTGAAGTCCTTCTCAGACATGCCTGCCATGTCGACAAAGGCATCCGTGTGGAAAAAGGCGTATTCGACATCATTTCCGATGGATCGGTACAAGCGGACTGCTGCACGGTTGGCGCATCGTCATCTGCATTGATTTCGGCAGTCAATCCGGAAAGTTTCACAGGCGGTTATTTCCCTCCCGCTCCTGACAGGGTGAGAGTGGTCACCACGTCGGGTTTCCCGGTCCAGCCAGTCGGTTCTGCCGGTGTCAATGTCGTTGTCAATCAATGAAGGGTCTGGAAAAAATCAATTTAAACAGTTGATTGAATACGGAATGAAGATTTTACATTAACTATTTGAAGTCCCTCCTGCATGGAGGTTTTTTTTTGGAAAAAGGAAAGTGATCAATGGCTTTATTACCTTCAAAAGAGTTGCTGGACGGCACAAAAAATCCTGAAACCACTACCGGTGAATTCCGGGTTGCCCTGGGGCACATGCGTGATTATCTTTTCGACCTGTTGGGCGGAAACAGTGAAAACAGGGAAGAAGCACGCGCGGCACTCGGAGCCGTATCCGCCAGCGACATCCAGCGACTGCGCCATACCTGTGCCATTGCCGAAGGCACGGCCGATGCCTTGTCGGCAAGCTTCGAAACACCGGTCAGACAGTTGGCGAATGCCACAACTTTAACAGTGTGTGCACAATTCCGGAATGAAACGCAAACGCCCAGCTTCAGGGCAGACGAAACCAGTGCACTGACGATTGTCAAAGGCACAGGCCAGCCTCTTGAAATTGGGGATATCAGGGGGGCAGGCCATTGGCTCGAACTCAGATATGATGAAAATCTGAACAAATGGGTCCTGATGAACCCGGCTACCGGAATCGTCACGAATGGCATTGCCTGTGCCGAAGCAGGCGGGAGTGCCGATGTCATCACCGCACACTTCAGTCCTCCGGTCACCGAACTGAAAAACGGCCTGAAAGTCAGTATCCGGGCGACAGCAGCCAATACATCGACCGAACCGCTTTTGCAGATCGACAATTTTGAAGCCTGTCCCATCGTCAAAAATATCGATCAACCGCTACGGGCCGGGGACATTTCCGGAAAAGGATACTGGATCGACTGCCAATACGATGGCGTAAACCGCAAATGGATTCTTCAGAATCCGGCGAAGGGCATCGTTCATACCGGCGTGCCTGTCGGCACCGTCATCCATTTTGCGGCCTCCGTGCCTCCAAAAGGGTATCTCAAGGCAGATGGCTCGGCTGTATCAAGAGAGACTTATCCGGATCTGTTCGCTGTCGTCGGAACGAGGTTCGGTGAAGGCGACGGGACATCCACCTTCAGTTTGCCGGATTTGATCAACCGGTTTGCTCAGGGGAGCACATTGCCGGGACAGAAGATTGAGGCCGGGTTGCCGAATATTAAAGGCACCATCGCTCAAGGTTACTGTAATGGCTACGGAGCGATGTCGGAAGCTTTTTACGGTACAGGCAGTGCTATAGGGACTGGCGGCGACGCACATAGCGGGTATTCAGCTTTTATCAATCTTGATGCTTCCCGTTCTTCCGGCATTTACGGCAACTCCAATACCGTCCAGCCTCCTGCCTTGACCCTGTTGCCATGTATCAAGGCCTTTGATGACGTTCCGTTTATCACTGAAATCAGTGCCTTTGCGCAGAAAAATGAAGTGACTGGCGATACCGGCAGGGATGGCATCGAACCCTTCCTGTCGAAAGCGTGGGTCAACTTCGACGCTTCGTCCGGTACGGTCGTCATCAAAAACGGCTGCAACGTTCAGGATGTCGTGCGGGTGGAAAAAGGGGTGTACGATGTGATTTTCGACCATTCGACGGACGTCGGAACCCTGACCGTCACGGCGTCTTCCTCCGCTCTTTTAACTTCCGTCAACAGGGAAAGCCTGACAGGCGCGTATTATCCGCCGGCTAAAGGACGGATACGCATCGTTACCGGATCGGGATTTCCTCCCCAGGCGGAAGATGCGGCCGATATCAACGTCATTATTTTGGGTTAAAACAGACTAATATGAAAACCATACGTTTCAAAGTGGACGGACAGGACCGTTATTTCACTCCCGCTTCTTCTGCGCGCCGCCGGGATGAGAGCGAAGAAGTTTTTATCAACCGTTGTGTCAGAAAAGTCGTTCCTGAAGGAAAGGAATTCGACATTCTCGAAGATGTCCTGTATGCCGGTTTTATGCAGACACAGCAGAATTTCCGGCAGGAAACCGGCTCTGACAGGGAAAATCGCCTTTCACGCTCTTCGATGAACAGCTGACAGGCCTGTTTTTATTTTGTGATGAAAGCCCCTTCACTGGAAGGGGCTTTTTTTATGGGAGTAGAAAAAAAGATGGCATCATTACCTTCAAAAGAATTACTGAACGGCACCAAGGACCCTGAAACGACAACCGGTGAATTCCGTGTCGCACTCGGTCACCTGCAGGAATATTTGTCCGGGCTGCTCGGTGAAGACAGTTCAGACAAGTGGAAAGCCAGGGAAACACTGGGTGCAATGGAAAAATATTGTACCGGAGCGGATGGTACGGCGGACGGCCTGACAGCTGCATTCCCGAGCCCGATACAAAAGCCGGTTCACGGCATGACGGTTGTCGTCAGGGCCGCGACGGCGAATCTGACGTCGGCTCCGACTTTCAGGGCAGACGAAACGGGCGCCCTTGCCATCGTCAAGGGAAACAACAAACCTCTGGCCGTTGGCGACATTGCCGGTAACGGACACTGGATCGAACTGAAGTATGACGAGCCGCTGAATAAATGGGTACTCCAGAATCCGGCAACCGGCATCGGCTTTGACGCAGCGGAAAAAGCCGATATTGCAGCCGTTCAGCAGGGAACCTATCTGGCTTGTATCGGAGGTGGTTCGGGCGATGCCATGACCGGCTACTTTTCGCCTGCGCTCGATGCACTGCAAAACGGGCAGGTCGTTCATGTACGTGCCTGTGGCGCCAATACCGTTGGCATGCCCACTTTCAAAGCCGATGAAACGGCCAGGCTTCCCATCGTCAAAGGGTACAACCAGCCTCTTGCGGCAGGGGACATCGCCGGTGACGGCCACTGGCTTGACCTGCTTTACGACAGCTATCTGAAAAAGTGGGTATTGCAAAATCCGGCAAAAGGCATCGCCATCGATTCCGTACCTGCCGGTTCGGTTCACTATTTTGCCACGCAAACCCCACCGGACGGGTATCTGGTCGCAAATGGTGCCGCCATTTCCCGCTCTGTTTATGCCCGCCTTTTTTCCGTGATCGGGACGACATTCGGGGAGGGAGACGGCGGTTCCACCTTTAATCTGCCGGATTTGCGGGGCGAATTTTTGCGCGGCTGGGATGCTGGCCGAAATCTTGACCCGGAACGTGGATTTGGAACGGCACAGGGCGATGCTATCCGCAACATTACTGGCACGTTTGGCGGTAATGATCAGGAAAGAAGATTTTTGTCCGGGCCATTTTATTACATTGGAACCGAAGGCGGCGGCAAGTCAGGATCCTCAAATGGTACCGATAATTTTGGATTTGACGCCTCTCGCGTCGTCCCCACCGCCAACGAAAACCGCCCCCGCAACGTAGCCCTTCTGGCCTGCATTAAATATTGAAGGAAAGAAAAAATGAAAATTGTCTATCACTTTGATGAACATGGCGCATACTGCGGCGCTTCCGGGGCTTATCGTTCACCCCTCGAAGACGATGTTTACCTGATTCCGGCCAGGGCAACCGATATCATGCCGCCTGCGACCGTTAAAAACGAATGTCCGGTCTGGGAAAACGGAAAATGGACAGTCAAACCCGATTTTCGTGAAAAAGTCTATTGGCTTGATGACGGAACTGAATGTAAAATCGGTAAAATTGGCGAAACGGTTCCTGACAATGCGTTATTGCAAAGGCCAGAAGCAATAACCGGGAAAAAAAGCGGTTTCTTCTCACGCCTTTTCAGATAGACCGGATCAACAGTTTTTAATGGACTGAAGGCAGGGAATGATTGCAACCAGTTAGCTTCCCTGCCTTCTGTTTCATTAAAGCCACCCCTATGCCATAGCTGACCGAAGAACAATACCCTGTTAACATAATGATGACGGGCGAGTCGCGCCCGTTTTTTGCGACAGAAAAGACCTCCTGCACGGAGGTCTTTTTTTATGGGCATTCCACGCAAGAAACGGGTGCGGCTTTCCGCGGTCAAGCCAGCCAGTCCGTCAGACTGGCCTGTTTTTATATAACACATCAACCATTCCTTTGGAGAAAAACCATGATCGGAACCCGAATCGTCAAACCTGTCGAAAACTACGAAAAATATACCGAAGCGGCACTGTGGTGCAATGCGAACAAAGCCATGATTGAAGACAGGGGCGACTGGTACGAAGTCGTCGCGTTGCCGGAACAGACACTGGAAGAAGTCAGGGCAGCCAAACTGGCCGAAATCAATGGCGCATGCGACACTGTTTTGAAAACGGCCGTCAAAAGCTATCCGGATACGGAAGTGATGACATTCGACCAGCAGGTGAGAGAAGCACAGGCCTGGCTTGCCGACCCGGCAAGCCCGGTTTCCCTGCTGGCGTCTCTAGCCAGTGCACGTGGCATTGAACTGGCGGATCTGGCCAGACGTGTCATGGCCAAACATCAGTCGTATTCCGTATTGTCCGGGGCAGTCATTGGCCAGCGTCAGGCGCTTGAAGACCAGCTCGACGCCTGTAACAGCATTGAAGAAGTCAATGCACTGGCAGTCAATATCGTCATGCCGTCCTGAGAATCGTTTCAACCATTCACCCTTTTGGAATGAATCGCTTTTTCAGGCGATCCATTCCATATTTTTTGATTTCAAAAGCCCGGCAAACGGGCTTTTTCAATTTTCAATCCAGTTACTAAAAACATTCGGGAACATCTTTTCATTCGCTATACCTGGCCGGGAAAGAGTTTATTCCCGCACAAGTCAGGAGGTTTCATGGCTGTTTACGACTTGCCGGATGATCCGGAAGCATTAAGAGCGGTTCTGTCGGAGAAACTGCACAGCGGCATCGCGCGGATGAACGCGCACGACGTTCATCTATCCATACTGAAAGACGAGGTACAAGCCTTGAAAGAAGCCAATAAAACGCAGGACGAACGCCTCGCCCGCATTGAAGAAAACACAGCGACACTGGTCGATATCTTCCGTGCCGGAGACGGCACCGTCAAAACGGCCAAATGGTTCGGAAAGGTACTGATCTGGATCGGCAGCCTCTCATCGGCCGTTTACGCCGTGTATTACGCCATCATCAACTGGCCTCAGAAAGGAATCTGACTATGGATGGAAACAAATTGCGGCTTGGCGTCGGCGCACTGGGCATCTCGGCAGCTCTCCTGGTCTCCATTGCCCTGAACGAGGGATACAGGGGAGAAGCCTATCAGGACGCGGTGGGCGTGCCGACGGTGGGTTACGGGGAAACGAAAGGCGTCACGATGAAAAGCAGGACAACGCCTGATCGTGCACTGGTTCAACTGTTGTCAAGCGCGAACCGGCATGCCGATGACATACGTCAATGCATTTCCGTTCCCTTATATCAGCATGAATTTGATGCGTACGTTTCCCTTGCCTACAACATCGGGGCGAAAAATTTCTGCCATTCAACACTGGCCAGAAAACTGAACACCCGTGATTATAAAGGCGCATGCTCGGAAATCAGGCGCTGGAACAAAGCCGGAGGCAAAGTCCTGCCGGGCCTGACCAAACGCCGTGAAAAAGAATACCGGATGTGCATGGGGGAAACATGAGTCTCAAAAGCACTCTGATCGGCGGCACCCTTGCATTGCTTACAGGGGTTTTCGCCGGTTACTGGCTGTGCCATCTGCAATGGGAAGCCAGCGAAAGCAAAATGAATGCTATACAGGCGCGGGAAGAAACGCAGCGCCTTGAAAAAGCGATGGAAGAAAACCGGAACCTGCATGAAACGGTAAGCCGGATGCAAATCCGGGCAAAGAAGGAAAACGATGATGCCAGACGAAAAAATGATGTTTTGCTTGCTCGTATCAAGCGCGCTGATGTACGGGTGTCAGTCCCGGCCCGTGCATGTGTCGACAACGTATCCGGTAGTGGACATCCCGGCACTGATGATGGAGAAACAAGAGCCGAACTTGACCCAGCGGTTGTTGAACGTATTCTCGCTGTCGGACGGGACGGAGACACCGCCATCCGGAACATGAACCAGTGCATAGACCAGTATCAGGCCGTGGCGAAGCTGTGCAGCCGTCGCTGAGTGAAACCCTGTCGCCTGTTTCTGTTTGGCAGGGCCGGCGGAATACCGGAATGAAAAACGACACGCCCCTTTTGAAGAGGGGCTTTTTTTGAGGAGAAAACATATGACGAAATTGCCGGAAAAAGACCTTCTGTCCGGGGCGAAAATGCCCCGCACGACGACAGGGGAGATGAAGTCTGCACTGGGCAGGCTGCGGGATTATCTGGCCGAACTCTTCGGGGACGACAGTTCGGACAGGGAAACCGCCAGAAAAACACTGGGCATTGACCTGTCCGTGCTGGCCACCCGGACGGAAGTGGAAAGCGTCTTATCTGATAAAGCGGATAAAAGTGAGCTGGAATGGCTGGAAAGGGAAATTGCCAGACGGGGCACCCCCATCGGTTCGATCGAATACTTCGCCACGGCCACGCCTCCCGCCGGATACCTGAAAGCGGATGGTGCGCAGGTGGGACGGGAAACCTATCCCGATCTGTTTGCCGCAATCGGCACAACGTTTGGCGAAGGTGATGGAATAACCACGTTCAATTTGCCGGATCTGATCGAGAGGTTTGCACAGGGCAGTTCGATCCCCGGTCAAAAAATCGAGGCCGGTTTGCCAAATGCCACTGGCGGTTTTACAGGATTTGCGGCAAGGAAAGCGGAAAGCAGTGAGCTGGGCATGATTGGCATGTTTCATTCCAGTCATTCCGACAATATCATAGCGGATCCGGCGGCAGGAACCGGATGGTTTGTGAATTGTTCCATAGAAACGGACTTGAGCAGAAGCAATGCCATCTACGGCGCATCCACTACCGTCCAGCCTCCTTCCCTGACGCTTCTTCCCTGTATCAGGGCCTTCGATGCGGCTACCGATCCCGGACTGATCGACATTGGCCTGCTGGCGCAGGAGACCGCCGCTAAAGTCGATAAAACAATCGACGGCATTGCCGTGAAATATGTCACCGAAACGTTCAGTGACGGGACAAACTGGTACCGCAAATGGTCGGATGGGTGGCTGGAACAGGGCGGTGTCAATAACACCGGTACCTCCGGCAATGTCACCATCACATTTCTGAAACCCTACCAGTCAACCCCGAGGGTAATGGCGTTCGGAATGGAATCCAGCCCGACAACAGGGTGGTGGATGAGCGGGGCAAGGACCCCAACCACCCTGTATGTGGCCGGATCGGTGACCGGATATCAGCTGGGATTCGACTGGTATGCGTGTGGATATTGAGCAATCAGGAAATTCCTGACAGGAAGGGAACCGGCGTTCCGGAATCCGGAAGGAACAGGGAAGGAAAGTGAGAATCCGGGAAATAATCCTGAAACTGTCTTTCCATACTGCAAGAGGGTCGAGCGGGTGCTAAACACAGAGAACCACCTGCTGGCATATTCCTTCCGGAGAAGTCTTGTATTAGCCAACACCCGCCCGTCGGAAAAAGACAAACAGAAAACACTTGCGATCAATTCGCAAATGATGGTTCGGTGTGTTTAGCACCGTCTGGGGTTGAGTATATTACGAGTCAGGAAAATTTCAAATAAAAGTATAGGTGTAAATACTATTTGTTATCTGGACAACCGTGAAAAATGCCTGAACAAGGACCGTCGTGCCCAACAAGCGGAAAACTCCGCCGTTGGATACGAACGGTAGCGCATATGACGGAATGTGCTCACCGGGTTCGTGGCGTGTTTAAGCGCCAGAGCCCGGCCTTACGAGAACCGGACTCCGCTATTACTGTAGTTTACCGTATCGTTTCTGGCAAGAATCTCCTGAATGGAACCGGAGAGGAAAAACGTATTTTTTTCAGGCTTTTCCATCAGTTAAGTGACGTTCCGGACGTTACAAAATCGTGTAGACAAAATCTTCGAAACAAGAAAAAGAAACTGATTTGATTACGGTTTTCGGGCTTCGGAACGGCCTGTATTCTTTCCCGCATCCAGGAAATCATGCTTCACAGTCATCTATCAGGGACAGATAAAAGACAAAAAAACAGGAAAAAACATTCAAGAAAATTGTTTGAAAAACACAACACAAAATACAGTTCAAAACACTTTTTGTGAATGCCGGATCGAAGGATCCGTTTTTTTACTTTTTCAATAAAGATAGTGATGCTGAAAAAAATGAGGGAATTAAAGAGCATTTAAAGCATACAAGCGTTTTTCAGTTTTCCTTTTCCGGATTTTGGGCGCGATTCACATCATATTTTTTATTGATATACTTTTTATGCTTTTTTTGAAAAAGTGTATTGTATGATCTGACCTTTACAGATTATGTTCATCACATAACGGATATTTCCGAGACACAGGAAAAACCGGCGCCGGACGAAAACGGAAACGGGAAGCAGGAATGGTACGGGGCAGGGGGGCTGCTTTTTTAGGGATAACGCCCGTTTTCATCAGCCCGCCTTATTCTGTCACGGGTTTGCACAGTGACATGATTTCACAGGAAATGAATCCACCCGGACGGGAAGCCATTTCACTGTGGGGACACATCAAAGCCTGATACCGGATCGATCTGATGTGTTCCGTTCTTCTGTTCCGGGTTGCCCGATATCGTCCCCTAAAACGCCTTGAATGGAAATCGGCCAGACTGGGCATACTGGTCATCTGGCTGACCGGTCCGGCTTCGGCTATCGTTGCAGGCCTTTACTTTTACCTGATGTTTCCGCCGTTTTTCGATAGGCTTGTCAGGGATTTCCCCGCCCGTTTCATCAGACCCTTTCCTTATCCGCTTATCCGGACTTCCTGTCCGCTCATTTCGAAAAGAGTCAGGAACACATACATGAAAACAGTGGGGAAGCCTTCAGTTGTCTGAAACCGGCTTTATGGATAATAGGTATTTTTGACCCGGACGGATTTGACGAGATACCCCGTCCAGATCACACTCTGGACAGAGGTCGAAAAAATGCCGATCAAAAACGGTTTGAGCGCCTGGGAAAAGTCCATATTGAAGATGGACGCGGCAATGGCTGCATACATGACGGGAACGAAAGGGCCGGCCAGCCATAGCACGCCGATAGCCAGCTGGACTGTCATCGGCCTTTTGATTCGCCACAAGCCGTAAGCGGCCGCGAAACAGAGCACGCACAAAATGCCGAAAACGATCCAGACCATCAGCCGATACTGAACCCACAGTGGATTGGCCTCCAGAATCGGCATTTTCTGCGGCACGATGATGAATTCCCTGTACAGGCTCCATGCCCCTGTCACCGGGATATACAGGCCCAGATAAAGAATGAGAAGGAGCAGCCAGCCGCCAATTCCCCTGATGTCCGGATTTGCAGACAGTTTCGTGTTCACGATGTTTTCCTTTGAAAAATCACTGGCAACGAGTCAGAC
>CAJKQK010000070.1 GCA_905202055.1 uncultured Oxalobacter sp.
AGCGACAGGGGGCTTCGGTCTGAATTTCACTTACATAAAACATTGTGGTCACACTCCCGCTTGACTTTTTTGCGTATTCAGTTTACCATGTTCCATGTAATTACAAAAGCGAATGTTTATCATGTAATGCATGAGGATATCAGATAGTTTTGGGGCGATTTGTGGACAAGAACATTCAGAAATATCAGGCTTTCATCAAGGCTGTGGAATATGGAAGCTTTACGAAAGCCGCCGAAGTGCTGTTTTATTCCCAGTCGGGCATCAGCCGCATGATCGGCGATCTGGAAAGCGACTGGAACGTGACGCTTCTGGAACGCAACCGCGCGGGAGTCAAACTGACGTCCGAAGGCCTGAAACTCCTGCCTTTCGCGAAAAGCGTGTGTGAGGAGTACCGGAAATTGCAGATGGAAGTGGACGGGCTGAACGGCCTGCAATCCGGCCTGATCCGCATCGGTACGTTTTCCAGTGTGGCGACGCACTGGCTGCCGAATATCATCCGGGCATTCCGGAAAGACTACCCGAACATCGATTACGAGCTTTTGCCTGGCGATTATGCGGAAATCGAAGGCTGGATCGAAGAGGGACGGGTGGATTGCGGGTTTGTGCTTTTGCCGACCCATCCCGGTTTCGAGACGGTTTTTCTGGAACAGGACCGTTTTCTGGCCGTCTTGCCGGAAAACCATCCTCTGGCGGAATATGATCGCGTCCCGGTCGCCGCTCTCTGCGAAGAGCCATTCATTTTGCTGGAAAAAGGGACCAATGACGATGTTTCCCGGATATTCAGGCAAAACCAGTTGACTCCCGGAGTGCGTTATACCCTTTGGGACGACTATGCCATCATGTCGATGGTGGAATGCGGGCTCGGAGTCAGCATTTTGCCCGAGCTGATTCTGAAACGCATTCCTTACCGGATCGTCACGAGAGAGCTGGATGTTCCCGCCTGCCGCCATATCAGCCTTGCGCTGAAGGAGTCGAAAACGGCGTCCGTCGCTGTCCGGCGGTTTCTGGATTATTTACCGTACCGCTAGGTTTTTTCAGTCTGGTTTCGGGTTTATCAAGATCAAAGGCGAAACGGCCTGCCTGAATTTTTCATGGCGCGGTAATTTTTGCTTTTTTGTCACATTCCTTAATGTGACAGTCAAAAATATTCTTCGTGTTTACGTTTAGTTACCTTTCAGAAAACTTGTCCGCTTTATTCACGAAACCTGTGGACAAGATGGTGGAGAACATTGTGAAGAGCCTGCATTCATGCGGTACGGATGAGCACTGCCTTTTTTTTGGGCAAACAGGGCTCCTGCACGAGAGGAAAACGCGTGAATCAGCACATTTGAAAATTCATTCACAGGCTATCCGTTTCGAGTCTCGTTTTACCTTTTGATTATGTCATGGCTGACGAACGGAAAGAACCGTTTTTACAAAATGAAAAACAGCTTTTTCAAGCGTATTTTCTTTCTTCTGTCAATTCACACATTATCAATAAATGTTTGATAAATAGCTGGCCGATGATGAAAATACGGTTAATATCCGGGTACGGATCGAGCCGTTTATGGCTTTGAAAAGCACGCGTGATGCATGAGGCACACCATGAAAAAACGCCGCTCATCCGTAAACAGCTAAATCGATGACTGGTAAAAAGGTTAAGGAACAGAATGGAAATTGAACTGGCTGATGAACTTTTGAGGGACTGGTATGACTGGTCGAGGCAATGGCGGCCTGCACTGGATATGCCGCATCTTGCACCGTATTGCCGCGAAGCCAAAAGCACAGGAGGGTGGGAGGATGATTCCGATATCATGGGAGAATCCCTTCACCGCAAGACGATGGAAGCGATTGACTTTTGCGTGAATAGCCTGCCGCCGGAATACAGTCTGGCTATCGGGCTTGAAATGCGCAAGCGTCGGGGAGCCGCAAGGGAGTGGAGAAACGGGTGTCGCAGGGTCAGCTACAAAATGGCGGTGGCCGCAATACTTCCCAAATTAAAGGAAAAATATCTGCTTTGAAAAAAACGGTCGATTCAATTCGAATCGGCTGATTGTCCCCTGAAAATGAAACGAATGTGATTCGAAATGAAACGGACGGCAAAACCGTCCGTTTTTTATTTTTTGAAAATAATTGAAAAAAATGCGAAACCTGGCTGACAGAAGAAAAAAAATCATTAAAATAATGAATGTGGTGGTTCCGCTCGCCTGTAGCTTTTGTCAATGCCCGGTTTTCCGGTATCGATGCAAGCCGACAGGCAACCAGCAGAACCGCTCTGGAAACAGGCCTCGCTTTTGCGGGGCTTTTTTTATGCCCAAAACCTCCTTTGCTGTTGTTCCTGTCGTTGGATCGGGGCGGCTCTGGCGGTCAACCACCACATCTTTATGAGAAAACACCCGTCTTGACTGGACGGATCGATGGCCCTGCCGGTTGGCGGGGCTTTTTGTTTTGAGGGATAACGATGTCCGAACCACGACTCCCGGGTGAAGACCGGGACGAAAACGAAGCGGTTTTTAACCGGATATGGAAAAAAGACGATGCGTTTTACGAGCGTTACCGTTTGCAGAAGTATCGACAGAGAGCAAGACGAAAAAATCTCAACCCGGCTTTTGACAAGCCAGATCGAATGGATGGAAAAAATGAGTTTACAAAGTGAATTTGAAACACTGGTCGGGGCCAGTTGCGACAATCGGGTTTATCCGAACGTCGTCCCTGCCGAAGCCGCAAAACCCTGTTTGACGTACTTCCGTATTTCCAGTGTGCCGGCGACTCTGGATATGGATTCGGAAGAGGTCATTCAATTATTCAATACCGTTTTGCAGGTCGATGCAGTTGCCGCGACTTATACCGAAGCGGTCAATCTGGCGCATGACGTCAGGATGAAGCTTCGCGAGTGGGACAGACAAAACAAAATCAGGTTGGAAAAAGACCTGTATGAAGTTGAAACCGGTTTGCATCACGTTGTTCTGGAGATTTCCGTCTGGCACCCGTAATCCGGACAAAATCGACAACAGGGTGATTCATCAGTTGCTGCCCGATTATCGGATTCGGGTGGCTTTTTTTATTTTCAGGAGATATTTATATGGCAAGTACCGCAATTTCCGCACAAGGGTCCTCTATCGAAATCAACACTGCCGCTTCTGGCGAAGCGACATGGGCCAAAATCAAAAACATCATTTCTTTCACCGGTTTTGACGGTGCTGCGTCCGAAATCGACGTGACCGATCTGGACAGTACGGCAAAAGAATTCCGCCTTGGCCTTCAGGATCACGGCAAATTTTCTTTCGACATGCACATTGACCGTGCCGATGCCGGCCAAATCGCTCTGGAAGCCGCCCGCAAGGCTGGCAAAGTCACCCGGCTGAAACTGACCCTGCCGAACGGCGATGCAGCGACTTTTTCCGTACTGGTCAAGTCCACCCCGATTACCGGTGGCATTGACGCCGTACTGAAAGGTTCCGTCGAAACCCGCATTACAGGAGACATCGAATGGGCGTAATGCTTCTGGACAGAGAGGCAATCCTCGGGGCGAAGGATACCCATTCCGAAGTCGTTCACGTTGAAGAGTGGGGCGGACACGTCTGCATCCGCGCCATGACTGGCGCGGAACGCGACGACTTCCGTGCCGCTATCGAGGGGGCGGAAACTTCTCTGGTTGGAAAATTCGAAGCTCCCCTGCTGGCACTGACGTTAGTCGATGAAGAAGGCAAACGCCTTTTTACCATTGACGACGTCGAAGCCTTGCGTGCCAAATCCGCGACGGTTCTGGACAGGCTTGCCCAAATCGCACTCCGTGTGAACGGCATGTCTGATGGAGCACAGGAGGAAGCCGCAAAAAACTGAAGGCGCGACCGGAACTCATGATGTGGTTCCGGCTCGCGCTTTCCCTGGGCATGTCGGTCAAACGTGCCAAACAGGAAATCGACAGCCATGAATTCTGCTACTGGATGGCTTATTACGGACTCGAGCCGTGGGGCGAAACAGTGGCCGATATGAGGCATGGCATAGCCGTGGCGACTCTGGCGAATATCAACAGGAATACCGGGGCACGACCGGAACCTTACTTGCCTGCGGATTTCATTCCGTGGATGGAAACGGACCGGCATGAACCCATAGAGACGGGGCCTATCCTGCTTGACGGGCCGGATACGCAAACACGGCTGATCAAGGCGGCCGTATTCGGTTGCCAACCCGAGTGATGAATGCCCCTTTTCACGAGAAAGGGGCATTTCATTATTCATGAATAACAGTTGATCAAACACGCTTTTGGCGGGTTTGGGAGGAAAAACATATGTCAATATCATCTGACCAGTACATGCAAAAGATGGAGACAGGTATGGTCGACGTGCGCCAGTGCGTGATCAAAATGGAAGCGTCTCTCCAGAAACTGGTTGCCGATTCGAAGGCGATGCAGCAACTGGTAAAGCAGTCACTGGCGAAAGACAAACAGGGCGCGGCAGCGGGTAAATCCGATGCTGGCGCCGGTGCCAAAAACGGCGACGGCGCCAAAAGTGGACCATTGGATAATGTGATTTCCAGCCTGTCCAAAAAACTGGCTGACGGAATCGGGAGCGCTCTTCTGAAAGTGTTGGGGCTGGAAGAAAAGAAGAAAGACAATAGTACCGCTAATAATCAGGCACAAGGGGCTGGTGCCGGTGCAGGAGCAAAGGATGACAAGGCCAGGGAAAATAAAAAGGAAAATGCAGACAGCCTGAAAGACAAATCCACCGTTGAGATCATGCAAAAGGCGATAGAGGATTTTGGTGGCAGCGCTGAGCAAGCCAACAAACGGATTTACGATTCCATGTCCGTTGCGCTGAAAAGTTCATCTGATGCATTGGTCAAATTCGTGACGACGGGCAAGCTGAATTTCAGCGATCTGGCCAAATCCATCATTTCTGACATCATGAAAATTCAGGCAAAGGCGGCCATTGCCGGACTGGCGCAGTTTTTGCTTGGTTCAGCAGTATCATTTTTTGGCGGTGGCACGAATCAAACATCAGGAACGGCAAATTTCCAGCCTAATGTCTCTGATAACTGGGGCATGGGAAGTTTTGGCGACCTTATGGGCAGTAGCAGTGGCCTGTCTTCGACAGGTTTCAGATTCACTCCTTCCGGTGCAGCCGGTTTCGACGTCCCTGCCGGAGTCAATCCACTGACCCAGCTTCATGAAAAGGAAATGGTTCTTCCTGCACAGTATGCCGATGTCATCCGGGGCCTTGCCAATAATGGTGGCGTATCCGGTGGCGGCATCAACATCAATACCAGCATTTCCGTTGCCAGTGATGGCACATCGAACCAGAAAAGTGATGGCGGCGGCAGCTCGCAGCGGCAGCTGGCCGATATGATTAACGACCAGACACGGGCGGTCATTGCGCGCGAAATGCGTCAGGGCGGCCTGATCTGGAACATGAGAATGGGTGTGGCATGAGCGTAAAAGAAACTTTCACATGGACGCCTCTGGCAGGCAGTAACGGAACGAAAAAATACCGTGTCCAGTCGGCCCAGTTCGGCGATGGGTACCAACAGGTCGCCGCAGATGGCATCAACAACCACATCGAATCCTGGCCCGTGTCGTTCACCGGAACGAAAGAGGAAATCAAACCGATCAGGGATTTTCTCGACCGTCATGCAGGCTATCAGGCGTTTTACTGGACGCCTCCGATGGGCGAAAAGGGCATGTTCCGTTCTTTCGATATCACCCTAACCCCGCTCGGTGGCGACATTTATACGTTATCGACCGTTTTTGAACAGGCATTCTGATCATGATTACAGCAGATATTCAGGGTTTGGAACCCGGTGAAAAAGTTCAGTTGTTCGAACTGGATGCCAGTGGAATCGGCGGGGATTATTTCCGGTTTCACGGGTACCAGACAGGAGAGATCTGGTGGCAGGGCAAGGAATATTCGGCCTGGCCGATTCAGGCGGAAGGGTTTGCCAGAACAGGGGAGGCACAGCAGCCCGCACCTGTTCTTACCCTGGGTAATGTGGATGGTTCCATATCCGCCTTATGCGTCTATTTCGACGATCTGGTCGGTGCGAAACTGTTCCGGCATACGACACTGGGCAAATATCTGGACGCGAAAAACTTCCCTGACGGCAATCCGGACGCCGACCCGAACGAGGCCTTTGCCAGCGAACTCTGGTACATCGAGCAGAAAAAAGCCGAAAGCAACGATATCGTCCAGTTCGAGTTGTCCAGTGCACTGGATTTCAACGGTGTCAAATTGCCTCGCAGGCAAATTGTCGCCAACGTCTGCTGGTGGCTTTCCAGCGGAGGGTATCGCGGGCCCTATTGCGGCTATACCGGAGAGGCCTGTTTCGACAAAAACGACAAACCCGTCACCGATCCGAAGCTGGATCAGTGCGGAGGACGACTGACTTCCTGCAAGTGCCGTTTCGGCGAACACAACCCGTTGCCGTTCGGCAGTTTTCCGGCTGCGGATCTGATCAGGAGCTGATATGACGCCACAAACGATAGACGCCATACGCGCGCACGCGGAGAAAGAATTTCCGAAAGAAGCGTGCGGCCTGCTTTGTGTCATTCGCGGCAGGGAAAAATACCTTCCGTGCCGCAATATGGCAGGTAGTGACGAACAGTTCATCCTCTCTTGCCGGGACTATGCGAATGCCGAGGAAAAAGGGGAAATCATTGCTGTCGTCCACTCCCATCCGAACGTCCCGGCCATTCCAAGCGAAGCCGACAAAACGGCATGCGAGGCCAGCGGCCTGACCTGGCATATTGTCCATGTGTCGGATGCGGAGGGCAAGCCGGTGGCAGGCGATATCGTCACGTTCGAGCCATGCGGCTACGAGGCGCCTCTGGTCGGACGGGAATTTTCGCACGGAGTCAACGACTGCTATCAGCTCATCCGCGACTGGTATGCCCGCGAACGGGGCATTGCCCTGAGAAATTTCGAGCGGACGGAAGGCTGGTGGGAACGCGGGGAAGACCTGTATATGAAACATTATGCCGACGCCGGTTTTTATCCCGTCCACGGCGAACTGGAAGAGGGCGATGTCATTCTCATGCAGGTAAGGGCGTATGAGGCCAATCATGCCGCCATTTATCTGGGGGAAGGCATGATGTTGCACCATCTTTACGGAAGATTGTCCAGCAGGGATGTCTATGGCGGTTACTGGAAAGACGTCACCCGGGCAGTGGTACGTTATGGCGATGAACAGTGAAATGCATGTCGGTATCGCAAGAGATTTTGCCGTAAAGGCAGGATATGGTGCCATTCGTGCAAACCGGTTTTCAACACGCATCGGGGAAACGGGGGCTGTCCTGTTTTTGCGGCATCAGGATCAACAGCCCGCGTCACGCGGGCTTTTTTTATGGGTGAACGATGACTTCATTAAAAACAATAAGGCTGTACGGCAAGCTCGGCACCAAATTCGGCCGCCTGCACCGGCTTGCCGTCAACAGTGCGGCAGAAGCCGTCCGCGCCTTGTGTGCATTGCGGCCCGGTTTTGAGCGGGAATTGATGACCAGCCGGGACAGGGGGATTGGATATGCCGTGTTTCTGGGCAAGAAGAATCTGAGGCAAGAGCAGCTGGCCGAAGAGGCTGAAGAACGCGAAATCCGGATCGCTCCGGTATTGCAGGGGGCGGGTTTCGGCTCCATTTTCAAAATCATACTCGGCGTGGTACTGGTCGTGGTTTCATTTTACATCCCGGCGACATGGGGGGTATGGGGTGAAGTTCTTGCCGTGGCGGCAAAAGGTCTTGGTATGTCACTGGCGATGACAGGCATTACCGAAATGCTGACACCCAAAGGACTTTCAGCCAGAGACAGGCCTAAAAACGGCGCTTCCTACACCTTTAACGGCCCCGTCAATACCACGGCACAAGGCAATCCGGTTCCGGTGGGATACGGGCGCATGATTATCGGTTCTGCCGTCATCTCGGCAGGGATTTACAGTGCCGACCGGCTTTGAACCATTCATTCCTGCGTACAGGCAATGCCTGCCAGCGCACAACATACCCGCGAAACGCGGGTTTTTTACGGGTGAAAAATGACACCATTAAAAACAATACGTTTATACGGAAAACTGGGCACGCGGTTCGGCCGGATTCACCGTCTGGCAGTCGCCAGTGCAGCCGAAGCCGTCCGGGCCCTGTGCATGACCAGACCCGGTTTCGAACGCGAGTTGATGACGAGCCGGGACAGGGGCGTCGATTACGCCGTATTTCTGGGAAAAAAGAACATTCGTCAGGAAGAGCTGGCCGATCCCGCCGGCAAGGATGACATCCGGATCGCTCCGGTTTTGCAAGGCGCATCCAAAGGCGGGATATTCCAGATCATTCTGGGTGCCGCACTGATGGTTTTCGCCATGTGGGCACAAGGTTCTTTTACTTCCCTCGGCAGCCTGTCGGAAGCGCTCAAGGCAGAAAGCTGGATTGGCGTGACCGCCATGATGGAGATGTCGATGATGATGGGGGGTGTCCTGCAACTGCTTTCGCCACAAATGAAAGGCCTCTCGACCAGAGACAATGTTGAAAACGGCGCGTCTTACGCCTTCAACGGGGCCGTCAATACCACGGCACAGGGAAATCCGGTTCCGGTAGGGTACGGACGAATGATAGTCGGTTCGGCAGTCATCTCTGCCGGCATATACGCAATGGATCAAAAATGAATATTATCGGTTACAAAAAAGGCGGGGGCAGTTCCCATACGCCTGTCGAACAGACGGACAACCTGCACAGTACCGCGTATGCACGCGTTCTGGATCTCGTCGCTGAAGGCGAAATCAAAGGGTTGGCCAACGGACTCCAGTCTATCTATCTGGACGAGACGCCACTGGCCAACCCGGATGGCTCCCTGAATTTCAGGGGCGTCTCGGTCGACTTTCGTGCCGGGACGCAGGATCAGGAACATATTTCCGGTTTTCCCGCAGTTGAAAATGAAATCGGAGTCGGCGTCGAACTGACTTCAAAACAACCCTGGATACACGCCATCAACAATGTGCAATTGTCCGCTATCCGTGTTCGCCTTTCTGCAGACGGCCTTTCAAAAGCCAATACCTCCAATGGCGATATCAACGGCTACCGTGTGGAGTATGCCATCGACATCTCGACGGATCAGGGCAGTTTTGTCGAAGTGCTGAAAACGGCCTTTGACGGCAAAACGACCAGCAAATATGAACGGACTCACCGTATCGAGCTGCCGAAAGCAAACAGTGGCTGGTCCGTCCGGGTACGGCGCCTGACCGCCAACGCCAACAGCCAGACTACCTCGGACAGAACGTCTGTCGTTTCCTATACGGAGGTGATCGACGCCAAATTGCGCTATCCGATGAGCGCCATCGTCGGTGTACAGGTCGACGCATCACAGTTCCAGAGCATCCCGGTACGCGCTTACGACATGTACCTGAAAATCATCAGGGTCCCTTCCAATTACGATCCCGAAAAGCGGACTTGTGACGGGGACTGGGACGGCACCTTCAAACCGGCATGGAGCAACAATCCGGCATGGGTTTTTTACGATCTTGTTTTGAATGACCGGTACGGTCTTGGCCATCTTGTCCCGGATATACAGATCGACAAATGGTCGCTTTACCGGATTGCCCGGTACGCCGACCAGATGGTCCCGGACGGCAAGGGAGGCTATGAGCCCCGTTTTACGTGTAACGTCTATATCCAGTCCCGTAAAGAAGCGTATGCCGTCCTGCAGGACATCGCCTCCATTTTCAGGGGCATTACCTACTGGGCAGGCAGCAACATTACGGCATCGTCCGATATGCCTGTCGAACCGGTCTATACCTATACGGCGGCCAACGTGATCGACGGCAAATTCACCCGCATCGGTACCAGCCGCAAGACGCGCTATACCGTCGCGCTCGTCAGCTGGAACGACCCGGCCGATTTTTACCGGGCCAAAGTCGAATATGTGTCCGACGACGAAGGGATCAAACGCTATGGCGTCCAGCAGCTCGAAATCACGGCGTTCGGATGTACCTCGCAGGGCGAGGCACAGCGACGGGGACACTGGGCTCTTGTCACCTCCCGGCTGGAAACCGGAACCATCAGTTTTTCCGTCGGCCTTGACGGTGCCATTGCCTTGCCGGGACAGATTGTCCGTGTCGCCGACCCTCACCGTATGGGACGCCGCAATGCAGGCCGCATCAAATCGGCATCGGGCCGTGTCGTCGTACTCGACAAGGCACCGACCGTAACGGTCGGCGACAAACTGACCGTCATATTGCCGACAGGGGAAACGGAAACCCGTAACGTCGTCAGAGTCGTGGAAGACAGCATCACCGTCAATGCCGACTGGACGACACTCCCTGTTGAAAATGCCGTCTGGTTCGTGGACAGCATCGATCTGGCCGCACCGATGTACCGGATCATGTCCATTACCGAAAAAGACGGGCTGACGTACGACATCTCCGCCATTCAATATGAACCGGGCAAATTCGACTATATCGACAACGCCGTGCGCATCACGTCGAAGCCGGAGAGTGTCAGTGAACCGAGACCGAAGCCACCGGTTAACATCGACGTCAACGAATCGCTGTACGTCGTCGGTATCCGTTCCTTCGGTATCCGTGCGACGGTATCATGGACGAGTGACGCTCACCGTTTCGAATTCGCCTACCGCAAGGAAAACGGTACCTGGACGACACTGAATACCCGTGACCCGTCCATCGATATTTACGGTCTGGATGAAGCGGTTTACGAATTTTCCGTGATGGCGATTTCCTCAACAGGCCTTCAATCCGAACC
>CAJKQK010000071.1 GCA_905202055.1 uncultured Oxalobacter sp.
AAGTGAATTTTTTTGCGCAAACCTGCTAAAATGCGCGCACTTTTTCTACAAATTTTTATATAAATTACTATTTTTTTATAACTTGGAGCCAACAAATGTCCGATATCGAACAACGCGTAAAGAAAATCGTTGCTGAGCAACTGGGTGTTGCTGAAGACGAAATCAAACTGGAATCGTCTTTCGTAGATGATCTGGGTGCTGATTCGCTTGATACCGTAGAACTCGTCATGGCACTGGAAGACGAATTTGAAATTGAAATTCCGGACGAACAGGCTGAAAAAATCACGACTGTTCAACAGGCCGTCGATTATGCAACCAAAAACATGCAGTCCTAATCTAATCTAGAAACAGGGAGAGCAGCTTGAGCCGTATGGGACAACGCCGGGTCGTGATTACCGGACTGGGATGTATTTCGCCTGTAGGTAATACTGTAGCTGAAATGTGGGATGCAGTAACATCGGGTAAATCCGGTATTGGACCCATTACGCGGTTCGATGCATCTGCTTTCAGCACGACTTTTGCAGGCGAAGTAAAAGATTTCCCGCTGGAAAAATATATTCCAGGCAAAGAATCACGTCATATGGATACCTTCATTCATTATGGAATGGCTGCAGGTATCCAGGCAATCGAAGATAGTGGTCTGGTCGTTACGGACGAAAATGCAGGCCGTATCGGTGTCAATATTGGATCGGGCATCGGTGGTTTGCCCATGATCGAACAAACGCATGGAGAACTGGAAAAGCGCGGCCCACGCCGCATCAGCCCGTTCTTCGTGCCGTCTTCGATCATCAATATGATTTCCGGTTTTCTTTCTATCCGTTATGGTTTGAAAGGGCCGAACCTGTCGATCGTCACCGCATGTTCAACCGGTTTGCATTCCATCGGTTTCGGCGCACGACTCATCGCTTATGGTGATGCGGACGTTATGGTCGCAGGTGGCTCGGAATCGACCATTTCTCCATTGGGTCTGGGAGGCTTTGCCGCTGCCCGCGCCCTTTCTTCGAGAAATGACGATCCGGCAACGGCTTCCAGACCCTGGGATAAGGAAAGGGATGGCTTTGTTCTGGGTGAAGGTGCCGGTGTGCTTGTTCTGGAAGAATATGAACATGCCAGGGCACGTGGCGCGAGGATCTATGCGGAAATTGTCGGCTTCGGCATGAGCGCCGATGCGAACCATATGACAGCTCCGCTGGAAGATGGCAGTGGCGCAAGCACCTGTATGGTCAATGCGATCAACGATGCCCAGATCAATCCTGATCAGGTCAATTACATCAATGCACACGGCACATCGACTCCGCTGGGTGACATTGCCGAAACGACTGCAGTTAAACGGACTCTGGGTGAACATGCCAAAAACGTTGTCATCAGTTCTTCCAAATCCATGGTTGGTCATCTTCTGGGTGGCGCGGGCGGTCTGGAATCGGTTATTACGGCACTGGCTGTTTATAATCAGGTTGCGCCTCCAACGATCAATATTTTCAATCAGGATCCTCTTTGTGATCTGGATTACTGTGCCAATACAGCCAGAGACATGAAAATTGATTATGCCCTGAAGAACTCGTTTGGTTTCGGCGGGACAAACGGATCGCTGATCTTCGGTAAGATCTGATCGTTTTTGCCTTTTTAAAGCCACATTCACTTGTTGTGAATGTGGCTTTTGTCATTTATAGTCGTTTGAAAAGCATTTAAAGTACGGTCCTCATGTCGATAGCCATATCTGCGGAGATCAGGCCTTCTCCGGTTTTTTCTTTTTTTCATCTCGGTTTTGCAGCCGTTTTTTTCCTGACCGGTCTTTTGATCAGTCTGGGAAAAATCGGCAATTTCGATGATCTCGTGCACCAATGGCTGGCGCTCCTGATGTTTTTGACCGCTTTCCATCTTATTTTTATCTATTTCAGGTCAAGAAAAACGCTTCTGATTGATATTTCCGGAAACGGACAAATACGCTTGAAGGAATATAGGAGAAGTGTTTCAACACCATCGTCAGAGGACGTCCGTTCTCCGGTTTTCACCGAGGCCTGGGAGTTGTCGGAAAATTCAACGATATGGCCAACTTTCATGATTTTGCAATTGAAAGCGGAAAACGGGAAAAAGGCCAAAGTCCTGATATGCCGGGATTGCCTGACGGAAGGGCAATTCAAATCTTTATATACCTCCATTCGATGGATTGAAGCTCACAGAAAAATTGCATAAAAAAAATGAAATTTTGTGAACTTATTGCAAACCGGTAACTCTAAAGAGTTACGGACGGTTGCAACATAACGGGGTATTCGATTGTGACAACTGAACGTGAGATAGATAAACGGCTTGTCGAGCGTGTCCAGCAGGGTGACAAGATGGCCTTCGACCTGTTGGTCACCAAATACCAGCGAAAACTGTTCAGGCTGGTATTGCGTTTGGTTTCCAATCAAACGGAAGCTGAAGACGTTGTACAGGAAACTTTCATCAAGGCTTATCGCGCTCTCCACCAATTCAGGGGCGATTCCGCTTTTTATACCTGGCTATACAGGATCGGTATCAATACGGCCAAGAATTTTCTCGATAATCAGGGAAGAAGGGTTCCTACATCAACCGATACGACAGCCGAGCAGGTCGAGGCTTTTGAAGAAGGTGAAAACCTGCGGGATATAAATACGCCGGAATCCATGCTGGCATCCAAACAAATTGCCGAAACAGTTAATATTGCAATGGACGAATTGCCGGAAGACTTGCGGGTTGCTCTTTCGCTCCGGGAGATGGAAGGGCTGAGTTATGACGAAATTGCCGTCATTATGGAATGTCCTATCGGGACAGTCAGAAGCCGGATTTTCCGTGCCCGTGAATCGATAGCAGTCCGGCTCAGGCCGTTGTTGGGAACCGGAATGGATCAAAGATGGTAAAAAATAAAAATAATATTGTCAGAAAGATATCGGGAAATGAAAAAGGAATTGATATCCGCGTTCGTTGACAGCGAATTGGATGAAAAGGAATCGGAACTGCTCCAAAACGAAGACAGATATGAATTGAAAGAACTCGTCAATGTTTACAGGGTCATTGGTGAGTCCATTCAATACAGACAGTCGCAAATCCATGTCAGCGACCAGTTTCAGGCTCGCCTGAAAGAAGCGATGAAGAAGGAATATTCCGGTTTTCCTGTGCAATCGGCCAGACCAGGCACTATACCGGAGGCTGGTTGCGTTAAAGACGATCCTGTAAAAGAAGAATCTGTCATCTGATTTTTGACCGGACTTTGTTCTGTTGGAAAAGTAATATTCAAGTTACCGCCCAGGCAATTTTCACTTATCCCACGCTGTATCCATCGGCGTGCGGTTTTCTGTGTTATATAATTCTCTTCCAAAGCAACTGGCTAAAATGATGGGCGTGTTTTTGCTTATTCCATGATGAGTATGGTTGGTACACGATCTGTCATTTCAAAACCGGACCTGCTGTTTGATCAGGGCAGAGTTGATAACGCTTCCATTAAAAGAAAAAAGTGAAAAGATACATACCAATCAGTAAACAGATTTACGATACGTCGCGTTTCAAGGAATACAAGCGGATGGTCGTGTTTTTGTTCAGGACACTGACACACAATAAAAAAATGGAAGAGTTGTTTGAATTTTTTCAGAGAACCTCTCTCAAAAAAGAGCTTTCGTCCAGGTTGCCATTTTTTTATGAACAGGCTACAAGACAGTTCTTTTACAAAAAATCTTCATTTGACGAACGTTTTCAGATAATCGAAAATCATTTCGACTATCTGGAGAGCAGGCTTGACAATAAAACTGTCAGAGAGCTATATCTGGAAGACGGGCTGAAATTATGGGAAGGAATGTATGAGGACAAGAATCTGATTTTTCGCCTGATATTTTCACCGGGCCAAAAGAAAGAAGGGCTTCTTTCCCTCGTGCTCAGTCTGGACAATATCGTTTTGTATCAGATCGTTTTCTGGTTTGCACCTGATCCTGCCGATGAAAGTCCGGCCTTGTGGATAGGTGCCATACAGGGTTCCAACACGGAAAACGCTCTGGACATCATCCGTCAAATGACAAAACATTTCCACGGTTATCGGACTAAAAACCTTATTCTGTTTGGTATCCAGAGCATTGCAAATGTGTTGGGTGTCTCGTCGATTTATGCCGTGTCCGATACCGGTTATTATGCAAACAATCATATCCGTCTCGACCGGAAACTGAAAATTTCCCTGAACGATTTCTGGGACGAGGTGGATGGCGTGCCAGCGGTGGACAAACGTTTTTACAGATTACCCCTGACTGAATCGAGAAAGAGCATGGAAGAGATCAAGTCAAGCAAAAGAAGTCTGTACCGGAAACGTTTCGAAACACTGGATGCCATAAGAGACACGATCGAGTTCAAATTGGGTCAATGTCTCAATCCTTGAGTCAGGATTGTCTTGAAGCATCTCCTGTCCAGAGTTTTTTGTGGGAAAATCCTGAAAGTCATCAATGGCTTGTTTTCCAATTTTGCAAATGAATCTTTTCCATTTCGTCAGGCAATTTGCACGAGTATGCTTCGGTTTGTCTATTATGGTATTGTCCGCTGGAAATGTTTTTTCCGCACCTGTAGCAGCAAATGGAATGCCTGATCTGACTCCGCTTGTTGAAAAAACGTCTCCTGCTGTTGTTTTCATCATGAATAACGTCAATGTTCAACCGAGGCGCAAACCGGAAAGTTTCCTGGAATTTGTATCGCGGGTTTTCGGAGCGGAAAATGACCGGAAAGGGGAGACTTTGCCTGATGAGGAAAAGGAGAAAATACTCGCTTCTGGCGGTTCGGGGTTCATTATTTCTCCCGACGGTTATATCCTGACCAATCAGCATGTTGTGGAAGGAGCGGATGAACTTGTTGTGAAGTTGAAAGACAACCGCTATTTCAAGGCCAGGTTGTTGGGAGCGGATAAAACGACTGATGTCGCTTTGCTTAAAATCAGCAGCAGGAGCGATTTGCCTTATCTGAAAATGGGAAAATCGGCAAATGTGAAAGCGGGTCAGTGGGTAGTAGCCATCGGTTCGCCCCGTTTTATGGAAGATTCGGTTTCTTTTGGAGTTGTCTCCAATAAATCGAGAGACAGAGGAGAATATCTGCCGTTCATTCAAATGGATGTGGCAGTCAATCCTGGAAATTCAGGTGGCCCCGCTATCAATATGGCAGGCGAAGTGATAGGCATAAATACGCGAATAGTCAGCAAAAGCGGAGGCTTTGCCGGTATTTCCCTTGCCATTCCAATTGATGATGCCTTGAAAATTGCCAAAGAATTAAAGATGAGCGGAAGCGTGACTCGTGGGTACATTGGAATGACTACGTCCGCAATGGATACCCGACTGGCAAAAAGTATGCATTTTGCATATCCTAACGGAGTGTTTGTTGACGGCATCAAAAAAGGAACGCCGGCAGAAAGAGCCGGGATTGAACCCCGGGATATTATTCTGCAATTCAATAGCCATCCTGTTTATCATCCACTGGAACTGATCAGATTGACCGGGGATAGCAAACCGGGCGAAATAGTGCATTTGCGAATCTGGCGGTCGGGGAGAGAATTTACCGTTCCGGTTGTGATTGCAAAAAAAATGATGAATGGTGCAAAGGAAGCCTATTTCACGGTAAATTAACACCGAATTCATTTTCTTGCTGATTATCTGATTTTTTCATAATTGATTACTATGCAAAAAACTTTAATCTCTTTTATAAAACGATTTTTGTTGATTTTGACTGGTGTATGTGTTTTGGCTGTGCCATTGATGCCTGCTCCAGCCGCTTCGGCTGGCATGCTCAATGGTTTGCCTGATCTGACGACGCTGGTTGAAAAAGTCGGCCCTGCCGTAGTAAATATCAGAACGGTTGAAAAAATCCAGGCACGGCGAAACCCTGCAATGGATATGGATCAGGATTTTCAGGAATACCTGTTCCGTTTTTTTGGCATTCCGGCACCTGACGGCCGTACTCCCGACAGGCAGCCGCAGGAGCAGGTTCGCCGTGGAATGGGTTCCGGTTTCATCATTACTGCCGATGGCTATATCCTGACGAACCATCATGTCATCGACAATGCCGATGAAGTCTTTGTCAGGCTGACGGATAACCGTGAATTCAGGGCAAAAATCATTGGTTCTGACAAACGGACTGATGTTGCGCTGCTGAAAATCGAGGGAAACAGTCTCCCTGTCCTCAAAACCGGCAATTCGGCCAAAATCAGGGTGGGGGAATGGGTACTGGCGATCGGTTCCCCTTTCGCTCTTGAAAATACCGTTACGGCGGGCATCATTTCCGCGAAAGCACGCGATACAGGCGATTATCTTCCGCTGATCCAGACCGACGTCGCCGTCAATCCGGGAAATTCGGGTGGTCCGCTCATCAACATGGCTGGCGAAGCCATCGGGATCAATTCCCAGATTTACAGCCGTTCCGGCGGCTACATGGGCATCTCCTTTGCGATTCCCATCGATGAAGCCCTGAGGGTCTCGGAACAGTTGAAAAAAACCGGCAAGGTGACGCGAGGCCAGATAGGCATACAGGTTGCGGCAGTCTCCGGCGAGACAGCCAAAGCCATGAATTTGCCCAATGACAAGGGGGTGATGGTAGCTCGGGTCGAAAAAGGTTCCGCTGCAGAAAAGGCAGGTGTTGAGGCTGGCGATATCATTCTCAGGTTCAATCATCATGCGATTGAGAAAATGTCGGAATTGCCAAGGCTGGTAGGGGAGAGTGTTCCGGGAACGAAGGCCAGTCTGACAATTCTCCGCAAAGGAAAATCGCTTGTCCTCCCTGTTACCATTTCCCGGGCCGAACTGGATAAGCCTGCTGCTAAAAATGGATATTCGTCTTCGCAACAGGGTGACTCGCTTTCTTCTTCAGTATTGGGATTGCAGGTAGCCGATCTGACTGCTCCCCAGAAGAAACGGCTTGGGATCAATCACGGGGTAGTCGTGACTGCTTCGGCCAACCCCGCTTTTGAAAGCGGCATCAGAAAAGGCGATGTTATTTTGCGAATCAATAACAGTGACGTGACCGACCGACAGGAATTCCAGAACCAGCTTGCCAAAACGGGGAAGGCGAAAACAGTCGTTTTGCTGGTGGCGCGAAACAACCTGATCCGCTACGTTCCCGTCAAACCGGCTGTGAAGTAAAGCACAGGTAAACGATTGAATGAGAGTCTAAATCTTCCGCTTATTTGATAATCTTCCATGATAAAATGAAAAGCTGACTCGTTTTTCCGATTTTTTTCTATTTTTATTGGAGTTTTATCAAATGGCAGTCGAACGTACCTTGTCTATCGTAAAGCCTGATGCAGTTGCTAAAAACGTCATCGGACAGATTTATTCCCGCTTTGAAAATGCCGGCCTGAAAATCATTGCAGCCCGCATGATGCAATTGTCCCGTGCAGAAGCCGAAGGTTTTTATGCTGTTCACAAAGAACGTCCTTTCTTCAAGGATCTCGTCGAATTCATGATTTCCGGCCCTGTCATGGTTCAGGTTCTGGAAGGAGAAAATGCCATTCTCAAAAATCGTGAACTGATGGGTGCAACCGATCCTAAAAAAGCGGACAAGGGAACGATTCGTGCCGACTTCGCCGATTCCATTGACGCCAATGCGGTTCATGGTTCCGACGCTCCTGAAACGGCTGCGGTTGAAATTGCCTATTTCTTCCCATCCATGCAGATTTGCGCTCGCTAATATTGCTTCAGAATTTTGCGTCCGGTGCAAACCGGACGCAAAAAAAGTTTTGCAGGACATTCACATGACTGACGCACGAACCAACCTCCTTGGCTTTAGTCCGGTCCAGCTCGTGGAGTATTGCCAAAAGCTGAACGAAAAACCGTTTCGTGCCAAACAGTTGCAACGCTGGATTCACCAGTTCGGCGTCGGTGATTTTTCCGAAATGACCGATCTGGCCAAATCGCTGCGGGGCAAGCTGGAGTTGTGTGCCGAAGTGAAAGCACCTGACATTCTCAAAGATACGGTTTCAACCGACGGGACACGAAAATGGCTCCTTGATGTCGGAGCGGGCAATGCGATTGAAACGGTATTCATCCCTGAAGAGACCCGCGGTACACTCTGCGTTTCCACACAGGCAGGTTGTGCAGTCAATTGTCTTTTTTGTTCGACGGGGAAGCAGGGTTTTTCACGTAACCTGACGACAGCGGAAATTATCGGGCAATTGTGGATGGCCGAGTTTGCCGTTCGAAAATCCAAAGGTCTGACCGACGCCAAAGACGAAAGACAGATATCGAATGTCGTCATGATGGGGATGGGAGAGCCCCTGTTCAATTTCGATGCCAGCGTCAGTGCCCTCAAACTGATGCTGGACGACAATGCCTATGGTTTATCAAGACGGCGTGTCACGGTTTCAACGAGCGGCGTCGTTCCGATGATCGACCGTCTGGCCAGGGAATGTCCGGTGGCACTCGCGGTTTCCCTTCATGCGCCGAACGATAACTTGCGTGATCATCTGGTTCCACTGAACAAAAAACATCCACTTGGGGAATTGATGGCAGCATGTCGGCGTTATCTTGATTATGCACCGCGTGATTTCATTACATTTGAATATTGCATGCTCGATGGCATAAATGATACGGACGAGCACGCCAAAGAACTCGTGAAGCTGGTTAAACACGGATCGAATCCGGTATCATGCAAATTGAACCTGATTCCGTTCAATTCCATTCCAATGCCGGGTCTGAAGAGATCAACTGACGCTCGTATCCAGTCTTTTGCAAAGATTCTGCTGGATGCCGGAATTGTAACGACCGTACGAAAATCACGGGGCGAAGATATCGAGGCAGCTTGCGGTCTTCTGGCTGGCGAGATAAAGGACAGGACGCGAATACAGGAACGGATGGTGGAAAATAAAATCGATCCGAAAGCGATCATCGGGAATTACCGGTTTCAGAACAATTGCTAGACGGCTCTTCAGGGACAGGGAAAATTTATTTTGAAATAAATTGAAGTATCTCACGATTGAAGAGTGTGCCTTTTTTATGATGGAGTGGTAAATGGATAACGAACAATCAAAACAAATGGAAAACGATCCCTCCAACCCTGAAAAAGATTCATTACCACAGCCCGGTAACGACGTGGCCCCATCCGCAGAATCAGCACAACCCCAAAAACCGGGAGCCATTCTGGGTGCCAGACGGATTGCCGCAGGCATTTCGGAAGAGCAGATTGCTTCCCGGCTGAAAATGTCGGTACGGCAGGTCCGTTTTCTTGAAGCCGATGATTATGAGGCCTTGCACGGCATGGCCACGGCCAGGGGTTTTGTCAGGGCCTATGCGCGGATTCTCCAGATGGACCCGGAACCACTGGTCGCTTCTTTTGCGGACAAGAAAAAGACCTCTGCACCTGCGGGTGCATCCCAGGGAAAATCGGCCGAACCTTTTGTGAAAAACCGGGAACCTTTCCGGAAAAAACGGGGGAATTCCGGCAAGATAGCCATTCTCGTGATTATTGTTGTCGGAGTACTGGTTGTCGCGTCGAATATGAATTTTTTCAGTTTTATGGACAAATTCAAGAAAGAATCAGCTGACAAGGCAACCCCGGCTGTTGCACCTGTATCGGCTCCTGTACCGGCAACCGGAACGAAAGACGCTGTATCACCGGCAGGCGATCAGGCGACGCCTGAAGCCAAACCTGCAGATCAGGCTGCAGCCAATACGGCAGGACAAACGAATCAGGCCAATGCTCCTGTCCAGACACCAACACCCCAAAATGCTCCTGTCGTGGCAGCACAGGCAGCTGCAGAAAAAGGATCGCTGCTTGTCGTCAACTTCAGGGAAAAATCCTGGCTGCAGATCCAGAAAAAAGACGGTTCGGTCATCGCGGAATACATCGGTAAACCGGGTGAAAAACGGCAGCTTGAGGTGACAGAACCGGTAACGGTTATTGTCGGTTTCGCGCCGGGTGTCAACATGGAATTCAAGGGCACTCCGGTTGATCTGGCTTCCAATACAAGCAATTCCGTGGCGAAAGTGACATTGAAGTAGTTTGATGAAATCTCTTAGCAAAGCAGTTGTGTCCGGTATCGCGCCAAGAAAGAAAACGTTTGGCGTCAACGTCAGACAGGGAAAAAAAACAGTCGTGATCGGTAACGGCGCGCCGGTTGTCGTCCAGTCGATGACCAATACAGCCACTGACGATGTCGATGCGACTGTCGAACAGATAATGGAACTGGCGAAAGCCGGTTCGGAACTGGTGCGGTTGACTGTCAATACACCCGAGGCAGCCGCGGCGGTGCCCGTTATCAGGGAAAAACTGGATGCGGCAGGAATTGACGTTCCCATGGTCGGTGATTTTCATTACAACGGCCATTTGTTGCTCACGCAATTTCCCGATTGTGCAATAGCACTCTCGAAATACCGGATCAATCCGGGAAATGTCGGGCAGGGCGCGAAAAAAGACGCGCATTTTGCCGACATGATCGCCGTGGCTTGCCGGTACGGCAAG